>PKUF01000055.1 GCA_002869635.1 Desulfuromonas sp. | reverse complement strand
CTTGCGCAGGCGACGAAAGAGTGCTGTATCCAGAGGTGCCATGATGCGAAAAACCTTTGATATAAAAAGCCTTTGTAACCGATTCGGTCAGTGATTGCAAGATTTTCCACCGCGTATCAGGCTGTTGCGATGCTTGTGGTGTCGCGACAGCGACGCTATAATGCGCGGATCTTCATCCCCTGTTGAGGAAAGCGGCAGACCATGAAATTCGTCAAAATGCAAGGTGCCGGCAACGACTATGTCTATGTCGACGGTTTCCGTGAAACGATTGATGACCCAGAGCAGCTGGCGATCGCGGTGAGTGATCGTCATTTCGGTATCGGCAGCGACGGGTTGATCCTCATCCTCCCCTCCGAGAGCGCCGATCTACGCATGCGCATGTTTAACGCCGATGGCAGTGAGGCGGAGATGTGTGGCAACGGTGTGCGCTGTGTCGCCAAGTACGCTTATGATCACGGGCTCATCGACCAGCTGAAGATTCGGGTTGAGACTGGTGCCGGGATTCTGCCGCTGCAGCTTTTCTGCAA
Source organism: Desulfuromonas sp. (assembly GCA_002869635.1). Taxonomy (GTDB): domain Bacteria; phylum Desulfobacterota; class Desulfuromonadia; order Desulfuromonadales; family BM515; genus BM515. The sequence continues at coordinate 9,135 of PKUF01000055.1, read as the reverse complement.
CCCGGCCGGTAAGGTTGAGAAGGTTCAGGTGAGCATGGGGGTGCCACAGCTGGCGGCGGTGAAAATTCCCCTCGCGCTTACGAGTGTGGACCCGTATGTTGAACAAAGCCTGAACGTTGGAGAGCGCACCTTTGCCATTACCTGTGTCTCTATGGGGAACCCGCATTGCGTCATCTATGTCGATGACGTCGACAGTTTTCCCGTCGACGTCTATGGCCCGCTGATCGAGAATCATCCGCTCTTCCCGCGGCGGATCAACGTTGAATTTGTCCAGGTGCTCTCCCCTGGAGAAGTCAAACAGCGGACCTGGGAGCGAGGGGCGGGCGAGACCCTCGCCTGTGGCACCGGTGCCTCGGCGGTGACCGTCGCTGGAGTGCTGACCGGGCGTAGCGAACGGTGCATCGTTAATCATCTGCGTGGTGGGGATCTGCAGCTTGAATGGTCGGAAGAGGGAACGGTGCTGATGACTGGGCCCGCCGTCGAAGTCTTTTCCGGGGAGTATCTACCACAATGAATACCTGTCTTATGTGCCGGCGTTGGGAAGAGGATGTCGATCTGCGTATCGTCGCTTTGCCATACAGCTATGTCGTCCTCAATCGTGACCAGTTCTTTCCTGGCTACGTTCTGCTCTTCAGTCGCGAGCATGTCACCGAACTTTTTCACCTTGAGCCCGAGGTACGCCACGCCCTGATGGATGAGGTGGCGCTGGTGGCGCAGGCACTGGCAAGTGTCTATCGTCCCGCCAAGATGAACTACGAACTGCTCGGCAACATGGTGCCGCACCTGCACTGGCATCTTGTTCCCCGCTTCAGCGACGATCCTCTTTGGCCGCGGCCGATCTGGAGCGAACCGCACGACGAGCGGTCGCTCTCTGAGGCTGAGGCGACAGCGGCCATCGCCAAGATCCGCCATGCTCTGGCCGCGGCCGGGCTCAACCTCGATCCATCCATTTGAGGGAGGTCTTTATGATCCGCAAGGCCCGTATTGCCGATGCGCGCGCCATTCACCAGCTTCTGGTCAGCTATGCCCGCGATGGTCTGGTCCTTCCCCGCTCCCTCTCCGATATCTATGAGGAGATCCGTAACTTCTACGTATGGGAAGAGGAAGAGACGGTGGTCGGAACGGTCTGTCTTCAGGTCTGTTGGGAAGACTTGGCAGAGGTCCGCTCTCTGGCGGTGGCGGCTGAGACGGAAGGGCGCGGGATCGGCCGTCAACTTGTTGAGGTCTGCCTTGATGAGGCAAAAGATCTTGGAATTAAACGTGTTTTTGCTTTGACCTATAAGGTTGCTTTTTTTGCCAAGATCGGGTTTGTTGAGATCGAGAAGTCGCAATTGCCGCATAAAATTTGGGGTGATTGTATGAAATGTGCCAAGTTTCCCGAGTGTGATGAAACGGCGATGAGCCTCGATATTCTCCCCTGATTTGTCGAAACCCCCGTAGCATCGCAGGGTTAAAGGGCAAAAAGCTTGACAAAGGGTACGCTTTTCCTCTATTAGTGATCGGTGTGTTTTGTGGCAGGAGCCCTTTTGCAGGGCCTGCCAGCAAGGAGGAAAGTAGTGTCCGCAGAGAAATACACCGTTCTTCTTATCCCCGAAGGATCGCATCGGGTTCGTCGCCTGACCCTGAAGCGGGGACTTGTTCGGAGCGTAGTGGCCTGCGTTTTTATGCTGGTTCTTGCCATGGCGTGGGTCGTCACCGACTACGTTCATATGCGTGTTGACCGTCAGGAGCTACATCAACTGCGCAGTGCAAACCTGCAGCAACGTCAAGATCTGCAACGACTCGCCGCGACCCTTGATGACCTGCGTCAGGAGATGGTCGTTATCGCCCAGAACGACGCCAAGGTCAGGGTTCTTGCCCAACTGACTCCCAGTCATAGTGATGCCCTTACCGGTATCGGTGGCCCTCCTGAAGATGAAGGGTTGAGCGCTGCCGCCGATCTGCAACGTCGCATTGACGAGCTGCGTCAGTCGATCGATCTGCGCCGTGAGAGCCAGGAAGAGATTCAGGGGGTCCTCAACGATCAACGTTCCCTCCTTGCCGCCCGTCCTAAGGGGTTGCCGACCAAGGGGTGGATGACCTCTGGTTTCGGCATGCGGAACTCTCCCTTTACCGGCAAGCGTAAGATGCACGAAGGGGTCGATATCGCCGCTCGTACCGGGACTCCGATCTACGCTTCAGCCGATGGCATCGTCAGTCGTTCCGAGACTGCCGTCGGTTACGGCAAGCTGGTGGTCATCGATCACGGATACGGCTACAAGACCTACTATGGTCACAACTCCAAGCTTTTCGTTAAGGTTGGGCAGCGGGTCAAACGGGGCGATAAAATCGCCGCCGTCGGTAACACCGGCACCTCGACCGGCTCTCACGTCCACTATGAGGTCCGCCTCAACAACGTTCCGATCAATCCTAAAAAGTTCTTGTAGTTTCGGGTTGTCACGCACTTTAAGGGCCCCGGTTTTTACCGGGGCTTTTTTGCGCCCCCTAAGCTGAGGTCTCGATGGCACTGCTGCAGGTTCACAACCTCAAAACCTACTTTTTTACCGCCAATCGTCAGGTCAAGGCGGTGGCCGGGGTTGATTTTGCCGTGGAGGCGGGGGAGACGTTGGCGTTGGTAGGGGAATCGGGGAGTGGTAAGTCGATGACCGCCTTGTCGCTGCTACGGCTGGTACCGCCGCCGGGAAAGGTGGTCGAGGGGGAAATCTGCTTCGATGGCGAGGATCTGCTCAAACTTCCCGAGGCCGAAATGCGGCGCCTGCGTGGCAACCGTATCGGGATGATCTTTCAAGAGCCGATGACCTCGCTCAATCCGGTTTTTCGCATCGGCAGCCAGATTGCCGAGGTGTTGCAGCTGCACCGGGGGATGAAAAAAAAAGAGGCGTTGATCAAGGCAGGGGAACTGCTGTATCAGGTGGGAATTCCGGCACCGACCGAACGTCTCGGCGACTATCCGCATCAGCTCTCCGGTGGCCTGCGGCAACGGGTGATGATCGCCATGGCGCTTGCCTGCAATCCGCGCCTGTTGATTGCCGATGAGCCAACCACTGCCCTTGATGTCACCATTCAGGCCCAGATCCTTGAGCTGCTGCACACCCTCAAACAGGAGCGACAGATGGCGATGCTTCTGATCACCCACGATCTCGGCGTTGTCGCAGAGCGGGCCGACCGAGTGGCGATCATGTACGCTGGTTTGATCGTCGAGAGTGCTCCGGTGGCGACCCTCTTTGCCGTGGCGGCCCACCCCTACAGCCGAGGTCTGCTCGCTTGTATCCCCCGCCTTGGTGAGCGACAGAAACAGCTCGAGACCATTCCTGGCCAGGTTCCGGCTGGCGGCGCTCCGGCGCTCGGTTGTCCGTTCCGCGAACGGTGCCGCGAGGCGCTCCTTCTCTGCGCACAGAAGCTGCCGCCCCTGCGTTCGGTCGGCGCCGAGCACGAGGTGCGCTGTTGGCTCCACAGCGAGGAGGAGGTATGAGCGCTTCTCGTCCGTTGCTTGAGGTGCGTGACCTCGTCAAATCCTTCCCCGTTACTTCACGCCGTCTTGGCGCGCCGCAAAAGTGCCTCTTTGCCGTCAATGGGGTCTCTTTTTCCCTGAATCAGGGGGAGACGCTCGGTCTGGTGGGGGAGTCGGGGTGTGGTAAGTCGACCACAGGCAAGCTGATCATGCGGCTGCAGGAGGCCGACAGTGGGGAGATCCATTTTGCCGGACACGATCTGACCGCTCTCTCGGCCCGGGCTCTGCGCCCTCTGCGGCGGCAGATGCAAATGGTCTTTCAAGATCCTTACTCCTCCCTCAACCCGCGGATGCGGGTCGGGGAGATCCTCGCCGAGCCGCTGCATCTGCACGGTCTGGCGCAAGGGGGAGCGCTGCAGGAAGAGGTGGCGCGTCTACTTGCTACCGTCGGTCTTTCTGAAGAGCATCAACTGCGCTTTCCACACGAGTTCTCCGGTGGCCAGCGGCAACGGATCGGTATCGCCAGGGCCTTGGCGTTGCGACCGCAGCTGGTGGTGGCGGATGAACCGGTCTCGGCTCTTGATCTCTCGATTCAGGCCCAAGTGTTGAATCTGATGCATGAGATTCAACAGCAGTTTGACCTCACCTATCTCTTCATCGCTCACGACCTTTCGGTCATCGCCCACATCAGTGATCGAGTCGCGGTGATGTATCTCGGGCGGATCGTTGAGATCGCCCCGGCCGAGGCGCTGTATCAGGCGCCGCGTCATCCCTATAGCGAGGCGCTTCTTGCTGCCGTACCGCTTCCCGATCCGACCGTTCACCGCGTAAGCCGTTCGCTTTCCGGTGAGGTCCCCTCGCCTCTCGATCCTCCGAGCGGTTGCCCTTTTCATCCCCGTTGTCCCTATGCCCAAAGTCTCTGCCGCGAAGAGCTGCCGCCGCTGCTCCCCTGCGGTGACGGACATTTTGCCGCCTGCCACTACAGTGAGCGGGTCGGCAGCGCCGGCGCCTGACCTCAAGGACGCAGTAGCGTGGCCAGTTCGGCGATGAAGGTTTCGTCGGGACGGTCGCGGAAGATACCGTAATCCCCCCGCTGCGGATCAATACCCCGTAAGAAAAGATAGAAGACCCCGCCGAAATGCTTCTGGTAGCTGTAACCGGGGAGGCGCTGCTGCAGCAGCAGATGCAGGGCGACCGTGTAGAGGTGGTACTGCAGGATGTAGCAATGTTGACGCATGGCGTCAAGGAGCGCCTGTGGATGGTAGGCGGGAACGTCGTCACCGAGGTGGTTCGACTTCCAGTCGAGCAGGTAATAGAGGCCGGCATGGCAGAAGATGAGGTCGGCGAAGCCGCGCATCATTCCCTGCAGCGGTGCGAAGGTGAGGTGGGCGATGTCATCAGCGATCCCGTCCTCGGGGAGGGTGGTGCGGTGTTGTCGGTAGAGGGTAGCAAGCCGTGCCGGATCGAGATCGGCGAGAGGGAAGAAGAACTCCATCTCGCAGAGGCGATCCTCAGGTGCGAGGGTCGAGAGGGTAAAGCTCGGCTCCTGCAGTACAAGGGGGGCGGCCAAGGTCTGCTCGAGCATCCGGGCGACGCTCTCCTCCCAGTGAGGCTCGATGCCGTGCCGAGCAAGGGCCGAGCGCACCTCCTGCCGCCGTGTCGCAGCGGCGTCGGGGACGAAGTCAATCTGCTCAAAAATCTCGTGCAGGCAGGTGCCGGGGCGGGCTCCTTTGGGGAAAGCGTGGATGTTGTTCTCCACCGGTAAGGGGGGGGCATCCGCAGCGGGGCTCTCCTCCCGCTCGGCCTGACGCCACGCCTCGCCTTCGCCGTGACCGGCACTATGGGCGCTCAAGGCTGTGAAACTGGCGATACGCCAACTCCGGGTCATGGTGGAGGGCGGGGTAAAGAGCCGCGGGGTGAGGGTCACGCTACTCTCGGGCGCTGGCTGCCAGGCTGTCACGTCCCTCTGTGGCAGCGGTTGCACCGCGATCGCCTGTGGCTGGGTGTTGGCGAGGTGTTGCAACGGTGCCAGAAGGACGGCATCCTCTTGCTTGAGCAATTGCGACGTCGTCTCCGGCGTCGGATGGAGGAGCCAGCTCAACGCTCCTCGTTCACTCCCCCTGACCGCGCCCCAAGCGATGTAACAGCGTTGGCGGGCGCGGGTGGCAGCAACGTAGAAGAGGCGCAGCTCTTCGGCCTGCAATTCGCGCAGATAGAGCGCGCGATGCGTCTCCACGTCGTCACTGCCGAGGTCGAGGCACAAGGGGGTGTCCGGTGCTTCGGCATGAAAGACGACCTCGCCTTTGGCGATCCTGTCCCAATCGCGCGGGGCGCAGAAGGGGAGAAAAACCACCGGGTACTCCAGCCCCTTGCTGCGGTGGATGGTGACGATCTGCACTGCATCGGCGTCGCTTTCGAGGCGCAGCTGCATCTCATCCTGATCCGGCTTTTCGTGCAGCTGACGCTTGAGCCAAGCGAGGACTCCCTCCATTCCTCGCCCCTCTTCCCGCTCTGTCAGGTGGAGGAGCTCAAGGAGGTGGCGCAGGTTGGTGAGGCGGCGCTCGCCGTCGCGCAGGCGCAAAAGACGGGCGAGGGTTTCGCCGTTCTCGAAGAGGAAGCCAGCCAGGGCGACGATCCCTCGNCTCGCTGCTGCCAGAGTTGATGGGCGGCGGCGAAGCGCTCAAGCTGCGCCTCCAAGAGAGGCTCATCCTCAAGCTGCTTTAGCAGGATGGCGGCGTCGAGGCCGAAGAGGGGAGTGAGCAGGGCGCCGCGCAACAGTGACTCTTCGGCCGGGTGGGCGATGGCGCTGAGGATCTGCAGTAGCTGTTGCGCTTCGTCGCTGGCGAAGAGGCTGTCGGTACCGCCGCAGACCGCCGGGACGTTGACCTGTCGCAGCGCCTCCTGGAGCAGACGACCCTGACGGTGGGTGCGCACCAGAATGGCGATATCCCCCGGGCGTAGTGGTCGCTGCCTCGTTTCATCCTCCTGCAGCTGAACCTCCCCGCTCTCTCCTCCCTGAAGCAGTCGGACGATTTCGCCGCAGACCGCCTGTTTGAGGCGCTCTTCTACCACCCCTTGCTTTGGCAGTTTGGTGTCGGAGCGGTCGACGAACCAGAGGTGGAGAGGAGAAGTCTCTTTGCCGTGCTCAACCAGTCGCCGCCAACGGCTGGAGACGGGGGCCTCAACCGGGGTGAAAGGGATCTCGTCGAGCAGGAAGGGGGAAGGGGCGACTCCGAAGAGGGAGTTGACCCCGGTGACGAGATCGGGATTGGAGCGGAAGTTCATCCCGAGGGTGAGGCAGCGCTCGACCTGCTGCGTCGCTCGCAGGTAGGCGAAGATATCGGCACCGCGAAAGCTGTAGATCGCCTGCTTCGGATCGCCGATGAAGAAGAGGGTCGAGGTGGCATCAGGGTAGAGGGTGGAGAAGATGGCGTACTGAACTGGGTCGGTATCCTGAAACTCATCGATCAGTGCCGCCGGCCAGCAGCGACGTAGATTCTCTGCCAGTCCTCCCTCTTGCTGCTGCAGGGCGCTGCGCACCGACAGGAGCAGATCGTCGAAAGTGCGCAGGTTGCGCTGCTGCTTGCGACGCTCCGCCTCTGCTTCGGCGAAATCGAGAAAGGCTAACTGAAGCTGCTGCCAGTGTGTTTCGCAGGCCTTTTCAAGTTGTTTCTGGGCTGAGCGCAAGAGATCACAGAGATCAAAGAAGGGGTGCTGCGGCGTTATCTTCCCCTTCTTGGTCTTGGCAATAAGGGTGCTGGCGGAGAACATCTCCAGTGCCTTGCAGGGAGCCAGCGGTGAGGCGCCGGCGAGATAGTGCGTCAGCTCCTCCTCCCAGAGGAGGAGCTTCTCGGACTTGTAGCTCTGACCATTCAGTTGGGGGAGCGCCTCCTGCAGCAGCGTCATGATTTCCGAGCGCTTTTGCCATGCTCTGTTGAGCTGGTCAAGGTGCTGTTCTAACTCAACGGTAGCGGCTGCCTCATCGATTGGTGCCGCACAGAGGATCGGGATCTCTGGCGGCGAGCGGCGCGGCAAAAGCTTGGCCAAAGATTCGGGGGCGATCTTGCGTTGTGCCAGCCAGCCGGCGAAACGGGGTGAGACGTTGGGGAGACGGCGGCGCCAGAAGTCGTCAGCGAGTTCCTGATGCAACGGGGTCGCATCGCGTAGCAGTTCGCCGTCAAAGAGGGCTCCGGCGGCGACGGCGTGATCGCTGAGAAGACGCTGACAGTAACCGTGGATGGTGTGAATGGCGGCGCGGTCGATATCGAGTAGAGCCTTGCGCAGGCGCTGCCAGACAAGATGCCGGTCGTCGATGCGATCAATGATTTCAGCGAGCAGCGGGTCAGGCTCCCCTTCGCGTCCGGCGCAGAGGTCACAGGCCTGACGCAGGCGTAGGCGGATCCGTTCGCGCAGCTCTTCTGTGGCCGCCTCGGTGAAGGTGACAACGAGTATCTGCTCCAGCGCCAGCCCCTTCTCGAGCAGCAGGCGCAGCACGATCAGGGCGAGGGTAAAGGTTTTGCCGGTTCCGGCACTCGCCTCGATGAGGGTGCGCCCCGAAAGAGGCAGGGTCAGAGGATCACAGGGGAGTCGTTGCATCAGCCCTCCTCTTGGGTGGCAAAGAGGGGGGTAAAAATCGCTTCGGCAAGTGGCGCGAATTGGGCACTGTCGAGTAGCGTCTCACCGCCACAGAGATTCAACCAAGGGTCATTCATCTCGGCACCGTAGGACGACCAGCTGTCGTTCCACGCGTTACGGACCCTTTCCAGCGCTTCGTCAGCAACTTTCCCCTTGTTGAGGGTTTCAACGTAGAGGCTGGAGGCGCTTGGGATGAAAGGAAGCGGCGCCGAATTCCCCTGTTGCCAGAATCCAACGAGCTCTTCAAGCCGAGCGCAGGCTCCGCTGACAGGGGGGAAGAGAATGCTTGTTTCGCGGCCGAAGAGACGACTTGCCGTTGGTGCGGTGACGCAGTTGACCAGCAGGTGCACAATCCAGCTGTCGAGCAGATCTTTTCTCCGCAAGGAACCGTTGCGGTAGAGGAGGGGGCCGCTCTCTCCCTGCAGGGAGATCTCGCCGCGCAGCCGTATCCCTGTCAGGGTCAGGTCGATGGCAAGGCCGCGTGGCGCAGCAAGGTGCGGGTGGATCGTCGCGGCGAGTTTGGTACTCTGGCGCCAGAGCGTGTCAAAGGCAATATGCCCCGGAGCTCCGACGGGGAGGCGCCCTTCAGCAGCAAGGAATTCCTGCCACACCGACGGTTCCTCGTTACGCAGCGCCGCCTGTAGCAGGGTGTCAGCAAGCTGGTAGCGCCCGAGCCCGTCGAGGGTCAACACCTCCCGCTCGCTGACCCCTTCTTCTCCTTTGGCGAGGGTGACCCCGAGCCGTTCCTGGATGAAGGCTTTGCAGGGATGGGCAAAGAAGCGGCGCAGGCGTTCGACACTGAGTTCTGTCTCTCCGGCCGGGGAGAGGGGGGACGCAAGCAGGGGGGGGAGGTCGTGGCGCGGGGCGTTGGCGGCGACTGCCCCTTGATGCGCCGCCGCGGCAAAGCTGAAAAGCGAAGAGTCGGGGGTGAAGTAGCCGGGGCTAAAGGGTTGCAGCCGATGCTGGCGAAGCAATTGTTGTCGGGGGCTTGTCCCGTCGGTCGCAACGAATCCCTGCTCGACGACGTCGAGAAGTTCGCTCACCACCAC
>PKUF01000080.1 GCA_002869635.1 Desulfuromonas sp. | reverse complement strand
GGTTCCGATGATGACGTCGTCGCGGATCTCTTGCGCTTAGGGTGGGGTAATTTCTGGATCGGGATTGGCCATGGCAAAGACGATGGGATCTTTCGCCATCGATTTAAGCATCTCCGGCGTGACGGCCCCTTTGGCGGAGACGCCAAAGAAGATATCAGCATCAACCATCGCCTCTTCAAGGGTGCGGGCATTGGTCTCTGCGGCGAGACGTTCCTTGTAAGGATTCATCCCGACGTTGCGTCCTTTATAGATGACCCCCTTGGTGTCGCAGAGAATGACGTTGTTCTTATCTATCCCCATGGCAATGGCGAGGTTAGCACAGGCAATGCCAGCCGCCCCGGCACCGTTGACAACGATTTTCGCCGCTTTGACATCTTTGCCGACGATTTCAAGGGCGTTGACCATCCCTGCAGCTGAGATGATGGCCGTACCGTGCTGGTCATCGTGAAACACCGGAATATTCATGATCTTCTTGAGCTCTTCTTCGATATAGAAGCACTCAGGACCTTTGATGTCCTCAAGGTTGATTCCACCGAAGGTTGGTTCAAGGATTTTTACGGTACGAATCAACTCGTCCGGATCTTTGGTGTTGAGCTCAATGTCGAAGACGTCGACATCTGCGAAACGCTTGAAAAGGACACCTTTGCCTTCCATGACCGGTTTGCCGGCGAGAGCTCCAATGTCACCGAGTCCGAGGACTGCGGTGCCGTTCGAGACAACGGCAACCAGATTCCCCTTGGCCGTGTATTGATAGGCCTCATCGGGGTTCTTTTCGATTTCAAGGCAGGGTTCAGCGACCCCTGGGCTGTAAGCGAGCGAGAGGTCGCGACTGGTCGCGCATGGTTTTGTGGTGATGACTTCGATTTTCCCTTTACGTCCTGAACTGTGATAATCGAGGGCTTCCTGACGTTTGGCCATGAGGGTTTCTCCTGGGATGGTTTTTACTTTCCCTGAAAAATTTGCTCCCAAAGTGGAGCGTACGACGATGGAAGGGGCCGTTTTTTCTCTCTCTGTGCAGGCTCCCGTTTACATCTTCCAAAATAATGTTTTTATTTTTGCTAAAGCTATAATGCTGTCCTGAGGCCGGCTCTGTCAAGCACAATCTTTGTGTGAAATCATAGAGCTAACAGCAATTTAAGCTTTTGTGTCGCGATGTTACGCAATGGTAATGCCAACTTACCAGTGGCTTCGGCCTCTGCTTTTAAAATAGCGTTTTTTCAAGCCTCGTCAAATGAACTCAGGCGAAAATCAAAACCTCGCAGGTGAGACGTTAGGCCATATGTGGCTTTTTGTGGCGAAAATCCGCCGAAAAATCTGCATGCATCAAATGGGGTGTCCTGTATAGTATGGAAAAAAAGAAGGAGGATGTGATACGCGATGATTCGGATTGGTGTTTTAAGTGATACGCATCTGATGCGGTGGGAAGATTGCGATGCTCTGGCGCAACGCTTGATGCGTAAACTCTGGAGTGAGGTTGATGTTGTCCTTCATGCCGGAGATATCGTTAACCCCGATCTTCTTGATTGTTTTGGTGGGAAAGAGGTCTATGCGGTTCGGGGAAACATGGACCCTCCGTCGCCCCGCCTGCCGAATCAACGGATTGTCACATTCGGCGGCTGTCGATTCGGCATGGTGCATGGGTGGGGGAGTCCTGAGGGGATCGAAGAGCGGGTTGTGGGGGCTTTTGCCGGAGAGGAGCTAGACGTGATCATCTATGGTCACAGTCACTTGCCAATCTGCCGCGAGGTCGAGGGGATTCTGCTGTTGAATCCAGGGAGTGCTACCGATCGTCGAAAGGCGCCTTTTCACAGTGTCGGATTGATTGAGATCGACGATAATCTTAGCGGGCGCATCTTGCGTCTCGATTGGTAGCGGGTGGACGCATGGAGAGCCTCTGGGCGCCCTTGGCGCATGGCGTATCTGCAACCGGAAGATCCGCAAGGAGATGACGTCTGCATCTTCTGCCCCAAAGAATTTCCCGACGAGGATGAAAAACGGCGGGTCCTTTGTCGTGAAGGCGACGCCTTGCTCATGATGAATCGCGCTCCCTACAGCAACGGGCATCTGTTGGTTATCCCGCATCAGCATACGTGTGGGCCAGCGCTCCTGAGTGATGAAACGATTTTGCAGAAGCATCGGTTTCAGCTTCGAGGGGCGGAGGCGTTATTAAGAAGGGTTTTAATATCGGCATGAATCTCGGGGTTGCCGACCACCTCCTATGTGCATATTGTCCCTCGCTGGAGTGGTGATACCAACTTTATGCCCGTTTTTCCCGATGTACGAGTTGTTCCTGAGCATCTGCAGCAAAACTATCAACGATTACGTACACTGTTTCAATGATTCCGTCTTTTGTCAGATTGTATTTCGTGGTAAATTCCACCGGTTAACAGAAACCTCTGAAAGGAACAGAGTCCTAATGATGGAGATCTTCGCCAAGGGCGGCCCCCTCATGTATCCGATCCTTTTCTGCTCGGTGCTGGCACTTGCGATTTTTCTTGAGCGGTTGACCGTTTTTATCAAGACGCGGCGTGATGTCGATGCGCTCTCTCGAGAGGTCGAGGGATTGGTTCACGAAGGGCGGGTTGACGAGGCGATGGTTGCCTGTCGTCGCACAACGAGCAGCCTGTCCCGCATCTACCTTGCGGCACTGCGTTTCAAGGGACGCAGCCGCGAACAGATCAAGACGGCGGTCGAAGAGGTTGGTTCCCGCGAGGCGGCGCCGCTTGAACGCTATCTTGGTCTGCTCGGGACAATTGCCACCATCACCCCGTTGCTCGGTCTGCTCGGAACCGTCCTTGGAATGATTCGCGCCTTTACCGTCATTGCCGCCGAAGGGGGGGGGACGCCGGCAACCCTCGGTGGTGGGATTTCTGAGGCGCTGATCACCACCGCCGCCGGACTCGCTGTGGCGATCCCGACCATTTTGATGCATCGCTATCTCAGCGGGAGTCTTGATCGTCTTATTCTCGACATTGAAGCCTCCTCTCTGCAAGTGGTCGATCTTCTCGAAGGAGAGAGCTAGGCATGGGCTTTCGTCGCCGTCGGCGGGAGGAACCGCGGGTCGATTTGACCTCCATGGTCGATGTCGTCTTTCTCCTGCTGATCTTCTTTATGATTTCAACCACCTTTGTTGAAACACCCGGTCTTTCGATCAAGCTCCCCACAGCGGGGGCCGGAGCGGTACCGAAAGAACAGCGTGAGGTTAAGATTTACCTCTCCCAAGAGGGAGAGCTCTTCCTTCACAAAGAGCCGATTACCTTTGAGGAGTTGGCGACCCAGCTTGACGGTTTCGGCAAAGAGCTGGCCAAAGAGATGACCTTCCTTCTTCTTGCTGACGAGCAGGCTCGACATGGTAAAGTGGTCGAGTTAATGGACGCTGCCCGCAGCGCCGGTTTCGGTAAGCTGGCTATTGCCACGGAAAACCGGCCGCAACGGCCATGACCTGGCGGGTCGGGATCGATTTAGGCGGCACGAATTGCCGCGGGGCCTTGGTTGATACCACGGGTCTTGTTTCGTCGATCCTCTGCCGTCCGACTCCGGCGACCGCCGACCGCTCGTACCTTGTCGCCTTTCTTGGCGATTTTATCCACGAACTTATCGCATCTTCTGAAACGGAAATCAGCTCTATTGGCCTTGGCGTTCCTGGGGTTATTTCAGCCGATGGGGTTGTGACCGTCTCTCCCAATCTCCCTCAACTCAACGGTTTCTCCTTGCGATCTCACCTTGCAAAGAGTTTTTCCCTCCCTGTCTATGTCGCTAATGATGCTAATGCTCAGGCTTGGGGCGAGGCTGTTTGCGGTGCGGGGCGTTGTTTTGACTCTTTTGCGGTGATCACCCTCGGTACCGGGGTGGGGGGGGGATTGGTCTTGCATCGACAACTCTGGACAGGGCACGACGGTGCAGCGGGTGAGATCGGTCACATTATGGTTGAAGAAGACGGCCTACCCTGTGGTTGTGGAGCGAAGGGGTGTCTTGAACAGTATGCTTCGGCGACGGCGCTGCGGCGCAGAGCACAGGCTCTTCTTGCCACGGGGAAAAAGAGCCTTCTTCCCGCCGGCGATTTTTCCTGTGCTACACTCTTTTCTGTTGCTCGCCAAGGAGATCTTCTTGCCTCCCAGGTCGTCGAAGAGGGGGGGAGGCGACTGGGGCAGGTGATTGCTGGCTTGGCGAATCTTCTGAATCTTGATGCGATCTTGCTTTGCGGCGGTGTGGCGCAAGGTTTCGATTTATTGTTGCCAGGGATCAAACGCGAAATAGTGGCGCGTTGTTTTGACATCCCACAGCGACGTCTGCAGATTCTTCCAGGCCGCTTGAGGGATGAAGCGGGGATTTTAGGCTCGGCTCTTTTGGCCCACTGATGATGAATCTTAAGGAGGGAGTTTGACATGAACGACCATGCACGTTTTGTGCGGATGGGGACGCCCGAATCGGTATTGGCGGAGGCGCTGCTTATTCTTGGACGCTGTCAGCCAGGCATCGACATCCGTCGGGTCACCCATGCCTACAGCACCATTCTTTCGCTCTATCGCGGAACCTATCCCGGTTATCAGGCTTGTAGCACCGAATATCACAATCTTGCTCATATCACGAGTACTTTTCTTGCTCTAACCCGGCTACTCCATGGGGCGACTCTTTGTGATGAAGAGCTTTCGTCTCAGGCCATGACTCTTTCACTGGTGGCCGCGCTCTTTCACGATTCCGGTTATCTCCAGACGGAGGAGGATGTTGATGGGACCGGTGCGAAATATACTCTTGAGCATGTCGATCGTAGTATCGCGATGGTGAGCAACTACGCACTTGATGAGGGGTACAGCTACGACGATCTTGAAATGCTGGCTCGCATGATCCGCTGTACCGATCTCTCCTCTGACCCCTGTGGCCTCGCATGTGGTGATACGCCGCAGATTCTAGGTGCTATGGTTGATACCGCCGATTTGATGGCTCAAATGGCGGATCGAGCCTATCTTGAGAAGCTTCTTTTTCTGTATCACGAATTTTGTGAAGCGGGGATCGATGCCTTCGACAGCGCCATTGATCTGCTGCGGAAAACCCTTGGTTTCTATGACATGATCGATAAGCGCCTCGCCCCTTCGGCTGAGGTGACGGACCGCTTTTTAAGAGCGCATTTCGCTGAGCGTTGGCAGATTGAAGGAAACCCTTATCGTGAAGCGATGGACAATCAGCGTTCATATCTGACGAAAATTCTCGAAAAAGATAGCGCCATGCCCCAAAAACACTTGCGGCGTGAAGGAATTATCGACGAAGTCGAGCGGCGCTTCGGAGAGATCAACTAACGACCCATTTGACAGTAAAGGGAGAGACGATGTCAAAGACAATCGCGATACTGACTGGGGGAGGGGATTGTCCCGGACTCAATGCCGTTATACGCGGTGTCGTGCGCGCTTCGATGCTGCAACGCGGTTGGAAGGTTCTGGGGGTTGAGGATGGTTTCGACGGCCTGGTTGAAGAGCCTCTGCGTGTGCGTGAACTCGACCTTGCAGCGGTGCGTGGGATTTTGCCGCGGGGGTGGACGATTCTTGGAACCAGCAATCGCGGAAACCCTTTCTCCTATCCTGTCAAGAAAGGAGAAAATGTCGAACTTATCGATATTTCCGCCCATGTTCTTGAAAACTTTTTTAAGCTTGGTGCCGAGGCCTTGATTGCGGTAGGGGGCGATGGAACGCTCAAGATCGCCCAAGGGCTGAACGAAATTGGGCTGCCGGTTGTCGGTGTTCCCAAGACTATCGATAACGACCTGCGCTCCACCGATGTTACCTTCGGTTACAGCACGGCGGTCGAGGTGGTCACCGAGGCACTTGACCGTCTTCATACCACAGCTGAGAGTCATCATCGAGTGATGGTGGTTGAAGTGATGGGACGTGATGCCGGTTGGATTGCACTTGAGTCAGGAATCGCTGGCTCTGCTGATGTGATCCTTCTCCCTGAGATTCCGTTCTCTATGGATAAGGTTTGTGCCGCCATTCGCCGCCGGAGCGAATCTGGGAGTCGTTTTTCCATTGTGGTTGTTGCTGAAGGGGCTTTCCCTGACTCTGGTGACAAAGTGAGAAAAAAGAGTGCTGATCAGAATTTTGGAGTTGAGCGCCTTGGAGGTATCGGTCAGTACGTTGCCCATCAATTGGAACGGTGTCTTGAGATGGAGACACGGGTGGTGGTGCTGGGTCATGTTCAGCGCGGTGGTTCGCCGATTCCCTTTGATCGGATTCTTGGTTCCCGATTCGGGGTCAAGGCGGTGGAGTTGATTGAACAGAGTGATTACGGAAAGATGGTGGCGCTTAAAGGGCGGGACGTTGTCGATGTGCCGATCTGTGAGGCCGTCGGCTCCCTCAACCGGGTTGATCCCCAAGGGGCCTTGGTGCGTACTGCAGAGAGTCTCGGCATTATGGTTGGACGCTAGGCTGGCAATAAAATGTAGAGGTCGTAAAGAGGGGGGGGAGGAGCTAAGGCTCTTCCCCCCCCTCTTTTTTTTCATTTTTCTGGTGGTCTTCAAAAAGACGGGTTTTCTCTTCGGTGCAAAGATCGTGACCGGGGCACCCTTCACGTAGACACGGTTCGATGTGGATCGTCACATCAGAGCCATCGATTTCCCGTTGAATCTGTTTTTCAAGATGATCGGCAATGCTGTGGGCCTGTTGGACCGAGAGGTGTTTACAGACCGTAAGATGGAAATCCATGATCTTCTGCGATCCGGCACGGCGGGTGCGAAGATTGTGGTAGTCGAGGTGGAGTTCGCGATGTTTGTCAAGCAGTTCGGTAATCTGGTCACGGATCGGTTCAGGAAGTTCTTCATCAAGGACGTCGCGCAGCCCGTGCCGGCCAAGTCGTAGCGCTTCAAAGAGAATATAACAGGCGACCAAAAGTGAGAGGATTGGATCGAGCCAAGGAAGGTCGGCAAGAGAGATGACGATCAGCCCCCCGAGGAGGGCGAGGTTGGTGTAGACATCCATTGAGAAATGCAGGGCGTCAGCCTGTAGAGCTGAGGAGTCGGTCTCTTTGCCGACTTTACGCAGGTGGCGACTGATGCCATAAGAGGCGACGGCGCTGATGGCGAGGGCGCCAGCTCCTTCGCCAAGGCGGTTGAGACTGACACCGCTCATCAGCCTCTGTGTCGATTCATAAATCAACCAACCGCCTGAGAGGATGATGGCCGAGGCTTGAAACAGGGTCGCGAGGGTCTCATATTTGCCATGGCCGAAGGGGTGATTGTCGTCGGCCGGTTGCTCGGCTTGACGGATGGCGAGGTAATTGATCCCCGACATGAGGATGTCGAGAAGTGAATCGACAGCAGAAGAGAGAACTGCCAATGATCCAGTAAAGAGACTGGTCACGAGCTTGAGCAAGGCCAGTAAGGTTGCCGTTGCAATGGAGAGGCGAGCCGCCTTTATTTTGGCGCTTGAACGACTCATTATTTGTCTGGAGTCTCCTTGAGCGGACAGAACTGATTCCAGCTCTCGAAACCACCATCCTCAATGGCCCAGAAGCTCTCGATACGTTGCGCGTAGAAATCGAGATCAGAGCACGCCGCAGAGATTGCGGTGTCAACCCCTTGGGGGATTTGACCGTTGTCGGCGCAATCACGGTAGAAGGCATCAACGCCACGCAGGGTCGCCTCGAGTTCTTCCATGTTCGGCTCGAGGTTGCGAACGATGTACCAGTTAGCGGCAAACTGACGGACCTCGTTGGCCGTGACCGCGTAGATGTTCATCCGACGGTCGGGGATGACGAACTCACGCAAGAAATAGTCGGCACCACGGGCCAGTGTTGCCGCTTCGAGAGGATCCATTCCATTGTCACGCAGGTGAGCGCAGAAGCGTTGCAGCAGGTCAGCGCAGAGGTGATCAACACGGATCTCGTCGTCAAGGGTTGAAATCTCAAAGGTAGATGCGGATATGGGGGCTGCCTGGGACACGTCAGGACTCCTTCTTTTTTTTGCGTTCTTCTAACACCCCGGTTCATAAAGGGTCAAGGGAAATAGCCATGAAGCTCCTATTTACAAGACCTTCCACGTTTGTTAGCATGACGAATTCGCGTGTCCACAGACTCTAGAGGTTTTACGTTCCATGTCAAAACTCACGCCCATGATGCGGCAGTACCTGGAGGTCAAATCCGGGTATCCTGACGCCATTCTTTTCTTCCGCCTTGGCGATTTTTACGAGATGTTCCTCGATGATGCTGTCGTCGCGGCGCGGGTTCTCGATATTACCCTGACCTCCCGTAACAAAGGGGCCGATGATGAGGTCCCCCTCTGCGGTATCCCTTTCCACAGCGCTCAGCCTTATATCACCAAACTCGTCGAAAATGGCTATAAGGTGGCGATCTGCGAGCAGACCGAAGATCCCAAAGGGGCCAAGGGGATCGTTAAGCGCGAGGTCGTGCGGGTGGTAACCCCCGGGCTTGTTCTTGACGGCGAGAGCCTGCAGCCGAAAGAGAACAACTTTCTTCTCGCCATCGCGGAGAGCGAGAGTAACACGTGGGGGGTGGCAGTTCTCGATATCAGCACCGGTGAATTCCGGGCAACCCAGTGTGCGGATATCGGGGGGGTCGCTGGCGAGATCGCCTCGATCGCGCCGCGTGAGTTGCTGCTCAGTGACGGTTCTGGAACTGAACCCCTGCGCAAACAACTCACCCCCCATCTGGCTGGGCGACTGATCAGCACGGTCCCTGAGTGGGCCTTTGCTGAGGATCGAGCGAGTGAGGCGTTAAAGTCGTGCTTTGCCTGTGCCACTCTCGATGTCTTCGGTTGTGCCGGGCTTCCTGGGGCTGTTCGTGCCGCCGGGGCGATTCTTCACTATCTAGAGGAGACGCAGAAGGGGGAGGTTGCCCACATGCGGCCTTTGGTTACTTACCGTGTCGCCGATTTCATGATTCTCGATGAGTCGACCCGCCGCAACCTCGAACTGACGGCGACTCTGCAGGGGGGGCGCAAGGGATCGCTTCTCGGGGTGATGGACCGTACCGTGACGGCAATGGGGGGGCGTCTGCTGCGTCAGTGGATTCACCAACCGCTGGTCGATGCCGAGCGGATTCGCCACCGGCAGCAGACCGTTGCCGAACTGGTGGAGAGAAGCCTGTTGCGTCTTGATCTGCGTGAGGCTCTCGACGGTGTTTACGACCTTGAACGTCTTAATGGTCGTATCGCCATGGCGAGTGCTGGCGCGAAGGATCTTGTCTCATTGCGGGCTTCTCTGGAGCAGTTGCCACAACTTGTTGATCTCCTCGGCGATCTAGAGAGTCCACTCGCTGCTGAGCTGCGACGTGGAATCGATCTGCTTGAGGATGTCTGTCATCTTGTGGTGACGGCGATTGTCGATAATCCCCCCTTTGTTCTGCGTGAGGGAGGCTTGATCCGTGACGGTTATCACGCTGAGCTCGATGAGTTGCGTCAGATCAGCCGCGAAGGGAAGGGGTGGATTGCTCGCCTTGAAAAGGAGGAGCGCGAGCGCACCGGTATCAACTCTCTCAAGGTTGGTTTTAATAAGGTTTTTGGTTATTACATCGAAGTGACGCGCACCCACCTCGACAAGGTCCCCGAGGATTACCAGCGCAAGCAGACCCTCGCCAATGCTGAACGCTATATTACCGTCTCCCTTAAGGAGTATGAAGAGAAGGTCCTCGGCGCTGAAGAGAAGCTGGTCGATCTTGAGTATCAACTTTTTCAGAAAGTGCGGCTGATGGTGGCGGAGCAGGGTCGGCGTATTCAGCAGACGGCGACGACTTTGGCAAGCCTTGACGTGATTTGTTCACTTGCGGATCTTGCGCATGAGCGAAACTATGTCCTTCCCGAAATCGTCGAGGGGAACGAACTGGTCATCTCCGAGGGGCGGCACCCGGTTATTGAGGCGATGGACTTGGGTGAACGCTTCGTTGCCAATGATGTCGCTCTTGACACCGACGAGAATCAGCTCTTGATCATTACCGGCCCCAATATGGCCGGTAAGTCAACCTTCATGCGACAGGTGGCGCTCATCACTCTGATGGCGCATATCGGTTCGCTGGTGCCTGCCGATTCGGCACGTATCGGTATTGTTGATCGAATTTTCACCCGTGTCGGTGCCAGTGACAATCTTGCCCGTGGCCAATCGACCTTTATGGTCGAGATGACGGAGACGGCGCATATCCTTAATCACGCGACCTCTCGCAGCTTGATTGTTCTTGATGAGATCGGTCGCGGTACCTCTACCTTCGACGGCGTCAGCATCGCCTGGGCGGTGGCCGAATATTTGCACGACCATGCCCCGGTAGCGGCAAAAACCCTCTTTGCCACGCACTATCATGAGCTGACCGAACTTGCTGAAACCCGGGCTCGCGTCAAAAATTTCAATATTGCCGTGCGCGAGTGGAACGAGCAGATCGTTTTTTTGCGGCGTATTGTCGCCGGTGGGGCAAGCCACTCTTACGGGATTCAAGTCGCACGCTTGGCGGGTCTGCCAGAGGCGGTAATTGCCCGCGCCAAAGAGGTATTGCTCAACCTCGAGTCGGGTGAATGGGCCGAAGAGGGGGAGCCGCGTCTGGCCAAAGGAAAGGCCAAGAGGGAAAAAGCGGCGCATGAGGCGTCTCAGCTCTCCCTTTTTGGTGCGCCCGTTGACCCTGTACGTGATGCCCTGAATGAGTGTGACGTTACGGTTCTGACACCGCTGGAAGCATTAAACTTCATCGACCGTCTCAAGAAATTGTTATAACACTATGGCAAGAGTCCTGTTTTTTCTTTTAATTGTATGGTTTGTAATCTCTCCGGTTGCCGGCCATGCCGTCTCCGCGGAGAAGGCGTACGACTCAGCGCGTGCGGCTTACCGGAGCCTTCTTGACTCAACGAAAAAACAGCGCTATCGCGATCAATGGGAGACGGTAATCAGCGCCTTCAATCAGGTTGCGGAGCAGCACGCCACACATCGGCGTGCTGCTGACAGTACGTTCATGGCCGCCAAATGCTATGAAGGTCTTTATGATGTCTCACGATTGCGCCGTGACGCGCGCCGTGCCATTGAGACCTACATGCAGGTCTCAGTCCGTTATCCTCGAAGCCGCCTTGCCGATGATGCCTTGCTTGCAGCAGCTGAGATTGAGGAGAAGACCTTCTCCGATGACGTTGCAGCCGCCCTTCTTGTCGAACAACTTCTCGAGCAATTTCCTAAGGGAGATATGGCCCTCGAGGCGAAAAAAATGCTGGGTCATCTGCGTCCATCCAGTTCGGTCTCCTCCACCCCGCCTGCCGTTTCTCTGCCGACTCCGGTGAAACCCACTACTCCTCAATCTGTTACTGATACCCTCGCCAATATCCGTTTTTGGTCAAATCCCGGCTATACGCGGGTTGTTCTCGACTTGGGGGCTAACATTTCTTACAGCGCGAATTTTCTCGCTGCAAATCCTAAGGAGGGGGCACCTGCACGAATCTACGTCGACCTCTTGGGAGTCCGTCCAGGTGAAACTCTGGCTGATAGCACCAAGGTTGACGATGGTTTGTTACGGCGAATTCGTACCGGTCGGCCGGCTCCCGACCGCACACGGGTTGTTCTCGATCTGGTCAGTCTTGATGATTACAAGGTTTTTCCTCTTGAAGACCCCTATCGTCTGGTGATCGATATCGCGGCGGAACCTAAGCAGGAGACGGTTGCCTCGGCTCCGAAGACAAGCCTTGCAGTGCCTCCCCCTTCTGCCGTTACGACGCCGATCCCGGCGTCGGCTTCGGATGAAATTTCAGCACTGCTAGACCAGGGCAACGATGAGGTACGTCTGCCGAACTTTCATCTGCCGGAAGTCAGCGAAGATGGTCAATTGAGGCGCATTGTCGTCGATGCGGGGCATGGAGGGAAAGATCCCGGCGCCGTCGGACCCTCTGGGGTGCGTGAAAAAGATGTTGTTTTGCAGATGGCCCTGATGCTGGCGAAAAAACTCGAAAAAGAGTTCAAGTGTGAGGTGATTCTGACCCGCGACGGCGATGTGTTTCTACCGCTTGAGGAGAGGACTGCCATTGCCAACAAAGTTGGAGCCGATCTTTTTATTTCCGTTCATGCTAACGCCAACAACAGTTCCAAGGCGTATGGTATTGAGACTTACTACCTCAATTTTTCCAAAAACGATAAGGCGGCAGCTGTCGCCGCTCGAGAGAACAACACCTCCCTCCAGCAGGTCAGCGCTCTTGAGCGTATCCTCTTTGACCTGATGGCCCACGCCAAGATCAACGAATCGAGCCGTCTTGCCTCTGAAATCCAGAAATCTCTCGTCGTGGACCTTAGTAAGCATTACCGCAAAGTGCGTGATCTCGGGGTGCGCCAAGGTCCATTCTATGTATTGCTCGGTGCGACCATGCCGTCCGTCTTGGTAGAGGTTGCCTTTATCAGCAACCGTGAAGAAGAAAAGCGCCTCAAGGATCGTAAATATCAGGACAAGGCGACTCAAGCGATTGTTCGCGGGGTTCGCAATTACGCCAAAGCCCTCAAACTCATGGCAGGACGTTAACCGTGACGACTGACAAGAATCAGAAGCCGTTCTTCTCGCCCGAGCTCCTTACCGACCCGAATATCCCCTATGATGAGCGCCGCAACCAGCTCCTCTCCTCTTCCAAAGCGTTTCTGGCGCATCATCGTGAACGGATCAAGGAACGTCACGTTGCCGGAAGCAGCGGTCGTCTCACTGTCGGAAGCCTGACATCTCTGACCGATACGCTACTGAGGAACCTCTACCACAGCGTCTCGGTCGATATGGGAAACAGCCTTTCTGGGACCTGCTCCCTGATCGCAATTGGTGGTTACGGTCGTGGGGAACTCAACCCTTACTCTGATGTTGATATCCTCTTCTATTCGGGAGGGCGAGATGGCGCTTTTGCTCAGCAGGTTTCGGAGCGGATGCTCTACCTTCTGTGGGATCTCGGCTTTGATGTCGGTTACAGTGTCCGCTCGACCAAAGATTGTCTCGATATGGCGGATAAAGATATCACCGCGCGAACGGCCCTGATTGACTCACGTTTTCTCATCGGCGATGAGACGATGTATACAGAGTTCGAACGTTCGGTGATGACCGCAATTCTGGGCCGTAACACCCGAAGCTTCATCCAGAAGAAGATCAGTGAAAACGAACGCCGATTGAGTAAGTACGGTTCAACCGTCTATATGCTTGAGCCGAATATCAAGGAGGGGGAAGGGGGGTTGCGCGACCTGCATACCGCTCTCTGGGTCAATCAGGTCAAATTCAAAGCCCGCTCATTGCGTGAACTGGTGATGAAGGGGGTCCTTTTTGAGCGCGAGGCAAAGTCGTATGAAGATGCCCTTGATTACCTCTGGCGTATCCGTAATGAACTGCATTATCTCTCCCCGCGTAAAAACGATCAGATCAATTTTGACCAGCAAGAAAAGATCGCTCATTTTCTTGGCTATCGTGACAACCGGCGGGCGCCGGCGGTCGAGCAGTTCATGCAGGACTACTATGCCCATGCCACGGTGGTAGAGCATCTCGCCTCGATCATGATCAACAAAGTGATGCAACAAGAGGCACCGACCAAGAAATTCATCGGTTATCTTACCCGCCGGGCGATTGACGATAATTTCTATGTCTTTCGTGGTGAATTGAGGGTGACGGAGCGCAAGCTCTTCGAGAGTGAGCCCGCCCAGATGATGACAGCTTTTCTTCTTGCCCAGCGACACGGGGTTGAACTCAGCATTGATATCAAGGGACTGATCCGCGACAATTTGCATCGTATCAACGACAAGGTACGTCGTTCCAAAATCATGAGTGAGGGATTCCTCGATATTTTGCGCAACCCCCGCGGACAGGGGGAAGTCCTGCGCGATATGCACCACCTGCAATTTCTGAATCACTTCATCCCTGAATTTGGACGGATCTACTGTAAGGTGCAGCACGACGCCTACCATGTCTATACCGTTGATACCCATACTCTCTTTGCCATGGAGGAGATCGCCAAGCTCTGGCGGGGCGACTATCGCGAAAAAAAGCCGCTTCTGACCCAGGTTGCCAACAATATCGAGAAGCCGGAACTGCTTCTCCTGGCGGTTCTTTTTCACGATATCGGTAAAGGGGAAGGGAAAGATCACAGCAACAAGGGGGCGGATATGATCCCCACCATTGCTCGTCGTCTTGGTCTGCGCCGTGAAGACAGCCAGCGCCTTGAGTTCCTCGTGCGCAATCATCTGCAGATGGCCCACATCTCCCAGCGCCGCGATCTGCATGACGATCGGTTGATCTCCCAGTTTGCCCAAACCATGCAGATGAGTGAGAATTTGCACATGCTTTACCTTCTCACCTTCGCCGACATCAAGGCGGTCGGTCCCGATGTCTGGTCCGAGTGGAAGGGGCGCCTTCTCGGAGAGTTGTACGAAAAGACCTATGAGGTGCTTGAGCGGGGGAACTTCAGTGCCGAGAAGCGTTCCGAAAAAGTCCGCAATCGCAAACGCAAGGTGGTTGGTCTGCTTGAAGAGGATTTCGGGAATAAACTGGTTCGCGAAGTCTTGCGCCACTCCTCGACCCGTTACATTCTTTCCTATCGCTCTGCCGAGATTGCTCGTCAGCTGCGGGTTGTCCTCGGACGTGGTGAATCCCCTTTGGCAATGAAGGTGACGCAAGACCCCGATTGGGGCTACACCGAGCTTATGCTGAGCACCCTTGATATGCCAGGCCTCTTCACCTTGATCGCCGGTGTAATGACAGCCCATGGTGTCAATATTCTCGGGGCCCAGATCCATACCATGAACAACGGTGTCGCCCTCGATATCCTTCAGGTTCGCAGTGGTGGGGGGGAACTGATCACCGACAGTGATAAATGGCAACGCATCGAAAACGACCTGATTGCTGTGATCGAAGGGCGGGTCCGGGTTGATACTTTGGTCGAAAAGCGTGAACGTCCAAGCTTTATGGTTGAGCGTCCGTTGCCCCGCTTCCCCAATCGTGTCGAAATCGACAACGAAGTCTCCAGCGAATACTCAGTTATCGACATCTACGCCCACGACACGGTGGGGTTGCTCTATCGTATTTGCAAAACCCTGCTCAATCTTGGTCTTTATATCGGCGTTTCACGGATCAGTACCAAGGTCGATCAGGCTGCTGATACCTTCTACGTCCAAGATATTTTTGGCCAGAAGATTCAGGACGTCGAGCAGATTGAACAGATCAAAGCCGAGTTGCTTGCCGCCTTGAGTGCGGACGACAGTGAGAAATGAGCGGCGAGGCTCTTTTAAGCCTTCTCGACCATTTTCTCAGCCACCTGGTGGTTGAGCGGGGGCTTTCTGAAAATACACTTGAGGCCTACAGCCGTGATCTGAATCGCTACCTCTCAGCGCTGGCAGGCGAGAAGGTTGATGACATTAATGCAGTGACTCCTAATCACCTGTTGCGTTTTTTGGCCCAACTGAAAAAAGAGGGGCTTGCGCCACGCAGCCGGGCCCGCGTTCTTGTCTCCTTACGGATGTTTCATCGTTTCCTTTTGCTCGAGAACCTCAGTACGGCCAATCCTGCGTCTCGTATTGAAGCGCCTCGCAGCCTCAGGTCGTTGCCGACCACCTTGAGCCCTGCCGAGGTCGAGCGGCTTTTGCAGTCGCCGCAGGGGCGCGATCCACTAGATGTTCGTGATCGTGCGATGCTAGAGCTCCTCTACGCCACTGGCCTTCGCGTTTCAGAACTGATCGGTTTGAAGCTCGGGGATCTTGAGCTGCGCCTCGGCTGTCTACGGGCGTTTGGGAAAAGGGCCAAGCAGCGCCTGGTTCCGATGGGGGAAGAGGCGGTCACCTCTGTACAAACTTACCTTGAGGGGAGTCGCGCTCGCCTTGCCGGTGAGAAAGAGACCCCGTTTCTCTTTCTCAATCGTCGCGGCGGGGGATTGACACGTCAGGGGTTCTGGAAGATGATGAAGCGGCGGGCGCAGGAGGCGGGGATTCTCAAGAACATCTCTCCCCACACTCTGCGTCATTCGTTTGCCACTCACCTGCTTGAAAACGGGGCCGATCTCAGGGCGGTCCAGACCATGCTTGGTCACGCCGATATCTCGACGACGCAGATTTACACCCACGTTACCCGTGAACGGCTGCGTCAGGTTCACGAAAAATTTCATCCTCGCGGCTAAATGTCGTTGTAATCAACCATTTGGTTCGGCCATTGGTCGAGCCCCATTTTGAGGCATGCATGAAATATATTGTTCTTCTTGGCGATGGCATGGCCGACGAGCCCCTTGAGGAGCTCTCCGGCAAGACGCCGCTGCAAGCGGCTAAAACCCCCCGTATGGATGCTCTTGCCTGCTGTGGCGAGACCGGAATAGCTCACACGGTCCCCC
Source organism: Desulfuromonas sp. (assembly GCA_002869635.1). Taxonomy (GTDB): domain Bacteria; phylum Desulfobacterota; class Desulfuromonadia; order Desulfuromonadales; family BM515; genus BM515. The sequence goes on along the minus strand of PKUF01000080.1, from coordinate 20,763 downwards.
AAGGGTATCACCCGGGTAGCGATGTTGCGAATCTCTCCGTCTTTGGTTACGACCCGGCCGATTGCTACACCGGTCGCTCCCCTCTCGAGGCAGCGAGCATGGGGGTCGAGCTTGCCCCTGACGATGTCGCCTTTCGCGTCAACCTTGTTCATCTCACGCCTCACTACGGCAAACTCTACATGGAGGATTTCTCGGCCGGCCACATCTCCACCGCCGAGGCGAAAGAGTTGATCGACTCCTTGCAGGAGGAGTTCGGCGGCGCTGACTTCCGTTTTTATCCCGGGGTCTCCTACCGCCACCTCATGGTCTGGAAGGGGGGGAAGGACAAGCTGCGCTTTACCCCGCCACACGATTTGACACAGCAGAGTGTCGAAGGCCATATGCCGAAAGGCGAGGGGGCGGATGTTCTGATCGATTTAATGACCTCTTCGCAGCTTCTCTTTAATACCCACGCTGTCAACCGTCGCCGCGCCGAACGGGGAGAATTAACTGCCAACTCCATCTGGATGTGGGGTCATGGACGTAAGCCGAGCATGACGCCGCTTACGGAGCGTTTTGGTATTCGTGGCGCCGTGATTTCAGCCGTCGATCTGATCAAAGGGATCGGTATCTATGCAGGCCTTGAAGTGATCAACGTCCCCGGTGCCACTGGATATCTCGATACCAACTATCACGGCAAAGCCGAAGCGGCCCTCGCAGCTCTTACGAAAGACAACTTCGTCTATCTCCACGTCGAGGCACCTGATGAGGCGGCTCACGGGGGCAATGTCGATGATAAGGTGCGGGCAATCGAAGATTTCGACGCCAAAGTGGTTGGTACCGTTCTCGATGGGCTTGCGTCCAGTGGTGACGAGTACCGTGTACTTGTCCTTCCCGACCACCCGACCCCGGTCAAGAAGATGACCCACACTTCCGACCCCGTCCCCTATATTCTCTTTGATTCCCAAGGAGCTTTTAGCCCAACATCGTCAGTTTCCGGCTATGATGAATTTCAAAGCCGACAGGGGGGGAACGTTATCGACCCGGGGCATCTGCTGATGGAGCGCCTGTTGACCCGGTAAACAACATAATCAAAAATTGTTATGGGGCTGTGAAGTGTCTTGACACTCCAGCGGGCCGTTGCTATATTTTCGGCCTGCTAAATTCCTTTTAGTTTCACTTAAGTGGATCGATGCCCCGTTCTCAACTACCATTTTACAGACAGAGCGCCCCGAATCGTTTTTACGGTTCGGCGGCGCCCTTTGTTTTTTAGAGGATAGCGATGGCGACCGTAAGCTTTACCCTGACCGTCCGCTATGCTGAGACCGATGCTCAGGGGATCGCCCACCACAGCAGCTATCTGATCTGGTTTGAGGAGGGGCGCTCTGAGTACCTGCGGCAAAAGCAGTTCCCCTACAGCCGCATGGAGGAGCTCGGTTACATCGTCGTTGTCGCTGAAGCCGAGCTCAAATATCGCGCCCCAGCTTTTTATGAAGATCGTGTAACGGTCGAAACGACGCTGGAACGGGCAAAGAATTACCTGCTTGAATTTCGTTATCGCGCCCGCAATCAAAAAGGGGAACTTCTCGCCGAGGGGCGCACCCTGCACGTGGTCCTTGGTTCGGAGCGTAAGCCAACAAGCCTTCCGGCGGATATTGTCGCCCTGCTTGATGCCGGGAAGGAGGGAGAATGAGTTCACCACTGCGCCTTAAAAAGGGTTTGGTTCAGATCTACACCGGCAACGGTAAAGGGAAAACCACCGCTTCGCTTGGTCTCGCCTTTCGCGCCAGTGGTCACGGGATGCGGGTCTATGTCATGCAGTTCATGAAAGGACAGACCGTCTACGGTGAGCTTGAGGCGGCGGCCCAGATCTCCCTTGATCTGACCATTGAACAGGTCGGACGTGACACCTTCGTCTCGAAAGAGAACCCCGATCCGGTTGATGCAGCGATGGCGCAGGCCGCCTTTGAGCGGGCGCAAGAGCTGGTCACCGGTGGTGATTATGATCTGGTCGTCCTGGATGAACTCAACTGCGCTGTCGACTTTGGTCTCGTTCCGGTCGATGACGTCAAAGCCTTGATCAAAGCCAAAGCCCCCCACACCGAACTGGTGATGACCGGCCGGGGAGCCCATCCTGAGATCATTGAACTCGCTGATCTCGTCACCGAGATGCGTGAGGTCAAACACTATTACAATTCCGGGCAACCTGCCCGCCAAGGAATCGAGTCGTAAGGAACCCCCTTCACGACACTCTTTTCGTCATAAGGAGTCAACCATGAGTGAACGAAAACTGAGATTGCTGGTCGCCAAGCCCGGCCTTGATGGTCATGACCGCGGCGCCAAGATCGTTGCCCGTGCCTTTCGCGATGCCGGGTTTGAGGTTATCTACACCGGTCTGCGTCAGACCCCAGAGCAGATCGTCACGACGGCCTTGCAGGAAGATGTCGATGCTGTGAGCCTGTCGATCCTCTCCGGTGCCCATAACACCCTCTTTCCCAAGGTCATCGATCTGCTCAAGGAGAAGGGAGCCGCTGAGGTTCCGGTCTTCGGCGGCGGGATCATCCCCGAGGATGACATCCCCGGCCTCAAAGCGGCTGGCGCCAAGGAGATCTTCACCCCAGGGACCAGCACCGAAGATATCATCACCTGGGTTCGTGCCAACATCAAGCCGCTGGCCTGATCCGACCCCCTGATGCGAACAGAGCGGGGCACGATACGTCGTGCCCCGTTTGTCGTTTTGCCCCATCCCCATGCAAGGAGTGGATATGTCCCTCGCAGAGCGGATTCTCGCCGGCGATGTGCGGGCGGCAGCCCGGCTGATGCGTTTTATCGACGACGGCCTCGACTGTGCGACCCCCGAACTGAAAGCCCTCTATCCCCATACCGGCAAGGCGTTCATTCTCGGCATCACCGGCCCTCCCGGAGCGGGAAAGTCGACCCTGACCGATAAGATCATTGCGGCATACCGTCAGCGCGGCAAGCGGGTGGCGGTGGTCGCCATCGATCCAACCAGCCCCTTCTCCGGCGGGGCGATCCTCGGCGACCGCATCCGCATGAATCGTCACGCCACCGATGAAGGGGTCTTTATCCGTTCTCTCGGCACCCGCGGCCATCTCGGAGGTCTCTCCCGCTCGACGGTTGATGTGGTCAACGTCTTTGATGCCATGGGGTGGGATCTGGTCATCGTTGAGACCGTCGGGGTCGGTCAGGACGAGGTGGAGATCGTCCGCAACGCCCATACCTCGCTGGTGGTGATGGTGCCGGGTCTTGGCGACGATATTCAGGCGATCAAGGCGGGGATTCTTGAGATCGGTGATGTTTTCGTCGTCAACAAGGCCGACCGCCCCGACGCCGATCGGGCGGTGCGTGATCTGGCGACGATGATCGAGATGAACCACCCCGATGAAGGAGAGTGGTGGCCCAGCGTTATGCGCACCGTCGCCCAGAAGGGGGAGGGTATCGAAGAATTGGTGGAGAAGATCGAAGAACACCGCCGCTTCCTTGCCGAGAGCGGTCAGCTTAAACACTTTGAAGAGAATAAATCGGCTCTTCGCTTTGAAGAACTTTTGCGGGATCAACTCTTTCGTCAGGTACGCAAGCGGATTAGCGACAGCGGCAACCTTGCCCGCACCATCGAGGCGATTGCCCGCCGCGAGCAGGACCCCTATTCTGCGGTGGAAGAGATCGTCGCCCTCCATTTCCAGAAGTGACGAAAGTGACACGATTTTCTCATTGACAGTCGAAAAACAACTTTGCTATAAAAGCCACCTCAATGAACGGGCGCATAGCTCAGTGGGAGAGCACTGCCTTCACACGGCAGGGGTCGTAGGTTCAATCCCTACTGCGCCCACCAAAAACCGAAGACGGGTCAGGTCGATACGACCTGACCCTTTTTTCGTTCTGCTGGAGTCAACCGACCATGGCATTTATCGCTCCTCCTCTTCTGATTGAAGACTGGGGACTCCTCGAGTATGACACCGCCTGGCAACGCCAGCAGCAGCGGGTTGACGCTTTGCAGCGCGGCGAAGGAGAGAACAGCCTCGTCTTTGTTCAACATCCTCCCGTTGTTACACTCGGTCGCCGTGGAAGTGAGGCGGACCTGCGACACAGCATCACTGATCTTAAGACCTCTGGTCTCACCATACAACCGATCGACCGAGGGGGGCTGGCGACAGCCCATGAGCCGGGACAGCTTGTCCTCTATCCGCTGCTGCGCCTTCTCCGGCACGATCTGCGGCTCTTTGTCAAAACCGTCACCGGTGCGGTCGTAACCGTTCTTGCCGACTATGGGCTCAATGCGGAGCTTATTGAGGGGGAGCCCGGTGTCTGGATCGGGGGGCGCAAGGTCGCAAGCTTCGGCATCGCCGTGAAACGCTGGGTCACTTGTCACGGTCTTGCCCTCAATGTCAACAACGATCTTGCGACCTTTTTGGCGATTGTCCCCTGCGGCCACCCCGATGTGGTCATGACCAGTCTGCAACGCGAGCTCGGCGAAACGCTCGACATGGTTGATCTTCAAAACCGCCTTGCCGCAGAGTTGACCCGGGTTTTAACCTCAACTGTAGAGAGCACGCCATGAGAGAGAAGCATCGCCCCGTCTACTCCAGCGACAAGGGACGCCTCTGTCCGACGTGCACGCAGCCGGTCGCTTCCTGTCGTTGCAACAAGAAGAAAGCTGTGCCGCCACCGAAAGGGGATGGAGTTGTCCGCATCGGTCGCGAGAGCAAAGGGCGAAAAGGGAAGGGGGTTACGCTCATCACCGGGATGACACTAAACCCCGATGAACTGAAGGCTCTTGCGGCGGATCTCAAGAAGCTCTGTGGATGTGGCGGAACGGTCAAGGATGGGGTGATCGAGATTCAAGGGGAGCAGCGGCAGACCCTTTTTGACGCCCTGCAAAAGCGCGGATTCAAGGTTAAGCTGTCTGGCGGATAAATATTAAAGAGTAGGGGGTTATGTCGACATACTTCATCTTTTCTCTCATGCTTGTGGCCGGGATGATGGTCGCGGTTCAACCTTCGATCAACGCCCGCCTTGCCCAACATGTCGGGTTGATTGAAAGCGCGGCCCTCTCCTTTGCCGTCGGCACCGTTGCCCTTTTGATCGTCAGCTTCGTGACGTCCCGAGGTGACTGGCGGGGTGTTTCGCAAACCACTTGGTGGGAGTGGAGCGGGGGCCTGTTCGGGGCCGTCTATGTCGCTGCAAGCATCTTTGCCGTCCCGCGGATCGGCACGGCGGCGACCATGGCCGCCGTTATCGCCTCACAACTTGCGACCGGTCTGCTTATGGACCATTTTGGTCTCTTCGGTTTTCATGGTGCCCCTTTTGATGGGAAGCGTTTGTTGGGAGTTATCCTCTTGATGCTTGGTGCCTTTCTCGTCGTGCGGCGCTAGAGGGAAAATCGTAACCCGCTGCGATACTCACAAAATCGGCAGTTCCGCCTATAACGTTGATGTCGAAACGCTTAAATGTTGTATAAATACTCTGATATCAGGAGCCGCTGGCTCAGGGCGGTCCGCGTCAGATCGACTTAATTCCTGAAGAGCATTCCGAAAGAGGTAATCACGAGAATGAAGGCTAAGGAGCTCGCCCGCCAGATCAAGCGAAACAAGGGGCCTGTTGTGATCGATGTTCGCAGCGGTTTTGAATATCGCTCCGGCCATATTCCCGGAGCGCTGCATGCCTCGCTGCTCAAGCTCTTCTTTCGTCGTGTGAAACTTCCGGACGATCTGGGCACACCGTTGGTTTTGACCTGCGAACATGGTCCCCGAGCCCAGGTCGCCAAAGGGATGCTGGAAAAAAGAGGGTACCGCAGTGTCACGCTTCTCGACGAACAAATGGTCGGATGGCGGCGCTACGATCTGCCTCTGGAGCGTTGAGCGCTTTTTGCAATGACCATGACAAGGAGGGATGAATGAAGACTTGGAAATGTGACGTCTGTGGCTATGTGCATAAAGGGGAAAAGGTCCCTGATCTTTGCCCGGTCTGCGGTGTCGAGCACGACCATTTTTCCCCCTTGGAGATTCAGACCTCTGCCCCAGTTGTCGTTGAATCAAACCTTTGGCTCTGTCCAGTTTGCGGTTATCGGCATCATGGCCCCAAGCCGACCGATTGCTGTCCGGTCTGCTCCGTCCCGGCGAACCTGTTTGAACCTCTCTCAGATGTAGAGTCACGGTGTACAGCCAACCATGGCGGCAAGGTGGTCATCGTTGGTGCGGGAATCGCTGCCGTGACCGCAGCTGAGGCGCTTCGGCAGGTTGATGACGAGGCCGAGGTGGTCCTGCTCGGACGTGAACCTCATCCCCCCTATTATCGACTTAATCTCACCCGTTTCCTCGCCGGGGATATTACGACGGCGACGCTTCCTCTGCAATCTCCCGAATGGTACAGTACGCTGCGCCTCGAATTACGCCACGGCGAGGTCGAATCGATCGACCCGGAAGGGCATTGCCTTAAACTCGCAAACGGAGAGCGCATCGATTACAACCGCTTGATTCTCGCGAACGGATCGCACGCTTTTGTCCCGCCGATCCCCGGAGCGACACGCAATAACGTGCTCACTCTGCGGACCCTTGATGATGCGAAACTGATTCTTGAGAAGGCGACGACGGCGCGTCACGTTGTCTGTCTTGGCGGTGGGCTGCTCGGCCTCGAAACCGCAGGGGCGCTCAACAAGCATAATTGCTCGGTGACGGTCCTTGAAGGGGGGCCCTCATTACTGCCACGCCAGTTGCCACTGCGTGGGGGGGAGGTTTTACGCCGTCGGGTCGAAGAAAAAGGGATTAAGATTATTCGCCAAGCCCAGATTGAGGCAATTGTCGGTGACGAGGCGGTAAAAGGACTCCTTCTTGCGGATGGTCGGGAGATCCCGGCCGACCTTCTGATTGTTACGGCGGGGGTGCGTCCCAATAGCTATCTTGCACGCCAGGCGGGGCTCAAGGTGCGTAGCGGTGTTCTTGTTGATGACAGCATGCGAACCTCTCACCCCGATATTTTCGCCGCTGGTGATGTGGCAGAGCATCGCGGGCGGCTCTTTGGCCTTTGGCCGGTCAGTTTTGCCCAAGGAGAGATCGCTGGCCGCAACGTTGCTGGCGAGAAGGTAGATTTCTCGGGGATGCCTCCCTCAACCCGACTTAAAGTTCTCGATATTGATCTTTTCAGTATCGGCACCCTGACGGCTGATGATGCGAGCTTCTCGTTGCATGAATACGAGAGTGACTGCAGCTATGCGGCGCTCCTTTGTCGCGACGGCTTTCTTGCCGGTGCGGCGTTGGTGGGTGACCTCTCCTTGGCGGCTCTCCTTTCTGATGCACTAAAGGATCAGACCCCTCTTCCAGAACTTGGTGCTCTCTTATCGATTTTTCCTCGCCTGTCTGTTGCAACCGCTTGAAATTTCATCTGAAGACCGATTGGTGCAATGACGCCACTTACGGCAAATACCGCAGGTGGCGTTGTTTTGATAACTGTTTTTAAACCGTTTTGGCGTTTTTAACTTTCGCATAATTATTGCATTATCGTAAGTCTCGTTTCATGTACTGCAACACCGGTTCCCTTTTCACCGGACGGGCAGGCGATGACGCAACTCTCCTCTGAACAACTTCATCCACCCGAGCGCTTTCGAGTTCTCCCCTATCTGGTGACCGCCTGTATCCTCTGGACGTTCCTTGTCGCCCTGTTTCTCGTTGTCGAACATCGAAATATTCACCACCAAACCACTGAATTTGCAAAAACTCAAGGAAATGGAGTCCTTGGGCGGGATTGGGTTTTTCGCCATTGGCTTTCGCGGATCGGTGGTGTTTATGCAAGGGTTAAGGGGGAGGTTCAACCGAATCCTCATCTCGCTCATATCCCCACGCGTGATATGAGCGTTGATGGGATCGACTTTACCCTGATTAACCCCGCCTATATGCTTCGCCTCATTCACGAGGCCGAATTGGATGAAGGGAAGGACTACGTCCATATCACCTCCCTTAGCCCCTTGCGGCCTAAGAATTCTCCCGATTCATGGGAGGAGGGGATGCTGCAGCGTTTCGAGATCAAGCCAGAAATGGTGGTCGAGCGTGCAAAGGTCAATGGCCAACCATTCCTTCGCATGATGTGGCCGATGAAGGTTGAAGAGTCTTGCCTTAAATGTCACGGTATTCAGGGCTATCAGGTCGGAGATAACCGCGGTGGGACCAGTGTCTCTGTCCCGTTGGCACCCTTTATTGCCGTTGAAAAACGAAATCTCGGAATATTGTATGGTGGCGGCGGGGCCCTCTGGGTGGTGGGGATGGCGGGAATCCTCTTTGCGGGGCAGAATATGCAGCGGCGTATCGAAAAACAATACGAAGCTGAGGAGGCTTATCGTCAAAGTGAAGACCGTTACCGCCTTCTTTTCGAAAATATGACCACGGCATTTGCGTTGTGTGAGGTTGAAGAGGCGACAGAGGATCACCCTGTTGACTATCGCTTTGCAGCAGTCAACCCGTCATTTGAGAAGCTGACCGGGCTTCAAGCTGAACAGGTTGTGGGGCGAACCGGACGTGATGTGATCGTCCATGATGAAGAACGCCGTATGGACGATTTTGTCCGGGTTGCAAAAGGGGGCGAGGCGATGGCCTTTCACTCCTATTCACCAACACTTAACCGCTACTTTGAAAACTGGGTTTTTTCGCCGCGCCCTAACCAGTTTGCCGTGATTTTTTCTGATGAGACGGCGCGGATTGAAGCAGCTCACGAACGGGACACCTTGCTTGAGCGGATTGAACAGAAAAACCGTGACCTTGAGGGGATTCTCTACGTGACTTCGCACGATCTGCGTTCACCCTTGGTGAATATTCAGGGATTCAGCTCTCGTATGCAAAAACATTTTGACCGGGTATTATCATTGTTGCCAGGTGATTCTTTCGAACCCGAATCCCGTGACGAGGCAATCACGCTTCTTCAAGAGAAGATTCCGACAGCTCTCGGTTATGTCTGTTCCAGTGCGGAGAAGATGGATCAACTCCTCACAACCCTTCTTCGCGTCTCACGTCTTGAGCGACAGGAACCGAATTTTCAAACGCTCAATATGAGCGGTCTGGTCAAAGAGGTTTGCGCCAGCATGACCTTTCAGTTGCAGCAGGCCCATGCCGATATCTCCGTTGCATCGCTTCCTCCCTGTCAGGGAGATCTCGTGCAGATCAATCAATTGCTCAGCAATCTTCTCGATAACGCCATAAAGTACCGCTCATCATCACGCCCTTTGCGCATTGAAATCAGTGGGGAGGTAGAGGGGGAGATGGCTCACTATCATATTCGTGACAACGGGATCGGCATCAGTGATGATTGCCGAGACAAGATTTGGGAAATTTTCTATCGGGCCGCTCCTCGTGGCACTGTGACGGGGGAAGGGATCGGATTGACCCTTGTGCGGCGCATCGTTGAAAAACATCGTGGAGAGATCCAACTTCATTCAATCCTGGATGAGGGGACGACATTTCATTTGTCGTTGCCTGCCATAGAGACGAGGCGACAGTCATGACCGACACAGAACGGGTGACGATTCTCATCGCAGAAGATGATGATGGTCATGCCGAGTTGATCCGTGAACATCTTCAGGAAGCTGGGCTTCATAATCCCATGCGCCGTTTTCACGACGGGCGAGATCTTCTCGATTTTCTCCTGCCCAGACGTGAAGAGCTGCTCCCTTATTTGCTTCTCCTTGATATCCGCATGCCGCGTCTTGACGGGATTGATGTGCTTAAAAAGCTCAAAAGCGATAAACGGTTACGCACGATCCCCGTCATGATGCTTACAACAACCGACGATCCTCGTGAAATCGATCAATGCTACCAACTCGGCTGTAATTGTTACATCACCAAGCCGATTGAATTTAAATGCTTTACAGAGACGCTGAAGCGTCTTGGTCTTTTTATTCAGATCATTCGCTTACCCTAGGGGGAGTTATGATCGAAGCAGCAAATAATGAGAAGATGATGACGCGATTGCTTGTCGTTGAAGATGATCCGGGGTTGCGAGAATTGATCGTGGATCTGTTGGAAGACGAGAACTGTTGTGTCATATGTTGTGAGCTCGGTGAGGCGGCGTTGCAAAATCTTCAAGACCATCATTACGACATGATGTTGCTTGACTACCGTCTGCCCGATATGACCGCTTTCGATCTGCTTGAGCGAGCTCGAAAAAGACGTAAAGAGATTCCATCTTTCATTGTGACTACCGGGATGGGGGATGAGAAGATCGCGGTTGAAATGATGAAACAGGGGGCCTGCGATTATCTGGTCAAGGATGGGCAGTTTCTCAATCTTTTGCCCGTGATCGTGACTCGAACCTTGCAACAGTTACGAACGGAAAGGCAGTTACGCCGCACCCGTTTAGAGTTGGCGACCACTGAGGGCCTTTTTCGGGCCATCTTCGAACAATCGGCTATCGGTATGGCCCGTTCTTCTCTTGCCGGGGAACTTCAAAATGTCAATCAACGTTTCTGTGAACTGATCGGCTATCCCCCTTCGGAGCTGATCGGCATGAGCGTTTGTCGCTTAGCTCATGTTGACGATCTCGCAGAGCAGGAGAGGTTGCGCAAGCAACTCCTTGCAGGAGAGATTGAAAAATTTTCAAAAGAGCAGCGCTTTTGCCATAAATCAGGGGCAACGGTCTGGGGCAATATGACGGTGTCGCTGTTGCGGGAACCGGATGGCACCCCGCAGCAGATTGTTACGATGGTTGAAGATCTCACGGAACAGAAGCGGATCGAAGAAGAGTTGCAATGGGAGATGAAGGTCAAATCATCACTCTCCGATCTCTTTGAGCCGATTATGTCGACGGCGATTTCACCTTTGGCGTTGGCACAAGTCATTCATGATAAAGCCTGCGAGTTAACCGGTAGTTCGCGAGCTTTTGTGACACGCTTTGCCGGGGAAAAAAGCCTGGATGTTCTGCTGACTCATAGTGAAAAAAACAGCGCTCAAAATAGAGAAACTTTCACCGTCATCTCAATCCCTCCTGACGATCATGGTCTTTATCCGGAGCCGTTATTCAATACATTGAATCGGCGTGAAACATCTCGCATCAACACTCCGTTCTCCCCCTTTACACTGCCTGAACGCGAAAAGCCCATCCAACTTCAACGTTTTCTCTCCATTGCTGTGACCTTGAATGACGAACTTGTCGGGAGTATCGGTGTTGCAGACGCCCGAAGCGACTATACGTCACGCCACCTTTATGCGTTACAGCGATTGGGTGAATTCTATGCACTTGCCTTGCAACGACTCCGTTACGATGAACGTCTTGACAGTGAACGGCAACAACTAAACGCCATCCTCGACCACTCCAGTTCAGGAATCATGCTGGTCGGCAAAAATGGTCAAATCCTTTTCGCCAATCGTCGCATGAGTGAACTCTGCTTCCCCTGTGATAAGTCGTTGGTCGGGGTTCCTTACCTCGACCTCCTCCATCCCTCGGAGCGTGACGGCGCAAAAGATCGTATTCAGCAGGCCTTCGGCGAGTCGCAAGTGGGGATTTATGCTGAGAGACAGTTTTTGCGTCAAGATGGAAAAACCTTTTGGGGACTTCTCTCGGGGCGACCACTGCGAAACAGTTTTGGGAAAATTGATGCCTTGGTTGTTGTGGTGACAGACATCAGCGATCGTCACAAGACTGAGAAGGCTCTACGTTGTGCCAAAGAAGCGGCGGAAGCGGCTAATCTTGCAAAGAGTGAGTTTCTTGCCAATATGAGTCACGAGTTGCGCACACCACTAAACGGCATTCTGGGAATGTTGCAACTTTTAGAGCAAGGAGAGTCCGAAGGTGAGCAGAAGGAGATGATCGACATCGCTCTTTCGTCGGGATGGGGGCTTCTGGAATTGATGAATGATCTTCTCGACTTGTCGAGCATCGAGGTCGGTGGCCTCAAAATTCGCAAAGAGAGCTTTGATATGCATCAATTGGTTCTCGATGCGAGCTCGCTCTTCAAAGAACAAGCGCAACAAAAAGGGGTGGATTTGCATCTTCGTTTGCCGGATCTTGATGGGGAGCGTTTTATTGGTGACGCTGTACGACTTCGGCAAATCCTTTTCAATCTGATTGGAAATGCGGTTAAATTTACTCACTGTGGTCAAATTGCGGTTAATGTTGAGCGTTTAACATCTGTCACACCGGATAACAACATGGTTGTGATTTCGGTACGTGATACCGGCATAGGGATGTCTCAGCATCTTTTGGCGAGAATTTTTCAACCCTTCACCCAGGAAGAGAGGAGTCTTAATCGACATTATGCTGGTGCGGGGCTTGGTCTTGCTTTGGTCAAACGCCTCTGTGAACTGTTGGGAGGGCGCATTGAGATCGAGAGTCAACTCGGCAGAGGGACGAACGTTAAAGTTTCACTCCCCCTGGAGCGGATGGGGAAAGTATCGCCTGATCTTCTCTCTCAAAAAGCATCTCGCCATGCTGTTGAGAGACCTCTTCATCTGCTGGTTGCTGAAGATAACGAAATCAATCAGACAACGATCATCAGTATGTTGAGCAAATGTGGCTATCAAGCGACCCTTGCCTGCAATGGTCTTGAGGTCCTGAACCAGGTTCAGCAGCAACGGTTTGATGCCATCCTTATGGATATCTCTATGCCCGGTATCGACGGAATTGAGGCGACCCGGAGACTTCGGACGGGCGAGCAGGGTGTCTGTGATCCGCAGATTCCTGTTATTGCCTTGACCGCTCACGCGATGATCGGAGATCAAGAGCAGTTTCTTGACGCCGGGATGCAAGGTTATCTCGCCAAACCGGTGATGATCGAGCATCTGATCGAAACGTTGGAGGACGTTGTTCCCAAAACTCACTAGACAGGTTGGCAGGGGGAGGGAAGTGCGGCGAGGGTACATAATGTGCCCTCGCCGTTTTTCTCTTCTGCGACGTTGACAAAGGTGGTTAAATCATGGACTCTACAGACACCGTCCTCTTACCTTCAGATCGCGATGCCGACAATCTCTTTGACTCTTGGGAAAAAACTCTTTCTCTATACCGGGGCACTCCTGACCGGTTTGCTTCTCTTTACATTCGTCGTCATGGAGAGAAACCAGTCACGGCAATGGGAGGCGTATCATCAGGAGCAGAGTTTTGCCTTCGCCCGTTTTGCCACCCCCGAGCTTCTTAAGCTTTTTCGCGGTCATTTTCCTCCCCGAGACGGTCACAGCGAACATGAGATCTATGATTTTATCGGATTTAACCGCGACCTTATCCGCTTTTCCGTCCTCTCTCCGGGGGGGCGCACTATGTTCACCTCACGGCATTTCCCCGACCATATTGATGTGGAGCTTGACGCGATCCCGGATTGGCCGGCGAGTGACATCATTCGCGAGATGCATTGGACGGTCCGCTCGTTTTCTGGGGGAGATCGTCTCCTCGACCTTGTCACACCCGCTTACGGTCCTACCGGCGAACAGATTCTCGCCGTACGCTATTTGATCTCTTACAATGCCGTCGATGCGCGCCTGGATGAGGTTCGGGACAATTTTCTCCGCATCGCTGTTGTCTCGATAACGCTCTCGCTCATTCTGGCAGCAATTGTGGCCAGATTTGTTACCGGCCCGATCAAAGAATTGACCTTGGGGGCGAGGGCTATCGCCCGTGATAATCTTGGGACCCGAATCAATGTGCATAGTTCGGACGAGATCGGTATGCTTGCCCGAGCATTTAATGAAATGGCCTCGAGTCTTTCTGCCAGCCGAGATGAGCTGACCTATAATAATGAGGCATTACAAAAAGCAAACGATGACCTTAAAACGATGCAAGAGCATCTGATTCGCAGTGAACGTTTAGCTGCCATCGGTCAACTCGCAGCAGGTGTCTCTCACGAAATCGACAATCCGGTCGGGATCATTCTCGGTTATGCCGAGCTTCTTCTTGAGGATACACCGCCTCCTGATCCGCGCCGAGATGATCTTCTGGCGATCATCGACGAGTGCAAACGCTGTCGACGGATTACTGGCGGCCTTCTTGATTTCTCACGTTCTTCAGCCCCGTGTCGTCGTGCGGTTGCCGTTGATGAATTGCTGGAGTCAACCCTTACGGCATTGCGACCGCAAAAAATCTTTAAAAATCTCACCTTGACCCTTGAGGCTGAAGGTGGGTTGCCACATTTGATTGCCGATGCTGACCAACTGCGGCAGATCTTGGTCAACCTTTTGCTCAACGCCGCTCAAATTCTGGCAGGACAGGGAGAGATCCTGCTGCGCTGCTATCGTAAAGATGATCTTCTTGAGATCGCCTGCGAAGATACCGGCCCCGGCATCCCAGACGCCTTGCAAGAGAAGATTTTTGAACCCTTCTTTTCGACAAAGGCGCGAGGAGAGGGGACAGGTCTTGGTCTTTCGATCTGTCGCCGCCTTGTGGAGGAACATGGAGGCACGCTTTGCGCGGCAACTTCTGAGCGCGGGGGAGGACTCTTTATCCTTTCCCTCCCATTAGGGGGGGAGGAAAAAAGTTTTGACATAGATACGGATAATTCTTTAGGATAGCTCCGATTTTCTATAAAGAGAGATGTTCCTATATGCAAAAAGCACTGGCACTTTTGACAGACGATCTGGTCGCGGTTGAGGCGCAGTTCAAGGAGGACCTGAACTCTGAGGTTCCTCTTATCCGCAAGGTTGGCGAATATGTGCTGGCCAGCGGTGGTAAGCGTTTTCGCCCGATGCTCTTGTTGTTGAGTGCGCGCCTTTGTGGTTACGAAGGGAAGCAGCATGTCGCCTTGGCGAGTGTTGTTGAATTCATCCATACGGCGACGCTCTTGCATGATGACGTCGTTGACAGTGCGGTGCTGCGTCGCGGTAACACGTCGGCTAATGCGGTTTGGGGAAATGAAGCGTCGGTTCTTGTCGGTGACTTTCTGTTTGCCAAATCTTTTTCTCTTATGGTTGCAGGTGGTGATCTTGATGTCTTGCGTGTCTTGTCGCACGCAACAACCATGATGGCTGAAGGTGAGGTTCAGCAACTTCTCAACACTTGTGACATCACGCTCGATGAAGAACGTTATATGTCGGTTGTACGGACCAAGACCGCTGTTTTGATCGCTGCGGCTTGTCAGTGTGGGGCCATCATTTCTAACGTTGGCAAAGAACAGGAAGAAGCGCTCTCTGAGTTTGGAATCAAGCTCGGAATGGCCTTCCAGTTTATGGATGACGCGCTCGACTACGTCGCCGATGAAGAAGAATTTGGTAAGGCGCATGGTCACGATTTAGTCGAGGGGAAAGTCACCCTGCCGCTAATTCACGCGCTTCAGCACTGTGCTGCTGATGAGCATGATCGTATCGAGGCAATTCTAGAAGCGGACGAACCGAGCAGCGAAGATGTTGATTTTGTTTGTGCTCTGATATCAAGGACGGGGGGGATCGACTACACACGCCAAAGAGCTCTTGAACTCGTAGAGGAAGGGAAGTCGGCGCTAGACCTTTTCCTTGATGGTGATGCAAAAGAGTCACTTAAAGAACTCGCTGATTATGTTGTCAGTCGCCGGAAATGACCTTGTCTGTACTTATGCACAGTCCCTTTCTGGTCAAATCACGTCCAGCTTCCCGTAAAAAAACTCTCATCGTTCTTCCCGCCAAGGTTATTTTCCTTTAAAAAAATCCTAACGTCCCGTAACTATAGCTATTTTTGTTTTCCTCGTAATTCGGCGTGCAATTTGCTTCATAAGTCTCCATAATTGTCACCTACTTCTAGGGGGAAGCGATGGAGACTCTAATCTATTCATGCCAGGTTGAGTTGCAGGGTGAAATGTTTGAGATCCATATTTTTACCCGACCTGATGGTCGCCATACTGCCAAGACCGTTTTTTCCGCCAATGATGTTTTGATCAACGATGGCCAATCTCTTGACGAGGCCTTGGAACGGCAGCAACGTTTGTTGCCCTTGGCGCTCAATTCGCGGCGAATCCTCACGACAAAATCGAAAATTGCTCAGTAAACGACGAAAAATTACGCCTCCGCTCTTTTCCTTTCCTGGAATGGCCGCCCACTGTATAATCGGAGCATGGGTAATGCTCGACTGCATATCAAGGTTCTTGTTGCTTTCCTTTTTCTGGCATTACTCCCCCTATCCCTCCTCTCTCTCTTTTCCTATTCCAGTCTGAATAGCGCAGGTAAAAGCGCCCGAGAAAGTGCGACGCTCGCCCTCGACAAACAAGCGACGCGGGCATTGACTCTACGTGTTGAAAATGTGGCGTCACAAATCAGCTCTTTTCTTATGACGATTGAAGCCGATCTGCGTGATCTTGCACTTCTGCCCGTAGATGGGGGTCTCTACCGCCGGTTCGCTCTGCAGCATCGCCGTCCACTTTGGGGAAGTGAGCAAAGGGTCCCTCTTTACAAGGAAATTTCTTTTATTGATGTATTAGGCCGTGAGAGGCTGCGACTCTCTGCCGACGGCACAACGTTGCCACATCGGGATCTCTCTGAGCCCCGAAATAGCAGTTATGGTGCAGAAGACTATTTTCTTCAGGCTCAACGACTCAAGTCCGAAGAGATTTATATCTCGCATTTGACCGGCTGGTACTTACCGCGCGGGAGTCAAAAAAAAGACTACGAGGGTGTGATTCGCTTTGCAACATCTCGAGTGTCTCTCTCTGGTGAGATCCTTGGCTATGTGGTTTTAACTCTTGACCATCGCCATCTTGAAAATTTTACCCAGCACCTCACCTCAACGCCTGAAAACTTTCTTGCACAACCTTCTTATGATGACGGTAATTATGCCTTTATGTTTGACGATGAAGGGTGGATGATCGCCCATCCTAAATCGTGGGATATTCGTGGCGTTGACGCCTCAGGAGTTCAAGTCCCGGCGTACCGGGTCGATACGCCAGCGGATGTTTTCGCCCGAGGTGAGATCCCCTTTAATCTTTTTGAGGCGGGTTTCGTTCATGAAAACTATCCCGTTGTGGCACGCGAAGTCCTCGCAGGACGATCGGGGGTGGTTGACGTGACTAATGTCGGTGGGGCGCAAAAGATTATGGCCTATGCGCCAATAATGATTGACTCTCCTACCGCTCGTCCTGGAAGCATCTTCGGGGGGGTCACCCTTGGAGCTGAAGTCAAACGTTTTCATCAACCCGCTCTTTCAATTGCCGCACAAATTGATGCTGAAATTCAAATTTTTACTTGGCGAACCGTAACGCTTATCACCCTGACTCTCCTTCTTGTCATCGTAGCCGCCTATCGTCTGTCACGTAGCATCACCGAACCTCTCTTACAGTTGATTCGAGGAACAAAGGAGATGGCCACGGGAAATCTCGAAACGCGTGTCTCGGTCAGTGGTCATGATGAAGTTGCGGATTTGTCGACCGCTTTTAATGCCATGGCGGTGGAACTGAGCGATCGCAGTCAAAAGCTGGTACATTCGCTTTCTGCGCTTAAACAATCTCGTCAGGAGATTCTGCGCGAGCGTGACTTGAAAGAGACTATCTTTGAGCATGTCGAGATTGGCATCATGGCGCTTGACTGCAGTTGGCGTGTGACGTCGTTAAATCGACCCTTACGGCAACTTCTTGACCTTCCAGAGGTTTTCAAAAGTAAAGTTCTTCCGATTGAGATCGTTTTGGCCTCTTGGCCCCTCTTTCTTGAGGTGCTCGATGCGCCAAGGAAATCGGGTCTTAAGGGGGGGTGGAGCCATTATGTTCCAATAAATGGGACTCCATCGCGGGTCTTCCGTCTTGCGCTGCTCCCCCTTGCCTCAGGTGAAGAGAGCGGCCTCCTCCTTACAGTTGAAGATCTCACCGAGCGCGTTGCGATGCGTAAACATCTGGCGCGAATGGATCGTCTCGCCTCGCTAGGACGACTCTCAGCCGGGCTCGCTCATGAGGTGCGTAATCCCCTCACCGGAATCAGCCTGCTTCTTGATGAACTGCATGACCGCCTTTTGGGGCAGCAGGCCGATCAGGAGCTGATTCGCCGGGCTCTCAGTGAGATTGAGCGGCTTGAGGCCCTGGTCAATGAGCTTCTGAGCTTCTCGGCTCAGTCCGCTCGCCCACGCAGCTGGGGTGATCTTGGTAACGTGATCCATGACACCCTCTTCTTTGTCCGTAAAGAGTCAGAGAAATACGGGGTTGAACTCGACGTCAGAATCGACGATGATCTTCCTTCGCTGCTCCTTGACAGTGACCGTCTCAAGCAAGCGTTGATCAACCTACTCAGCAACGCCCTTGATGCGATGCCAACCGGCGGCAAACTTGAGCTTGTGGCCTCTAGGGTTGGGACAGAGATTCACCTTGTCGTGCGCGACAGTGGCGCCGGGATCGCAGCCGAGCAGGTCGCGCTGATCTTTGAGCCGTTCTATACCAGCAAAGGGGAGGGGACCGGGCTGGGGCTGTCGATCACCCACAACATCGTCACTGACCACGGTGGCCGGATTGAGGTCGAGAGCACGCCCGGTCAAGGGACGACCTTCACACTGATCTTTCCGCTTGAAGCGGATGCAGACGCCCTGTCGCAAGAGATAGATTATGAAACGAATTCTGATTGTCGATGATGAAGCGTTCATTCGTGAGAACCTCGAACGGGTCCTCACCGAAGATGGTTATCAACCTCTCTCAACCGGAGAGAGTGATGAGGCGATCCGGCGCGTCAGCGAAGAGAAGATCGATCTGGTTCTGCTTGATCTCAACCTCGGGTCAAAGAGCGGTCTCGACGTACTGCGGCAGCTTAAGGAGAACGATCCTGAGGTTCTGGTGATCATCATCACCGGTTACGGCACGGTTGAGAGCGCCGTCGAAGCGCTCAAGCTCGGGGCCTACGATTACATCAAAAAACCGTTCAAGGCTGATGCCATCCGTCTTATTGTTCGTCTCGCCCTTGAGACCCAAAACCTGCGGCGTGAGGTGCGGCAGCTTAAACGCGGCGGCAAGGGGCTGAGCGGACTGGCCGACATGGTCGGGGCGAGCCCGAAGATTCAGCAGGTCTACCACCAGATTCAGGAGGTCGCCAAGCACGAGAACGCCACTGTCCTGATCACCGGCGAGAGCGGTACCGGCAAGGAGCTCGTCGCACGGGCGATCCATACCCTCTCCCCCCGCAAGGATCAGCCGTTTGTCGAGATCAACTGCGGATCGCTCCCGTTCAATCTGCTCGAAACCGAACTCTTCGGACATGAAAGAGGGGCCTTTACCGATGCAAAAAGCCGCAAAACCGGTCTTTTTGAAGAGTCGAACGGTGGCAGTATCTTTCTCGACGAGATCGGCGAGATGGATCTCAACCTGCAGGTCAAGCTGCTGCGGGTCCTTGAGGATCGGCGCATCCGCCGCCTCGGCGGGACCCGCAATATCGATATCGATGTGCGGGTGATTGCGGCGACCAACTGCAATCTGAAAGAGGCGATCGACGACAAGAGCTTTCGTGAAGACCTCTACTATCGCCTCAATGTCTTTCCGATTGATGTCCCCCCCCTGCGCGAGCGGCGCGAGGATATCCCGGCCCTGCTCGAACTCTTTCTCCAGCGTTACAACCGGGAGTTCCATCGTCACATCGTCGGTTTTTCTTCCGAGGCACTCGCTTTGCTCGAGTGTTATCACTGGCCGGGAAATATTCGCGAGCTGCGCAACATTGTCGAGCGGATCTGCATCATGCACCAGAGTGAAGAGATCCAGCCTGATGATATACCGCGTGAAATTCTTGGTGAGGCGCCTTCACCTGACTTGCCGAGCCTGGAGATTCCGCCGGGGGGGATTTATCTCGACGAGGTAATCGCCGGGATCGAGAAAGAGCTCATCGGCAAAGCGATGTCTCTGACCGCCGGGAACGTCGCCAAAACAGCCCGGCTGCTCAATGTGCCGCGGGGAACGCTGCGTTACAAGGTTGATAAATACGGATTCGGAGATGGGGATGTGTAATCTTTTAGGGTGTAATTAAATACATTAAGGGTATACGTGTTTGCCCTTATTTGTGTGGCTGTGCTAGCGTAGCAAGTTGTTTTTTTGACAAAAATCGTCGAAAGCTCAAGGAGTTGCCTGTGCTCGTCACCCCCTCTGTTGTTGCCGCCCGTTATCGTTCTGAAATTCGTCAAGAGATCCGCAGTCTGGGAACTTCATTGAAGGTCGTTGGCTTTCTCTGTGGTGACTATGGCCCGTCTCATACCTATGCCGAATACACCAGAAGTGCCTGTGAAGATCTTGGTATCCATTATGAGCTACGTTGCGTTGAACGGAACACTCTTGAACAAGAGATAGAAGCGGCCAACGATGATGATGCCGTAAACGGGATCATGATTTACTACCCGATCTTTGGTAATGAGCAGGATCGTTATCTCAAGGATGTTGTCGATTACCGCAAGGATATCGAAGGCCTCAATAGCTTCTGGATCCACAAACTCTACGAGAACGAGCGACTGGTCAGTGGTGACAATCAGCATGGCAAGGCGGTCGTTCCGTGTACGTCGCTTGCGGTCATCAAAATCCTTGAAGCGAACGGGGCCTACGGTACAAGTATGACTCGTCCTGTGGAAAATAAGACAATTACGATCTTTAACCGCAGTGAAGTTGTTGGGCGACCATTGGCCGTGATGATGTCAAACGATGGCGCAAGGGTCTATTCCTTTGACGAGTTCGGCCCGATGCTCTACAGCGAAGGGGAGGGGAGGGAGGTCTCCATCAGTCGTGCTGAGGCGCTTGCCGCCTCGGATCTGGTGATTACGGGAGTTCCTTCGAAGCAATTCCCCAAGGTTCGCTACGAAGAGCTTGCCCCACACTCCATCTGTCTTAACTTTGCGACGATTAAGAACTTTGCCGCCGATGTTGAAGAGAAAGCTGAGCTCTTTATCCCTCTGGTT
>PKUF01000005.1 GCA_002869635.1 Desulfuromonas sp. | reverse complement strand
GATCGTCATGCATGAGACACTCCATATCGGAGGGCCTACCGGAAGTGGCAAGACCCTCCTTGCCCAGACCCTTGCGAAGGTGTTGAATGTACCTTTCGCGATTGCCGATGCGACCAACCTTACCGAGGCGGGCTATGTCGGTGAAGATGTTGAAAATATTATCCTCAGCCTGTTGCAGGCTGCTGATTATGATCTTGAGCGGGCGCAAAGGGGAATTATCTATATCGACGAGGTTGATAAGATTGCTCGCAAGTCGGATTCACCTTCAATTACCCGCGATGTCTCTGGTGAGGGGGTGCAGCAGGCACTTCTGAAAATCATTGAGGGGACGATGGCGAGTGTCCCGCCGAAAGGGGGCCGCAAGCATCCGCAGCAGGAGTTCCTGAAGGTTGACACCACCAATATCCTCTTTATCTGTGGTGGTGCCTTTGCCGGTCTTGAAGAGCTTGTTTCCCAACGTATCGGCGACAAGAGCATGGGGTTCGGTGCTGAGATCAAGAAGAAAAAGGATCATGCTCCCGGTGAACTCTTGGCTCGCCTTGAGCCAGGCGACCTTCTCAAGTATGGCTTGATCCCTGAGTTTATCGGACGTCTGCCGGTTGTGGCGACGCTGAATGAGCTCGACGAGGAGTCTCTGGTGCAAATTTTGGTTGAGCCTAAGAGTGCTTTGACCAAGCAGTATCAGAAGCTTTTCGAGATGGAGAAGGTCAATCTTAAGTTTACCGACAGTGCCCTCGAGGCGATCGCCCGCGAGGCTCTTAAGCGCAAGACCGGTGCCCGGGGTTTGCGCTCCATTCTGGAAAATGCCATGCTTGACGTGATGTACGACATCCCTTCTCAGGACCGCGTTAAAGAAGTGGTCATCAACGAAGATGTCATCGTTAAGAAGGCGCGCCCTATCGTGCTCTACGAGTGCGCAGAATCCGCCTGATTTCTTCCCCTTGGGGATGCCTCTGTCCCCTGAACCGACGATTGGACGGTGCCCATGAGTGACGAGCAGACCAGCCCTGTGTCGACAGTCACAGGGGAAGAGAAGATGCTCTATCCGCTTCTCCCTTTACGCGACATAGTTATTTTCCCCCATATGGTGACCCCTCTTTTTGTAGGGCGTCCTCGCTCAATCCATGCGCTTGAAGGGGCGATGGAGAAGGAGCGTCTGATCTTTCTGGTGACTCAGAAGGATCCCAAGGTGGATGACCCCGAGCGGGACGATCTTTACGATGTCGGGACCATCGGGCAGGTGATCCAGCTTCTCAAACTCCCCGACGGAACAGTAAAGGTGTTGATTGAGGGGAAGACCCGTGCTCGGATCGACACTTTTGCTCCCGAGGAAGAATGTCTTTACGTTACGGTCAATGATGTCATCGACGCACCGGTGGAGTCGGCTGAAGTCGAAGCGTTGGTGCGCAGTGCCAACGAGACCTTTGAGAGTTATATCAATCTGAGTAAGAAGGTTCCGCCCGAGATGCTTTCGTCGGTCTCGGGGATCAATGATCCCGGCCGGCTTGCCGATACGATTATTGCCCATCTGAATGTGCGGATCTCCGACAAGCAAGAGATCCTCGCCCAGGTGGATTCTCGACTGAGGCTTGAGGAGCTTCTCGCTTTGATGGAGCGTGAAGTTGAGATTCTGCAGATTGAGAAGAAAATTCGCAATCGAGTCAAGAGCCAGATGGAGCGCAGTCAGCGGGAGTATTATCTCAACGAGCAGATGCGCGCCATCCAGAAAGAACTCGGAGACAAAGACGAATTTAAACAGGAGTTGCGCGAGCTAGAGGAGAAGATTGAATCTTCCCGTATGTCGAAGGAGGCGACAGAGAGAGCGCAGAGCGAGTTGCGTAAACTCAAGATGATGTCTCCGATGTCGGCTGAAGCGACCGTGGTGCGCAACTACATCGATTGGTTGATTGCACTCCCTTGGAAGAAGGGGACCCGAGACCGCCTCGATCTGGAGCGTGCCGAAAAGGTCCTCGAAGAAGACCATTACGGTCTTGAGAAAGTCAAGGAACGTATTCTCGAGTATCTGGCGGTACAGGCCTTGGTCAAGAAGATCAAGGGGCCGATTCTCTGCTTGGTCGGGCCTCCCGGAGTTGGAAAAACTTCGCTGGGACGCTCCGTTGCCAAGTCATTGGGACGAAAATTTGTGCGGATGTCTCTTGGTGGGGTGCGCGATGAGGCTGAGATAAGGGGGCATCGGCGAACCTATATCGGTGCGATGCCAGGAAAAGTGATTCAGGGGCTGCGTAAGGTGGGAGTCAAAAATCCAGTCTTCCTCCTTGATGAGATCGATAAGATGAGTACCGATTTCCGTGGAGACCCTTCTTCGGCACTCCTTGAGGTTCTTGACCCTGAGCAGAATCATACTTTTGGGGATCATTTTCTCGATGTCGATTATGATCTCTCCGGTGTCCTCTTTGTTGCGACAGCAAATACGCTGCATTCGATACCGCGTCCTTTGCAGGATCGTATGGAAATCATCCGAATTGAGGGCTACACCGAGGAAGAGAAGTTGGCGATTGCCCGTCGCTATCTAATGGCCAAGCAGCTTGAGGCGCACGGATTAGCCGAGGATCAGGTTCAGTTCTTTGATTCGGCATTCTATGAGATCATCCGCTGCTATACCCGAGAGGCCGGGGTTAGGAGTCTCGAACGTGAGATTGCCAATATCTGTCGTAAGTTGGCGCGGGAGTTGGTCCGCTCAAAGGAGAAGGGGCGGCGTTTCAATGTGGGGGCACAGCAGGTCAAAAAATATCTCGGTGTGCCGCGTTACAGTTATGGCCGTAAAGAGGAAAAGGATCAGACCGGGTTGGTCACAGGCTTGGCCTGGACTGAAGTTGGGGGCGAGCTTCTCACGATTGAAACGACTGTTCTTCCTGGTCAAGGAAAGTTGATGGTGACCGGTAAGCTTGGTGAGGTCATGAAAGAGTCGGCCCAAGCAGCGATGAGTTATGTCCGTTCGCGTTGGGAAGAGCTTGGTCTCGAAAAAGATTTTTACCACAAGCTCGACATCCATATTCATGTTCCCGAGGGGGCGATCCCCAAAGATGGTCCGTCGGCGGGCATCACCATGGCGACAGCTTTGGCTTCAGTTCTTACGGGTCGCACGGTTGCCCGTGATCTGGCCATGACAGGAGAAATTACCCTCAGGGGCCGTGTGCTACCGATAGGGGGCCTTAAAGAGAAGCTGCTGGCGGCAAAGCGGGGCGGGATGACCCGTATCCTTATCCCAAAAGAGAACGAAAAGAATCTCGAAGAGGTCCCCGCAACCATTTTGCGGAGCCTGACGGTGATTCCTGTGGCCCATATGGATGAAGTTTTGCGTGAGGCTATTTCGGTTGAGACGGTACAGCCGATCCCCCAAAAAGAAGATTACAGTGAGTCGAGTGAGGCGCTTCGACATTGATTTCGGTCTTGTCGATAATTCTTCTTGACACTCTTTTCTTGAGTTTGCTATAAGTTGTCGCGGTTCACGGCCGGGATAAAATCTAACTATGGAGGCATGTTGTGACTAAAGCGGATCTCGTAAATGCAATGGCTGAAAAGGCTGGCTTGAATAAGGCTGATGCGGAGAAGGCTCTTAAAGCTTTTACCGATGCGGTCACCGAGGCTCTCAAGGCTGGTGAGAAAGTTGCACTCGTCGGTTTTGGTACCTTCAGTGTTGGTGAGCGTGCTGCTCGTACCGGGAAGAATCCCCAGACAGGTGCTGTGATTGAGATCGCTGCGGCTAAGAATCCCAAGTTCAAGGCGGGCAAAGCTCTTAAGGACGCTGTCAACTAAGTTGTTTGTAGTATAGGTGGCGTACTGATTGTCACCAAGGGTTTTGCGGGGCTGTAGTAGAGTCGGTTACAACGCCGGCCTGTCACGCCGGAGGTCGCGGGTTCGAGTCCCGTCAGCCCCGCCATACTTTAGGGCGAATAGCTCAGCTGGGAGAGCATCGGCCTTACAAGCCGAGGGTCACAGGTTCGAGCCCTGTTTCGCCCACCAAAAAATAAATGGGGCTGTAGTAGAGTCGGTTACAACGCCGGCCTGTCACGCCGGAGGTCGCGGGTTCGAGTCCCGTCAGCCCCGCCATTTTGCAACAAAAAAGGAGCAACCCGTTGGGTTTGCTCCTTTTTTGTTGCCCCGAAAGGTCTTGACATCAACGAGGATGTCTCTTACGATATTGAAGGGATACTATATTCTTGAAATGATTGGAGAAAGTGATGAGATGCTTGTTTCGATTGATTAGTTTATTGGCGTTAGTTGTGTCGATTCTCGGAGTCTCTACCGATGAGCTACATGCTTCAAAGCATGAAGATGTTCTCGTTGCAAAAGTTGGTCGTGTTCCTGTAACTGTTTTTGAGTTTTATCGGGAACAACAGAAAATTATTCCTCTAAACATGAGTTTCCATGGTGGGCTGTCTGAGGATAAGAAGAAGGCGATTCGTGAGGAAGTTCTGGAGACATTGGTCAGCCGAGCTTATCGGGTTAATTACGCTATTGATGAGGAGATTGTTGTCAGTACGGACAGGGTAGATAAAAAGATTGAGAGCTTTAAAAAGAAACATAAAATCGCAAACGATAGCTCGTTAAAAGATGCGTTGGGAGACGAGGGCGTGCAAAATTTCCGCGCGTCAGTTTATCGAGAACTCCTTGCAGAAGAAGCTAAAAGGGTAGCGGTTGACAGTAAGCTGGGAGTGACTGATGGAGATGTCCTCTCCTCTTATGAGAAAAACAAGAAAATGTACAACCGTCCTCGCCAATTTAAGGCGCGTCACATCCTGGTGAAGGTTGATCCTTCATCCAATAAAGAAGAAAAAGAAGAGCGGGCAAAGCGAGCTCGGGAGTTGGCTGATCGTGGTCAGAAGGGTGAAGATTTTTATGATCTCGCTTACTACAACTCTGACGACCGTAGTCGCTATGTAGGAGGGGACCTAGGGACTTTTCATGAGGGTCAAACAATCTCTGAGTTTGAGTTAGCAGTTAAGGCTCTTAAGGTCGGTGAGGTTTCGGATCCTGTGCAAACAATGTATGGCTGGCATATTATTAAGCTTGAAGGTGTTGAAGAACCAAGATTGCTTGAATACGATGAGGTGAAGGGAAAGATAAGGGACTCAATTGAGGCAAAGATTGAAGAAGAAAAAATGTCAGAGTGGATGGAAATCTTAAAAGCGAAGTATGAGATTAAGATGTTTATGGCAATATAGTTTGTTTGCCGATATGTTGTTGGTCCGCGCAGTGAATATACTATTTGTTGTCGCCTTTTTGTCGGGAGTCCTTTCTTCTTGCGCGCCTTCAAACCCTCGTAATTGGTTGAATCCCGCGCCTACCAAGTTGGAGTGGCCGCGTCCTCCTGAGCAGCCGCGGATACGTTTTTTGCGTGCGATTGAGACGGGAGGTGGTTTCTCGTCCCTTGAAAGTGCGAGTGGGAGGTTTTTGTCGTGGTTGACAGGGAGTGAAGGGGTACGTTTTCTTTTTGTTTCTCCTTACGGTGTCGCTGCTGACGGTTTTGGGAAGGTATGGGTCGCTGACGCGGGGTTGCAGACCGTTCTGTCTTTTGATTTTGTAAAACATGATTTTTCTCACTTTAATAGCGCGGACGGTTTCCTTTTTCGTTCTCCAGTCGGACTCGCTTACGATGAATCTTCTGCGAAGCTTTATGTCTCAGATTCGGTGTTGAAAAAAGTTTTTTCTTTTGACGCTGATGGTCGCTATCTATCATCAATCGATTATCCTTTCGAAAGACCGGCTGGTTTGACGGTTGATCAACATGGCAATCTGTATGTTGTCGATGTCGTTAAGGGGGCCGTTTTTTCCTTTGATCCTTCTGGGGAGTTGTTGCAGGTTTTTGAAGGGGGGCAGCTTCCCGAGTTTCGTTTTAACTTGCCGAGTAACGTTGCTGTTGACGCAGAAGGTCAAGTCTATGTTGTTGACTCAATGAATTTTAGAGTCGAAGTTTTTTCACCAGATGGTCGGTCGAAAGGGTTGATTGGCCAGTTGGGAGACGTTGCGGGGTCATTTGCGCGGCCACGTGGGGTTGCCGTAGATTCAGAAGGTCATATCTACGTTGCGGATGCTGCTTTCGGGAATGTGCAAATTTTTAGTTCTGATGGAACGCTTTTGCTTTATTTCGGCAAGTCTGGTGAGGAGACGGGAGAGTTTTCTCTGCCTGCGGGTATTTGTATTGACCGAGATGATAGGATCTATGTGGTCGATGCATTTAATAAGAGGATACAGATCTTCCAGTATCTGCCAGACCAGCAGTGATGGTCTTTTGGTTCGATATGTGCATTGAGTAGGGTGTCCCTTTAGCCTTGCGAGGTAAAAGATTGTGAACCGACTGCTTATTCCGATTTTTTTTAGCGTCACTTTGGTTTTTTTTGTGTCTGTCTCGGGGGCTCTGGCGGCGTCTTATGCTCCGGAAGACCTTGGCTTTAATCTGGGAGTTAATAGTAATCCCCATAACTTATCCAATGCTT
Organism: Desulfuromonas sp.; assembly: GCA_002869635.1. Lineage (GTDB taxonomy): Bacteria > Desulfobacterota > Desulfuromonadia > Desulfuromonadales > BM515 > BM515. Next base: position 280 of record PKUF01000005.1, on the reverse strand, counting down.
CGACAAATGCGATCAAAGCGGCCAGCACAGGGGATAATAACGAAACACGCGTCTGTGTGTTTTGCCACACACCCCACGGCGCAACCCCACAGTCAACGCTGTGGGGGCGTCCCGATCCTGCGGGGATGGGGTCTTTTTTGCCCTTTGACGAGACTCGTGTTGTTGATACAAGTACTCTCTTTGGCATCAGTGATCCAGGGATTGTTGGGACCACGTTATATGCGAACAATACAGCCCCCAACGAATATCCGAACGGGGAGAGCAAGTTGTGCCTCTCTTG
>PKUF01000101.1 GCA_002869635.1 Desulfuromonas sp. | reverse complement strand
TGAACCTGGGTGAAGATGGCTTGAAAGACTATATCAAGACCATCGGACTGTTTAATTCAAAGGCAAAGAACATCATCCTCACCTGCAAGGCGTTCCACCATATAGGGGTGACTCGCCGTGTGACTGCCGATCTCGATCCCTGCCGCCACAATCTCCTCAAGCTGCTCCCAACTCAAAAAGGCCTTCTTACCAACAGAGTCACTGTTGACAAAGAGGGTCGCCGGATAACCAAAACGTTTTAGCAGGGGCAGGGCACCGCTGTAGAAACTGGCGTAAGCATCGTCGACCGTCAGGGCCACCGCCCGTGGCGGTAGCCCCTCTTTCGCTTGCAGGCGGCGAACGATCTCCCCTAAAGAAAGGACTGTGTAGTTCCCGTCATGCAAATACTGAAGCTGCGACTCAAAGACATCGAGCCCGATGTTGGTCGAAGGGTAGCGGGCGTCGCCGAAGCGGTGATAGGCAAAAACATTCGCTTGCGGCACCGCAGCGGCAAAGGCGAGTGTCGCCCAAAAGAGCAGCGCCAGCAGTCCTGCGCCGGCGCTTAAAAAAACAGGTCTAAATCGCATCGTTATTCCTTGACCCGGTTACGCAAATAGCGCCGGATCGCATTGCGGGCTCGCGGCGTAATCGCCCATTCAAGCCATTTCGGAAGGACAGACGGCACATCGTGTCGCTCGATCTCGACCTGATCGCCATCCATCAGACGTGACTTGAGGAGACGGGTCTGTCCGTTGATTCGAGCTCGACTGGCACAGAGTCCAAGCTCTTCATGGATATCGAAGGCAAAATCGAGGGCGCTGCTCCCCTCAGGGAGCGTCCGGGAGTCACCATGGGGGGTAAAAACCTGAATTGAGGCCGAAGCGAGGCGTAGATCGTCGGTGTCAAAGGCCTGCTCCCCTTCAAGGAGCGAACGCATCAGCGCCTGAAAGTTGCTCTTACGGAACTCGAAACCGGGCGCGAGGACCCCCGACTCGTTGAAGCGGGCGAGCTTGCGGGTCGTAATCTCCACCCGTAACCGCTGCCCCCCCGCCTGCACGGTGGTCTTTAGAGCCTGATAGCCAAACTGAGAGGCGGTGCTGAGATGGTCACGCAGCTTACCCGGAATCGGGGCATAGAGGCTATGCAACACCCCGAGGGCGAGGTAGGCATCACGGGTACGATCAACTTGAATTTCGAGGGTATAGAGCGAAGAGAGACCTCGCCGCATCGACTGCGCCCCGGCGATGGAGAAGGGGCGCCAGCGATCTCGTAGCGACACCGGGATCTTTTCATGCTCAAAGGCGCTAAAGAGGGCCGAACGTACTCGCCGCAAAGGGGTCTCCATCTCTTGCCGTAAGGCCTTAAGAGTCGAGGCATAGCGACGATAACGACGTGGATAGAGAACCTTTAAAGAGAGCGCATCGAGTTCACTGGCGACCACCCCCATCCCGAGGTGTCGCGCCAGCGGCACATAAACCTCTCGGGTCTCGGTGGCAATCAACGACTGTTTCTCGGGACGCAAAGCGCTGATCGTCTGCAGGTTGTCCATCCGGTCCCAGAATTTGAGGCAGAGAACCCGGACATCCTCAATGGCCACCAGCAACTGCTTGCGGTAGGTCTTTGCCTTGAGCGCTTCACGGCTGAGGTTGGCATCGGACGCCTTGGTCAAACCGTTGACCAAACGTGCCACTTCGCTGCCGAAGCGCTTTTTCACCTCGGCAAGAGAGACCGGTGTGTCTTCCACCACATCATGGAGAATCGCCGCCTTAACCGAAGCGAAATCCATCCAGTGCCGTGCGGCAAGATGCGCCACCCGCAAAGGGTGAATGAAGTAGGGATCTCCCGACTTACGCAACTGACCGGCATGCGATGTCCGACCGAGCTGCAGCGCCTGATGCAGCAGGTCGATCCGCGCATCAAGCGCCTCCTCACTCAACTCCCCTCCAAAATGAGTGACGAGAAGCTCCATGATCTCATTGGTCATGCGCTGTTCGGTGCGTTCAAAGTTCACGTCGACCTCTCGGGCGATGAAATATCTCTTTAGGTTCGGATCTATGGGTGAGCGTCGGCAGCGTTTTTAACCGGGAGGCCAGGAAAGTTCACGCCCACCGAGAAGATGAAAGTGAAGATGCCAGACCGTTTGTCCCCCGTCGGCGTTGCAGTTGTTGACAATACGGAACCCCGATTCGGCAAACCCTTTCTCACCAGCAATCTTCGCAGCAACCCGGTAAATATGACCAACCAAAGCATCGTCATCAGCGGTCAAATCAAGAGTCGTCGGGATATGCCGCACCGGGAAGATCAGTAGATGTTCCGGCGCCTGAGGAGAGATGTCGGCAATCACTGCCACCTGATCGTCACGATGGAGAATCGTCGCAGGGATCTCTCCGGCCAGAATCTTACAGAAGACGCAGCTGTTCAATGTCCTCACTCCTTTCGGTATGACGCGCCTGCCCGCTTGCGGCGCTCTCTCCCAACGTCAGCACCTGCCAACGATCACGGGTCCCTCGCCGTAGTAGCTCTTCATCATGGGCAAAGAGGATAATCTGATGATCCGCTGAAATTTTCTCAATCAACTGCAGGGCATCGCTACAGCGCCCGCGGTCAAGATTGACCAGAGGGTCATCGAGAAGAATTGGTAACCGGCGACCGCGACAGAGGTGTCGACTCAAAGCGAGACGCACCGAGAAATAGAGCGCATCAACCGTCCCGCGACTGAAAAAATCACTGGCGTGCCAGTCACCGGCGGCGTCACAAAGCTCAATGCTAAAATCATCCATGAGCTTGACGGCGCTGTAACGGCCACCGCTCATCTGAGCGAGGAAGCGACCGACATCGCTGGCGAAACGCTCCATATAGGTGAGACGGAACTCTTCCACCGACTCCGAGAGGAGATTGTAGGCGGTCGCCAAGGCGTTCTTGCGTTTGGCGAGGCGTTCCCGCCGCTCCTGCAGCAGCTCTCCCTCTTCTTCAATCTGTCGCAGTTCAAAGAGTTCTCCGGCAAGGGATGCTTCCTCGCGGGTCAATTCAAGCAACTCTTTCTCACGAGCGGTGATCGATTCACCGAGCTGCTTCAGTTTCGCCTCAGCCTCGGGGAGCTCCTCACGACTGATCAAGGCGTCACCCCGCAACGGTTTCTCTTTCTCCATCCTCTCCTCGAGCACCGCCAACTCCTGAACCAGCCCGCTGCGCTCGTGCTGCAACGCCCCCTCTTCTTCAAGAACCTTCAGAGCACTTTCGACCTCGCGCAGCCGCAGTGAGATCTTTTTGTGATGATCGAGGTTCTTCTGCATCCGCACCAGCTCCACCGCCGTTGGCGACATACCCAGCGCCTGGAAACGATCATCAAGCCCTTCAAGCTGGGCCTGCAGCTCTTCACGCCGCAGCTCAATCTGCTGTCCCTGCCCTTTAAGTCGTCCCCGCTCGGCATTGGTACGGCTCGCTTGCAGCATGAAATAGATCCAGAGGGCAAAGGTCGCTACGCCCGCCAAAGAGAGCGCCCAGATCAGTGTCGAAGACCAAAGCCCACCGACAAGTGCCGCGGCGCCCCAGACCGCAAGAGACTGAAGCAGGGTCTTTTTCCAAGGGAGATCTCCCAGGGCCAAAAGTTTTTCTCTGACCCGGACCCCTTCGGCCTGCAGCTGCACCAACTCGCGCCGGATCTTCTCAGCCTCAGAAAGGAGGATCGTCAGATCCTCAGGGATTTCCTGCGGAAGACCGGTCTTCTTCAGTGATTCGAGGAGCTCGTTGCGCTCCTTGTCAAGTTCGCCCACCTTCCCCGACTCACGGTCAATGCGATTAAAATCCTTACGCAAAAGCTGTTCACGTTCTTCAAGCTGCCACTGCCGCCGCACCCAACCGAGATAGCGCTCTCCTTTTTCATGCTCGCCCCGGTCGACCTCTAGCTCTTCCTCAAGATGAGCCATGCGTGTCCGCAAGGCATCTAGTTTTTCTGACGCATCCCGAGCCGCATACCAACGCTTCTCAAGCTCACCGATGCGCGCCACGATGCTGTCGAGTTCGCGATCTTTGCTCTTATCCTTCCCCCAGGGATTGACCTTGGTGATCGCAAAATAGTCCTCGTTCAGCGACGCCAAGACCTGATCGTAATCGACCTCGACAAAGCCGGAGAGGAGGGTCTTGATCTTTGCCGGCAGGCCCCCTTTGCCGGGGAGTTCCAGTGAACCTTGCCCGAAAAAGAGAGAGGCGCGCAACATCTCCTCATCCGAAACGCCGAGCAGACGTACCAACTGTTCAAGATACTCACTCCGTTCGGAAGAGCGACCGGAAGGGGCGACCTGCCCTTCGAAGGTGTAAAGGTTTTGATGCAGGCCGTCCTTCTCCACCAGCGTAACCCGGTCACTCTGCAGATCACGGGTGACGCGCACCACCCGATCGCGCTCTTCGAAGACCAGGCCCCCTTCACTCTCGACCTGCTTTCCCCACGGACGGTAGCGCTCTTTATTGCGACAGCCAAAGAGGATCGCCGGAACCGCCTCCATCAAAGTTGACTTGCCCGACTCGTTGGGTCCGCTGACAAGGTTGATACCCCGCCTAAATTCAACCGTCATCTGACCGAAGCGGCCGAAGTTCTTCAGTTCAAGCCGTCGAAGGATCATGATTCGTCTCCACTGAAGGCATGAAAACGGACCATAACCTCGCGAAAGGCGGCTTCAACCGTCGATTTTTCAGCATCGGGAACATCCTGGAGAAGTACCCGTGCCCGGCGCACGAAAAGTCCGCGTACCGTCTCTTCATCTTCGATCCGTTTGGCGAAGTCACTGGCAAAAAGCTGGGTCTTGTCGATCAACTCAAGAGCAAAGAAGTCGGGATCACAGCGACTGTGCAATCTGTCGAGATCAAGAGGCGCCTCAACGATACCAATCAGCTCAAGCCGCAGCAAAAGATCGGGGTTGCCGAGGCGGCGCACAGCAGCGATCGCCTGGGCCTCATCGAGGCAACCGCTCAGATCGATGCTGCGACTATCGAGAACACGACTGTTGCAGACCAGCGGTTCGACACCACAGCGTCCCTCTTCAAGAGTCGCCAGAATCGCCTGGCGCGGCCCCTCCTCACCAAACCGCTTCCCTTCCGGGGTGCCGGGATAGCCAGCAAAGGCGGTGTCGCCATCAACGAAGGTCTCGTAGTTGTGGTAGTGACCCAGCGCTACATAGTCAAGGCCCCAGTCCCGTAGTTGCGGCAAGGAAAAGGGGAGGTCTTTGGCGCGGTAGTTCCACTCGGGGCTCCCTTGACGGGAGCCGTGGAGCAGGCCGATGTGAACCCCTTCGGGGCTACGGCGCTGCATGCTCTCCATGGCATCCTTCGAGGCAAAGGTGCGAAAAGCGAAACCGTAGAGGTAGACCCTTTCATCTCCGACCATCACCTCCACGGGTTCGTCAACCCACGGTTTGTCCAGAAGAATGGTGCCGGGAAAACTATGCTGGCGATAAACAGACTGGCTGGCCACCACATTGTCATGGGTTCCGGGAAGAATGACCGGGACGATACCACGGTCAACCAGCCGTTGCAGCCCGTTCTGGACTCGGGCCACACAAGCGTCGCTCGGTTTGGGAGAGTCGAAGAGATCGCCAGCGATGAGGAAGAGATGAACCTCGCGTTTGATCGCAAGGTTAAGAAGACGGTCGAAGGTGTTCAAGAGGTCGTTTCGCCGCTGTTCTTCCCGCTCTCCCAAAGATGGGAAGGGGGCATCAAGATGCAGGTCGGCGGTATGCAAAAGACGTATCATGTCAAGTCCTGATCAGAACGGTCGGTTTTAGCGTGCTACTTTAACACGAAGTCGCTTTTTTCCTATGGAGAAATTGCCGTTTTACAGCGACTCATCCTCCTGAAAAAATTCAGGATAGTAACAGACGTTGGTACTACAGAGAGAGGCAAAACGCTGGCGGTGCGCGGCGCGAGCTTCAGCGCGAAAAAGAGTCTCATCCGACATCTTGAGAGCACGGCTCACAAAATGACGCACCAATATGATATTACAAACTTTTTGCGAGGTCGGTGCCCCCCGCCCCACCAATTTGAGCCCATCGATGCCCGCCCGCTTCAAGGCCGGCAGAGCACAGAGGCCACAGCCGTGGCGACGATCCGTCTGAGACCAACTCCCCTGCCGCTGCATTGCCCGTTGCAAAACATCAGGGACAGACTGCTGCGGCGTGAGTCGGTAGGGAATCTCGCAGGGCCAGCGCTTACTCGAATTGGAATGATGAAAGGTGCAAAGCCCCTCGGTATTGGGACACTTACCGACCAACAAAAAGGCGTCGAACCGCATGTACGGCACCTTGGCGACGATCGCCGCCATCTCGGCGGTGGAGAGGTGACGCGGCAAGATCGCCCGGGTAATCCCCTGTGAGGCGTAGAAGGCCACCGCTGCAGCGTTACCGAGATGAGCCAGGGTGCTGGCGTGATAGCCAAGTTCAGGAAAGATAGGTTTAAGACAACGCAAAAGCCCAAGGTCGGCCAGAATGATCTCATCAACCCCTTGCCGTACTGCTTCGCCCACATAGTCAATGAGCAGCCCGCTCTGCAGGTCGCTGTAGAAAGGAGCATTAAGAACCAGCGAGAAGGTCGCGCCCTGATCGTGGCAGCGGGTGACCACACCGGCGAGATCCTCCCAGCTGGCAAGTTGAGCGGTGGCGAAGGTACGCTGATTAATCGAAACGAGCAGGCTGAACTTCTCCTGCCAGTCATTCGGCACAAAACCGCCATAAAGTTCGTTCGCCCCCGCCGCAAGGAGCGCATCGGTCTCGTCGAGACGATCGACGGGAGAGATGATTTTCACGCCTCCTCCCGGTATTTCCAGATGTGCTCGCGACGATAATCCCACCAGCCTCCATCGACCGTCGCATCAAGGGTCTCACCGACCAACACCAGTGTCAGGGCAGGACGGCTTTTGGGGACTGCGAGATTGAAGAAGTCACGTCCCCCCACCTTCTCAACAATATCATCGAGGCTGCCTCTCACCACCTCCTCACCGGGAAGACCGAGTCTGTGAGCGATGACGATCGGAACACTGCAGCCGTAGCCGCTCCGTAGCTGCGCCACAAGCTCCGCCAGCGGGATATTGTTCATATAGATGAGCAAGGTGACACCGGGTGACGCCAGATCCCCTATCGTCGGCGACGACTCACCATCACCGAGGGTTCGAGGCGAGGCAATAATCGCTCGATTGCAGACACCGGGGAGATCGAGGGTTTTTTTCAGCCAGGCCGAGGCGACGTTGGCGGTACCGACGCCGGCGATAACCTCAGCGACCTCACCAAGGGCATCGATCAATGCCTGGAACGGGGAATAAAAGGTGAGATCGCCGGGGACGAGAAAAGCAACCTCCCCTGCCTCGAGCCGCTGTCGTATCAGAGTAATCAGCTCATCGAAATAATAGTTAAAGGGAATGAGGAGCTCCTTGCCGCCGAGGTGCTCGACAAAGGTCTGCTCAAAAGGGGTCGGAACAAAAACCGTCGCGCAGCGCTCAAGCAGTCGCGCCCCTTTGAGGGTCAAAAAATCGGCATCGCCGGGACCGGCGCCGATAAAGTAGACCTTGTTCACGCGCTCTCCCCTTTCTTCAACCAGATCAGAAATTCACGATTCCCCTTGGGACCGAGGATCGGGCTCTCAGTCACTCCGAGGACAGTACAACCAAGCGAGAGCGCCAGGGCTTGGATCTCTTCGACCACCCGGGCATGTTTTTCAGGGTCGCGCACCACCCCCCCCTTGCCGACCTCCCCCTTTCCCACCTCAAATTGAGGCTTGATCAGAGCGATCACCTCAGCCGTCGAATTAAGAAGTGACAGAGTCGCCGGGAGAACATGGGAGAGGGAGATAAAGGAGGCATCAACCACCGCCAGCGACGGCAGGGTCTCAAGTTGTGTCGCTTTAAGGTGACGGATGTTGGTCCGCTCAAGATTAACGACCCGTGCATCATCACGCAGCTTCCAGGCGAGCTGGCCGTAGCCGACATCAACGGCAAAAACCTTCGCCGCGCCGCGCTGCAGTAAGCAGTCGGTGAATCCGCCGGTGGAGGCACCGACATCCATGGCGATCCGTCCCGACACATCAACCGGGAAGAGATCGAGGGCCTTTTCGAGCTTAAGCCCTCCACGCGACACATAGGGAATATCCTTCCCCTTAAGACGCAGGGGGATATCATGGGGAAACTGGGCTCCGGCCTTATCGACGGCATGCTCCCCCACCACCACCAAACCGGCAAGAATCAGCGCTCGCGCCCGCTCTCGCGAGGCGGCTAGCCCCCGCTCCACCAACAGCTTATCCAGTCTCTCTTTTTTGCTCATTCAGAACCATTCATGACAGAAAATCAGATTCCGTAACGTAGCACAGTGAAACAGACGTCAGCAACCGTTTTGCCCTCGACAAAATCAACGCAACGTCAATCTTTTAGCTGGCATTTTACAAAAAAATGCGTATAGTGGATGGGTTTTGCATCTGGAAGAGAAAATCAAACATCAGCAGGGAGCAGCGCGTTCAACATGCCCGAGAACATCCGCAACATCGCCATTATCGCCCACGTCGACCACGGCAAGACCACTCTTGTCGATGCCATGCTCAAGCAATCGGGGGTGTTTCGCGAGAATCAAGCCATCACCGAACGCGTGATGGAAAGCAACGACCTGGAAAAAGAGAGAGGGATCACCATCCTCTCCAAAAACCTCTCCATTCACCACAACGGCCTCAAGATCAATATCGTCGACACCCCCGGCCACGCCGACTTTGGCGGCGAGGTGGAACGCGTCCTGAAGATGGTCGACTCGGTCCTGCTGTTAGTCGATGCTTTTGACGGCCCGATGCCGCAGACCCGCTTCGTGCTGAAAAAATCTCTCGACCTCGGCATTCGCCCGATCGTCGTCATCAACAAGATCGACCGTCCCGGTGCCCGTCCCGAGCAGGTGGTCGATATGGTCTTCGACCTTTTCTGCGAACTCAACGCCAACGAAGACCAACTCGATTTCCCCATCGTCTATGCCAGCGCCAAATCAGGCTACGCCAAAAACGAGCTCGCTGACGATTCGGACAATCTCGACCCGCTCTTCGCCATGATCGTCGAACGGGTCGCGCCGCCTGAAGCCAACCCGGAAAAGCCGATGCAGATGCTGGTCACCTCCATCGACTACAACGAATACATTGGCCGTATCGCCACCGGTAAAATCTTCAACGGCAAGATCAGCGCCGGCGAAACTATTGCTCTGATCCGCCGCGACGGTGAGATCAGCCGCGGACGCGTCAGCAAACTTCTCGGCTACGAGGGTCTCAAGCAGATCGAGTTGAGCGAAGCGAGCGCCGGAGACATCGTCACCATCGCCGGTTTCGAGGATGTCGGCATAGGCGAATCCTTCGCCGCCGCCAGCGATCCGACGCCTCTCCCCTACGTCGCCATTGACGAACCGACACTGTCGATGAACTTCATCGTCAGCAACTCCCCCTTTGCCGGCCGTGAAGGAAAGTTCGTCACCTCACGCAACATCCGTGAACGCCTGATGCGCGAACTGCGCACCAACGTCTCGCTGCGGGTCGAAGACACTGAGAATACCGACACATTCAAGGTCTCGGGCCGCGGAGAACTCCACCTCTCGATCCTCATCGAGAACATGCGCCGTGAAGGCTTTGAGCTCTCGGTCTCAAAACCCGAGGTTATCTTCCGTGAGATCGATGGGACGCTCAGCGAACCGATGGAATACCTGATGATCGATGTCCCTGAAGAGTTTCAGGGGACCATCATCGAGAAACTCGGCACCCGCAAGGCCGAGATGGTCTCGATGCAGCCGATGGAAGGGATTAACCGTCTTGAGTTCATCATTCCGGCCCGCGGACTCATCGGTTTTCGGACCGAGTTCCTGACCGACACACGCGGCACCGGGATCATGACTCATACCTTTCACGAGTACGGCCCTTACAAAGGTCCGATCTCCGGACGTAAAAATGGTGTCCTGATCGCCATGGAACCGGGGGAAACCGTCGCCTACTCCCTTTTCAATCTACAGGATCGTGGTGTTCTCTTTGTCCCGCCGGGAATCGAAGTCTATGAGGGGATGATTATCGGTCAGCACGCCAAGGACAACGACCTGGTGGTCAATGCCTGTCGCGGGAAGAAACTGACCAACGTTCGTGCCTCTGGCAGCGACGATGCCATCCGCCTCACTCCGCCGCGCCTGCTAACCTTGGAGCAGGCCCTCGAGTACATTGACGACGACGAACTTGTCGAGGTCACCCCTAAATCGATTCGCCTGCGCAAGAAATATCTCGACGCCAACGAACGGAAAAAAGCCGAGAAAAAAGCGAAATAAACGCACTTAACCAGACGAAACAATAAAAAAGCGCGTCCCCATGATCGGGGGACGCGCTTTTTTTTACGTTTATTTTTTCGCAAAGCTAAAAAAACATGGGCCAATACAAAATCGTGGTTTATTTACACATTCAGCCTATCATTTCAGCAACTTAGAATCCAATTAAGCAGGCCACAATTGTTTCACACAGGAAAAAACATAAACAAGCGGTATGTTCAGCAGAACAAAAATATGGCTAACATGCTGTTTTATAAGGACTTTTTTTAATTTTCGGCTTGCATTTGCGCCTCTATACCTTTATGCTTGTATACAACTTTGGCGCTTAAATGCGTACCCACAGAAGAGCAAGGAGAATCGAGATGGAATGCCCCATCTGCAAAGGCAAGACACACGTTGAGATTGACACCCATTCTGACGGCTTTGCCCCGAATCTGCAGGAGTGCGGCGATTGCGGCACCCTCTGGACCCGTGACGGCCAGAAAAACATCATTATTCACGGTGCAACAGAGACTTGTGCTGCCTGATCTCGTAGCTACCTGAACACGTCTCAAGATTGACAGTAACGCCCCGACCGTCACCGACGATCGGGGTGTCTTCTTTTTCAACGCCCGTAACGACGTCCCTCCTCAAAGATCCGCCGTAACAACAAAGTCGCCAGCTTCTCTCCCAACTTCTCTCTTGCCATGGTCTCGGCACGTGTCGCGATCTGCGAACCTTCGCGCACCGAGGCGCGCACCGCGTCAAGCATCGCCCCTGAGCCGTCGACAAACTCAACCTGAGCCGATGCGACACGCCATTTCCAGGGCGGCGGCACGTCATAGCTCTCGACGGTCACCGCACCACGCAGAAGAAGATCGGTTTTCTCCTGAGATGTAACTTTAAGTCCAAGCTCTGCCAAGGAACGCAACAAGGCCCCTTTGACGATTCCACTGCTGTCATTTCCCAGTTTCAGACCGATGGTCAGCTCGCGGGCGACACGATTGGCTTGGGACTCAACTTCAGCCACCGTCACCGAAGGAGGTGAAACCCAACCGGCAACATCGACGATCTGCAGATCAACAGCAAGCCCTTTACGTCTTTCCAGATCCGCCAAAGCCTGAAGGTAGATCCCGAGCCGTAAAAAGGGGGAACCCTCATGACCTGCCGCCTTGACCCGTGCCAAAAGCCGTTGGTCAATCTCTTCAATCTCACTCCGCAAAGGACGCGCCGCCCGAACCCGATCGAGAACCGCCAAGGCGGAATAACTTTCGTTCTTATCATCAAACCAGACCTCGGCGATACGTACTCCGGAAATCATCCGATGAGTGGAAGCGGCGAGTTCTTCACGTACCTGCTGCTCATAAGTTTCGCCATCAGTACCCGTCCCTTGGGCTAACCAATGCGACTCTTCACTGCTGAAGGTCGCCGCGATCTCGACCTCAAAGGTTTTGGCAATCTCACTCCGAGCCCGATCCTCAGCCCGACTCCTTTGAGTGTCCGTTCCGATCCCGATTAGATAGCTCTGCGGCGGATAGAGGCTGCTCTGGCCACGGAGCCAGTCTGGACGTTTCGGTGCAGAACAGGCGCCGAGCAAAAAAAGGATCAGCAGCAGGGCAAAACCTGCAGTTACACGTTTCATCACGACCTCCGTCGGAAAAGGCGATCAGAGTGATCGCGTAAAGAGAAATCCCGGTCCTCGTTCCGGCACCTTGGCGTAAAGATCACGGTTCTCGCGGTGGCTAGAGAAACGAACCTCATATTCCCCTGGCGGTAGTGCGACCACGCCAAAATCAATCCTCTGCGGCAAAGACGACCAACCGCGAAGATCTGCTTGCTCGGTGATCAAAGCAACCATCTTGCTGGCAAAGCCAGCAAGTGGACCGAGTTCGTTCTCAGCCTTGCGCGCTGCCAACTGTTTCGCCGCTGCCCGGGCAATGGCCTTGACGAGAATACGCCCCTTTTTATCTTCAAGGCTCTGCTTTGCGACCGCATAAAGGTTTTCGCCCTGATTGAAACGAACCGGGCGATTTTTGACCTTGACCCGAAGAGGGTCAAGACGTTCCCGATGCGGATAATAAGGGAGAGCCAATTTAACCGGCACATTATCCGGTGAGGTAAAGGCGAACGATTTCTCCTGTTTGCGGGGAAGAATCCCCCGATCGACCAAGATCACCAGAAAGCTGTCGTTTTCACGAAGGACGACACCTGACTCTCTGGCCTTCTTCTCATAGCGCTGAGCCTCGCTCTCAAACCCTGTCGCCCTTGCGCTCTGAACCAGACGACTCCACAAAAAATCTGGAATCGCGACGTGATATTTGTCCCGATAGAATTGATACGCTTCAAGACTGCGACGATAGGCAATAAATGCATTATTGCTGTCACCGTCCGCCTCGTAGACCAAGCCGGTCAGAAGACGCAAATAGGGACTCTCTTTAAAAACATGCTCCCCTTCGTAAAGATTCGTATAATATGTGAGTTTTTCGTCAACCCGCCGGCACTCGACCAGCGCCTCGTCAAGCTCGCCGAGTGCCAAATAGTTAAGAGCCCGGTAGTAGTTGGCGTAAGCCGCCTCGTAGTCTTCACCACGGTAAGGGATAATTGTATCGTTGGAAACAAAACTGAGAGCTTCGGCCGATAGGGAGCGGGTCATCAGCTCTTCTTCAAGGAGGTCCGCCTCTTCAAGGACGTCATTACTCTGGCGATATTTCCCCTGCAGATGGAGTAACAGCCCCTTCTCCCATAGATAAAGCAGGCGATTACGCTCTCCCTTGGCGAGGCTCGATTCATCGAGTTGTACCAACGCCTGATTGACCTCTCCACGATGCAATAACGTGGCGACATTATCAAGAGCCTGCCGCTCACCAAGACAGCCTGAGAGCAGCAACAGAAAAAGCAGGGGGAGAACGAATCTCCCCCTGCAACAGCGCACGACCTCTTGGGCAGACATCATCCCTCCAACAACCCTTTAGAAGCCAAAACTGGCGCGATCGATAAATTTCTTAATCTTCTTATCACCGATCCAGACCTTACGGTTGTTGCTCATATCAACCAGCTCGAGATTGACCTGGTAATAGACGACTTTCTCTTTCCCTTCCCGATCGATGATTGAGTTGATGGTTCCGATCAGCATGTAATCGGCACCCGCTTCCATACCGGGAGCTTTGCGACTTTCCGGGGAGGCATGAAGATCCTGATCGAGCCGTTCTCTTCGCACGGCCCCCCTCTCCTCGGCCGATGCCACAAAACTGGCGCGGCCGGAGTTGATCAAGGAACGCTCAAGATCTTTGGTAAAGGTCTCGGTACTGATATGTTCCGAAGAACGATTGCGGATCCGTCCAACGATGATGTCGGGCGTCTTCCCGGTGCGGGTCGTAAACTGGGTCATCCAGGGGCGATTAAGACAATCTTCGACCATGGCGTCAGCGACCATCCGGCTGTCGGTATCGTTCCAGCGCCCGGAGAGGTCCTTGACCTCATCCACCTCAAGCCGTGTCACCTTGGTGGAACAACCGGCGCTTAGCGTCAGTAGCAGAAAAAAAAGCAGATAAAAACCTGATTTTAATACGTTGTACATCCCTCTCATCTCCCTTTCTCTTCTTCAAGCCGCAACGTGTCAAACGCCTTATCGGCATTCCCTGTAAGATAGTCACGCAGCCCCGACTCGATCTCTGGCATGTCGACGAAGGAGGCCTGAACCCCCTCAAGGTCGAGACGCACCAGCGAGTAGACGGTCCCGCTCTCAGGTTCACGCCAGTGATCAATCACCCGGGAACCGCGCACTGAAACCTGCGTGATCGCCTTAAGGCTCTCTTCGACATGTTGCTCCTCAACCGCCACCCCACCGATCGTCGGAGTCGAGGCACTCTGGTAATCCTTAAAGAGGCTCGAGATGTAGGTCTCAAGCTGCCGACCGACATCGGCCCGAGCCCGCTGATCGGCGGTCTGGACGGAGAGTGAGGGACTGCTGATCCCCCGCACCACACCAACACCGTAAAAAACCTTGGCCCCATCATCCTCAAAGGCACCACTTCCCTGATTCACCCAGTCGGGCGCACCGGGAACCAGTTTATGTTTACTGGAACACCCTCCTGCTAGAAGAAGCAGCACCAACGCCGCAAGCAACCAGCACCATAGCTCCTGTCGTCTCTGTCGTTTCATTGGCCTCTCCTTCAATCTTGACGGTATCGTCTCGATACCGAGTTCGTGTTGACATTTCAGGAACTTTACTTGCGCCCTCTATCTTATTCCTCTGAAAAAAAAAGACAAGAAACTTTGCCTTTGCTTTCTTTTTCTTCCTCCTATGGGGCTTTTCACGAAACCCGTATACACTTGAGTTTTATTGGGAATGCGACTATAGTGGCGCCGTTTCATTCCTTTTTCTCATGCCATGCTCGATCTTAGGAGGTTTTCGTGGAAAACGAGCTCTCCCTCGAAGAGAAGCAAGCTCTTGTAGCCATTGCCCGCACCGCCATCGAGAACTACGTCCTTTGTGACGAAGAGTACGTTGAACCCCGGGAAGAGAAAAACCTCAATGTACGTAGCGGCTGTTTTGTCACCATCAAGCAAGATGGCAAACTACGCGGCTGCATCGGTAATTTTCAATCGGAGCTCCCCCTTTTCAAAGAGGTCGCCAAGATCGCGATCTCTTCGGCAGTGCGCGACCCCCGCTTCTACCCAATGAAAGAAGAAGATCTCAGCAACTATTCTCTAGAGCTCTCGGTCCTCTCGCCATTGCAAAAAATTGAGGATATTGAACAGATTGAGGTCGGACAGCACGGCATCTATCTTGAGAAAGGATACTACCGCGGCGTCCTGCTTCCTCAGGTTGCCAGTGAACACGGGTGGGACCGCACCACCTTCCTCAAACAGACCTGCACAAAAGCGGGACTGCCGACTGACGCCTGGGAGGCCGAAGATGCCGAGATCTACATCTTCAGCGCCCAGATCTTCTGCGAAGAGGGTTTAAATTAGTCCCCCCCATTGAAAAAGAAATTAGAAAGCCCCCGCTGGATTCACCGGCGGGGGCTTTCTAATTTATCCCAAGCACTCATAACTGTTGTGGAGCCAACAACAACGGATATTGCAGAGAACGGAGACTGGTCTCGTTATAGAGTTCCCGTAGCAAGGTGTGGAGCGGATGCTCAATTGCGCCATAAAGCTCACTTTTAAGCTGAAAGAAGGGATAATCGGTCGCTAACTCCGGCAGCGGCTCACCGCTTAGCTCCTCGGGCAAAAGCGAACGCAGCTGAGAAGATCCGATACCAGCACTAAAATTAACTCGCCCAATACTTCGCAGCGCCTCTTCGATCTTCTCTTCACCGAGGCGGCGCCCAGCAATCTGGAGAAGCCTCGCCATCACCACCGTCTTGCGAAAGAGGCCATCCTCCGACCCTTCACTCGCTTCTTGAAAGTTGACCAGCGAAAAAGCGTTTTCCATGGTTGCCGGCACAACTGCGTTGCCAAGGGCAACGAGATCATTGAAATCACCACTATTGGCAGCGAGCCAACGGGAGAAAACCTTGCTCCCGCGAAGGCGCTGACTTACCGGATAGGTGTAGCGGAAATACCCTTCGACGTTACTATCCTGCGACGATTGAAAGGCAAGCTGAAGCACTGCCGAGAGGTCGTAGGGGAAAAGTTCCACCGCCTGCAACTGGTAGGCGAAGGTTCGGTTGCTGACTTGGTAACCGGTGCTAAAGCGGGCGAGGTCACGATAGAGCGCCGAAAGCTCCTTGGCGGCAAAGGAGGCGAGAAAGTAGGCATTGTCGGGAACGATGTCGAGATCGGCCGGGGCATGACGTTCAAAGAGTTCACAATAACGCAGCAGCGGACGCTCGGCCGGAAAGATATTGGCAAGTTTTTCCGGGTCGCGCTGCGCTTTGAAGTAATCGGAGATGGCGATGGCGAGCTTGGCTGTTGAATCCCAGAGGTAGTGCATGCTCTTGAGATAGTCACTGCGACTGGCGAACCCCTCTTTAAGATAACCAGCATCACGCACCGCCGGAGTGGCGAGCTGATCGTAAAGGTTGATGGCGCGGTCGATGAAATCGTTGGCCTGAGCCGGAAGGTTGTTGAAGTTCTCTGCCGCATCGAGCAGATAGTCACGATAGCTGAAACGTCGGGTGATATAGTTGATGAACCCCATGTATTGGGTAATCACCGCCGCCCGGCCTTTGCTGGTATCGGCCCAGTCCAGAGCGAGATGATAATACTTACGGGTGGCGTTGAATTTGGCGGGAAGGAAATCCTCGTTCTGCTCTTCCTCGAACTCATAGCGATTGGCCGTCGCCTCAAGCAGGGCGACCGCATAGTTGAGATTGTAATTGTCGGAATTCAGCCCCTGCATCCGCTCACAAATCTGACTGACGATCCCTTGATAACCGTTCTCAAGCGAAAGGTGATCGTTGAGCGAGAGGACCACCGGCGCCAGAGGATAGAGATCCATCATCTCTTTTTCAAGCAACGCCTTGCGGATGATGAGGTGAGCGATGTTCTCGTAGAGATAAGGGAGACCACGGACAAAACCGACCTTCGCCATGTCACTGGCCATAAGGATATCATTGAGTTCAAGACGCAGGATGACATCTTGCCAGACGCTATAAACGCTGGCGACAAAGGCGTCGCGATCGTTGCGGACAAAATCGTCGTAGCTCTGATAGAAGGCACTCCAAAAAGCGATCTCGCTCTGGTCGCGACGAGCCGAGAGCTGATCCATAACGGTGCGGGCATTGGCGAGATGCATCTCCTTATCCGTCGCAAGAAAGAGACAGAATTCGGCAAGAGAGAGACGATAATAGTTCTTCCACGGCATCCCTGGGATAAAGGCGTCCGGGCTGATCAGACCACCGCCTCCTCCACCGGTCAGGTCGATGAGCAAACGATCGCGATACGTTTCGAGGCTCCCACCATACTCTCGCCCCTTGCTCTCCACCAACGCCTTGAAGTCCTGACGAGGGTACCAACTGAACTTGTAGGTCACCTCGATCAGGGCATCCCACTTTTCATCAGCGAGGTCATTGGCCCAGACCGGCGAGAGACCGGTTAAACAGAGGAGTAAAAACAGCAGGGTCGAAACTCGTTTCATCATCTTTACACCTTTTCTATCGGAGCAATTGACGGGCATTATCGGGTCACACATTCGAGCGCTTTTCGGTATCCTTCACAACGATCGCGATAGGGCAAACCAGCTGGATTAAACAGCCGCACCTCGATCGAATAGGCTGATTCGGGGCGCAAAAAGAGGAAGATCGTCCCATCGTGGTGACTACAATCGCCATCGCGCTGCAGTTTGGCCGCGAGGCTCCCCTTCAGACCGATCTCGTCATCACCACCGGAACATTCATGCATCGTTTTAAGATCAACAAGGTCTTTGACCTCGATCTCCTGTCCACTTGAAAGGGTGAGCGTCGTCTCTCCCCCCTGCAGAGGGTCAGTCGTCGACACCGTCGAGGTGTGTCGCTTATCGAGCGTAACACCTCGACCGAGCTGCGGTTCGATCGAACTCGTCGCAGCAAAAGAACCTGTCGCCTCATGCGGCAGAGCGGCTGCCGCCAGCACCGGACGAGAGTTCACTGGCCGTGCCAGTTGTGGCCCGCTGCCAAGAGACGCCTCCTGTCGTGCGGAAATCGACATGTCCGCGCGAGGGGACGAGGGCAACGCCGACGGTGCGACAGGGCGTACACCACTGACCGGACGATCGAGACTGCGGCGCGGGGTGAGGTCAATCTCCCCTCCCCCCTGCGGCACCATCGGGGCCGAATCAGTGAGCTGCGGGGCAACACTCCGCCTTCCAGAACGGACGGTTCGCAGCGAAGGGCCTGCTGAGAGTTCAGGTCCGTTACTCACCGGTGTGAAGCTGGCACTCTCAGAGGGCAACCCGGCCGTCACCGCCGATCGCGTGGAGGTAGGGCGCGGTTTGAGTTGGGTCGACCCGAGGTCAACCGCCACATCACCTGTTGACAGGGCTGAGACGTCCTCCACCAACGCTGCACTCTGCACCTGCCGGGTTTGGTAGCTCTTCATCCCTTGGGGGCCATCAAGATCAAGACTGTCATGAGTCTGAACCGGGGATGACGACTCGGGGCGCAGTGTTGGGGACGCTTGAGCAGGCGCCGCCTCATAGCGACGCTTCGGCTTCGGCACCGGCAACGACTCTTCCATCGTCCGCACCGGTTGCGGCGGAGGAGGCAAAGTCGGTGTAGCGACCACCGAAGGCGTCACCACTTCAGGCGTCGGGAGCGCCTCAACTACAGAAGGAGTCGCCTCTGGGGGCACCACCGGAGACGGCTCATGAGGGGACAGCATCGGTTCAATCTCAGGAGGCACCACATCAGGGAGCGGTTCCGGCGTCAGACTGACACTAATTTCCACCGGTGTCACCACCGCTTCGTCGACAACCGGCGGCGACACAAAACGACCGAACAAAAGAAGGAGGAGCGCGACAGAGGCGGTCGCGACCAACAAACGCCCCCATGGCAGGTCAGACCAGAACAGGCGAACAATTCCTGCCAACTCGTCCCGCTGCTGCTGCCGCTGACGACGATCAAGAAAAGGGATGCGCCGCCGGTCGTGCCGGCGGTCGCTGAAGCGATCGACGGCCGAGCGAGGCATCGGAATCCGGCAGACTCCCCATCCGTAGAGACTGTCGCGGGAGAGACGCATCCGACTATCCTTCCGGATTCACAGTGGTGACGATGGCACGGCTTTTATCGCCCCCCCAAACCCGGGCCAGCGAGGAGACCGCATAGAGAAAGTCCTGACTGGTGGAGTTCTTCTCGGGGGTCAATTCAGGGCGTACACCAAGACTGCGGAGCCGTTCCAATTCGTCAATCAGTGTCTCGGTGGCAATGACGCGCCCCTCATCCTCACGCCTCCCCTGACTTGAGGCGGTGGCGTGTACCAGCCGATACGGTCCTTCTTCCCCGCCCGGTGGCAGCACCTGCAACTCCCACGCTTCACGAACCCCCACCATCTCAACCATGTTGCTGTTCTCCGGCACCGCCGGTACGTCGAGACCCGAGAAGCTCAGGGTCATCTCGTCCGGTGCACTCGGGACCATGCTGAGACTGATCAGCAGCAAAAAAGAGAGGTCGGTGAAGGCAAAGAGCCAGGTATGAGAGTTACGGTTCTTTTTCATGCCTCGCTCTTGCTCTTCATCCCTTCAACCACCACTGCCAACCCCTCATCGATCCGCTTGTGGGCCAAGGCGGTGAAAATTTTGCGAAGAAACTCGAGAAAGGTATAGCAGATCAAACCGAGAAAGGTGGTGTAGAGAGCGGTAGCAATCCCGGCAACCGTAATATTGCTGTTAAGGGTGCCGCTATTAGAGAGAAAGTGAACCACCATCCCGATGATGGTGCCGATAAAACCCAATGGGGGCATGAGGTTCGCCATCATCCCGATAGGGTCGAGGAACTTCTCTTCGAAGTAGCGTTCGCTGTACTGAAAGGCAGCATCGCGGATGAAGTCATCAGGAGGGATGATCCCGAGTTCGTTATCTTTCTCCTGCAGGTAATGTTTCTTGGTCTTGAAAAAAAACCAACCGGCGACCGCCGCCAGCGGCGTCTTGAGGTTGGTATAAATCTGTTGTCCGCGGGTTAGCGCTGCGATCCGCTTGAGATCACAGGACGAAAGAATCACCAAGGTCTGGTACGCCTTAAAAAGGGCGAATCCGAACGTGAGCGTCATGACACAGTAGACCGAGATCTGGAGAAAACCGGAGTAGCTGTTGATCAATGAGGTCAACAGGTTGACAATCCCCTCGGAGGCTTGATTGAAGATGTTTTCCTGCATCGACGCCCCCTAACCTCGCCCGAGCAGGCGTTCGAGCGTTTGCAGTGCCTGACCGAGATTATCGGCATCAAAGTCGTTGCGATCAAGTGCCGAACTTAAGACTGCCGGATCATCGGCGTAGCGTCTTTTGAAGAGTTCGACATCCTTACCGGCCTGCTTTGTCGTCCCACAGCGAGCATAGACGTAACCAACAAGAAGGTGAACCTTCGCGACCTCCATGCGGGTCTCAAGATCCTCGCTCAACGTCGGATCCGCGATGGCAGGACGCACGTAGGTTTCGATATATTTTTGCGCCTGAGACGCCAACTGACTCAGCGGCGCCGGCTTGTTACGACTGGCAAGGTCGCCGGCCGTCGCAAGCAGGTGACGCAAGTTCTGTTTGACCCCCGCGACATAGCTGCGTTTTTGCGTATCCCCAAGGTGTGAGAGGATCACCGGCTCCACCGGAAGCTCACTGACCGGCCGGGTCGTCGGTGCACATCCGACTGCTAAAACGGCACAAAGGCCAAAGACGAGAAGAGCAATTCTCTTTTTCACATCCAGACTCCTTCAGACAAATAACAGACGGCCGGAAAACTCCGTTACCAAAGGGGGATTGTAAAGTATCCCCTTGAATTTTCAAAGAGAAATTCCTTCAAGTTTTACTCAAAATTGCTCACGCCCTTTTCTTTGGCTCTCATCAATATCAAAACCGCTTAACAGCCCACCTCTCGAAAATGGGAAATAGGCGGTTTGCCCTAGTCGGCCTGTAAACACCTGAAAATATCGTCAGTTAGGGCGGGTAAGGGTTGACCTTCGCGGCATCTGAGACTAAGGTTAGAGCACACCTTCTGCCCCGCCCCTTGTGACCGGGATACCCGCCGATGCCGACAAACAACATCCTGCAGATAGTCACCCTCTGCCGCGAAATCGACGAGATCGCCCACCGTACCTACAACGACCTCAGCGCGGCCTGTGACGATCCCTGTCTGCGCCAGTTCTGGGAGACCTTGCGTGACGAGGAGTCGGGACACATCCGCTTCTGGCGCCGGTTTCAGGAGCTTGCCGGAAGCATCGACTACCCCGACATCTTCGAACACCCAGAAATCATCATCGCCGACCTGCAGGATATCCTTCGCCGGGTCGAGGAACATCACCAGCTGCGCCATAGCCTCGCCAACGACCCGAAAGGCTCGCTGCTTCTTGCCTGCCGCATGGAGTTCCTCCTGTTGCATCCAGCCATTGATGCCCTCTTTCAGTTTCAGCAACATACCGAGCTCAAGGCAAGCGGTCCGGATGAAGAGATCGACTACGAACAGCATGTGCTGCACCTGCTTGAGATGGTGCGCCGCTACGGCGAAGCATCAGACGAGCTCGACCTGCTCGGCGAGAGCCTCTACCGCCTCTGGAAGGACAACCGCAAGCTGGCCACTCAAGCGGTCACCGACACCCTCACCGGACTCTACAATCGCCGCGGCTTCATCGGTATCGCCACCCAACTCGCCTATCTCTGCCAACGGCAGAAAAGCCCGGTGGGGCTGCTGATGCTCGACATCGACCATTTCAAGAAAGTCAACGATGAGCACGGCCACCTTGCCGGCGATCTTGTACTGCAAAAGGTAGCCCACCAGATCGCCGCGACGGTACGAACCTCGGATCTTGTTGGCCGCTTCGGCGGTGAAGAGTTCGTGGTGCTGATGCCGCAGAGCGACCTTGAGTCGCTAAAAAAAGGTGCCGAGAGGATTCGCGCCGCGGTCGAGGCCACCTGTACTTTGGGTGAAACCATCACCGTCAGCGCTGGCGGAGTCTGTGCCGTGCTCGAAGGCGAGATCGAACTCGGCCTGCAGCACCTGATCCAGTGCGCCGACAGCCTTCTCTACCGTGCCAAAAACAGCGGCCGCAACCAGGTTATCGCCGCCACCTGCAAGGAACGTCTATGAGCGTAATGATCCACCCCTGGCACTGGCTGGTTCTCGGCATGATGCTGATCATTTGTGAGCTTTTTATTCCGAGTTTCACCATCATCTGGTTCGGCCTTGGCGCTCTGCTGGTGGCCCCGATCCTCTGGCTCGTCCCGAGTATGACGTTTAGCGTTCAGATCTTCCTCTGGGCGATCTTTTCGCTGTTGCTAACCTTCCTCTGGTTTCGTCTCATTCAACCCAAGCTCAAGGATCGCAGCCACTCAGGGCAAGCACGCGAGGCGATCCTCGGTGAAGTCGGGCAGGTAATACGCGCCCCTTTTGAGAAAGAGAGGGGCGTCGTCCGTTTCACCACCCCGCTGCTCGGCAACGACGAGTGGCCGTTTATCTGCAATGAGAGCGTCAGCGTCGGCGACCGGGTCGCCATCAGCGACATCTCAGGCAACACCCTGATCGTCAGCCGACGCGACTGAAATTCCCTATCCCATATCCAGGAGGACCCCATGGCCGGCACCGCTGTCGTCGTCATCTTCTTTGCCCTGATCGTCGTCACCATCTCCCTCGGAGTACGGATTGTTCCGCAAGGAAACAAATATGTTGTGCAACGACTCGGCAAGTACTTCAAGACCCTTTCGCCGGGACTCAACATCATCATCCCCTATGTCGATTCCGTCGCCTACCGGGTCACAACCAAGGATATCGTTCTCGACATCCCGTCGCAGGAGGTCATCACCCGTGACAACGCGGTGATCATTGCCAACGCCGTCGCCTACATCAATATCGTCATTCCTGAGAAGGCGGTCTATGGCGTCGTCGATTACGTCATCGCCATCCAGACACTGGTCCAGACCTCGCTTCGCTCCATCATCGGCGAGATGGATCTTGATGACGCTCTCTCCTCGCGCGACCAGATCAAAGCCAAGCTCAAGGCCGCCATCTCCGATGACATCGCCGACTGGGGAATCACCCTGAAAACCGTAGAAATTCAGGATATCAACCCCTCCCCCACCATGCAGAAGGCGATGGAGGAGCAGGCGGCCGCCGAACGAAGTCGTCGCGCCACCGTCACCCGTGCCGAAGGCGAAAAGTCAGCAGCGATCCTTGAAGCCGACGGTCGTCTTGAAGCCTCAAAACGTGAGGCTCAGGCACAGGTGGTTCTCGCCGAGGCAAGCCAGCGGGCGATCACCAAGGTTACCGAAGCCATCAAAGACAATGAGATGCCGGTGGTCTACCTCCTTGGAGAAAAATACATCGAGGCGATGAAAGAGATGTCGAGCACCGGCAATTCCAAGGTCGTCGTCCTACCGGCCGATATCCCCGCCGCGGTACGCGGCATTATGGGGAGCCTCAAGGGCTAATTAAATACCGATGTCTGAAGAGATTCTTTTTCCCGAAGCACTGTCGGCAGCGGTCAGTTCAACCCCCGCCCCTCTGCCACGAAACGCTCTGCGCCGGATGGCAGCTTTGGTGCGTCTGATTGAACAGATCGCCACCCAGCCCATCTATCGCCAACAGGTCTTGGCCGAGGCACCGGCGACAGCACAACACGACCCTGGTCACGGCTCTCTAATGATGGGGTACGACTTTCACCTTGGCGAGACGGGGACGCCCCGCCTGATCGAGATTAACACCAACGCCGGCGGCGGTCTCTGCGCCTGGCAAGCCCAGAAGCAGGCAACCGGAAGTGCCACGCTGCGCCGCAGCAAAGAACGCTTCATCGCCAGCTTCGCCGCCGAGATCCGCACCTTTGACGAATCCCCCTTCCCCATGCGCATCGCCATCATCGACGAGACGCCGCAAGAGCAGTTCCTCTACCCCGAGATGGCATACTACGCCGAACTACTGCGCCAACAAGGGGCCGAGGTCGTCATTGCCTCACCGCAGGAGCTCAATGCCAGTACAGAGGGTGTCTTCTACCGGGGGAAGGCGATTGACCTGATTTACAACCGCCACTGTGACTTCTATCTTGAAACACCCGAACTTGCCGGAATCCGCGCCGCCTATGAAAAAGGGCGAGTCTGTCTCTCGCCCCACCCCTTCGCCTATACTCTCTTTGCCGACAAACGCCGGCTGCCGCTGCTGCGCAGCGATGACCTCCATAATCAACTCGCGCTGAACGCACAAGAACGGCAACTGCTGCACGACCTCATTCCCGAGAGCGCCCTGCTCTCATCCTTTTCTCGTGATAGACTCTGGAGCGAGAAGAGTCAGTGGATCTTCAAGCCGGTCGATCGCTTCGGCAGCCGCGGTGTCCTTGCCGGACGCAAGATCACCCGCGGCCGCTTCGGCGCCCTCGATCCCGAGACGACCCTGGTGCAGCGGCTCGTCCCTCCATCTCTAACCATCGCCGAGGATGGGAGTTCGTTCAAGACCGACTATCGCCTCTTCACCTACCGCCGGAAACTGATCGGTCTCACGGCCCGGCTCTATCAAGGGCAAGTCACCAACCTGCGCACCGCTGGCGGCGGCTTCGCTGCGGTCTCAATTGGGAACTGATCCGAGCTCCTGCCGTTCCTTTAAAAAGAGTGCCCCAACGGCCCCGGCAAAAGCAACCAACGCCGAGAGCCAGAGGTTTTCCACCATCCCCCACCCCTGGTCAAGCATGAGCCCCGCCACCGCCGGGGCGGCCATCTGGCCGCTGCCGAAGACCACCGTGACCCCGCCAAGGGCAAGAGGAATCAACGGTTGCGGTAGGGCGTCGCCGCAAGCCGCGCTGACGATTGCCGGAACGCTGAAGATGCTGAAACCGTAGATCAGGGCTGCAGCGATAATCCCTCCATCCCAGGGGAGTGCGGCAAAAGCGCTGAGGCAGAGACCGTGCAGGGTGTAGATAATACAGAGACCGCGATGGCGGCCGATACGGTCTGAAACCGCCCCCCAGAAGGAGGCACTCGGCAGACTGCAGAGCCCAACCCATGACCAGAGACGTCCTGCCTCTTGCGTTGTCCAGCCGCGGGTTTCGACAAGATAGGACCCGAAAAAGGTCGTGAAAATGACGTAGGAGAAGCCGAAAGCGAAATAGACCAGCGCCAGTTTGCGTAGCGCCGCGTGGCGCCGCAGCAAAGCCCAGATCTCCGTCAGAATTTCCCTTCCCGACAACACCCTGGCCCGTGGCCGCCACGGCGCATCGCGCAACACCAGCGCCGACCAGCAAGCGATCACCAGAACAATCCCTCCCAGCACCAGCCAAGCTCCGCGCCACCCTTGCCACGCCAAAACCGGCGGCAACAACCAACCATTAAGTACCAGCCCGACCCCACCGCCGGAGCAGAGAATCCCTGCTGCTACCCCCCGCCGCTGCGCCGGTACCCAAGCGTTGATCATCGCCATCACCGGAACATTGGCCCCGGCAATTCCGACCCCAGAGAGCGCAAGCAAAAAAAGCGGCGACCAGAAACCATGCGACAAACCGGTGAGCATCATCGCCGACGCGGTGACAAAGAGGGAGACAACCACCACCCGACTCGCCCCCCAGCGGGCAGCGGCAATCCCAGCGCCGATACTGAAGGCGAGATAGCCAGAAAAAGCAGCAGTGACAAGCATCCCCATGCGGGCATGACTCAAGGCGAGCCCATCCTGCATCGATGGGAGGATCAGCGCCATGCTGAAGCGGCCAAAACCGAGGGCGGCAAGAACCACCAAAAGGCCGGAGATCAGCATCAGCAGGACCTCACGCCGCGAAGGTGAGGAGGATGAAAGGTCGTCGGTCGTCATTGTTTTCTCGAAAAGGGAAAAGATAAGGTTGCCATTATCACGAAAAGCGTCGTAGCTGCCAAGACGAAAAAGGGGGAGCGACACAGCGGCCGCTCCCCCATCGGAAGTCTGTCATGCGAAACAGGAGGTTACTCCGCCCGCCCCTCGCCCGTCGGCGCCACAGGACGCAAGGTGAAGAAGGTGTCGTTGATCGCGCCACCGAGCTGGTTGAGGCGACTCTGGAGTTGGTCGAGGTACTCATGCAGTCCGGTGTCAAGGACATCCTCAATGGTGGTATAATCCATATCGGCGAGAAGCTTGCCGAGGGTCCGGTCGGCACGGTTGCAGAAGGTGCCGCGAGGCTGCCCGGTGATGTTGCGCATGGAGATCTCGGCGGTGTTAAGACAGGAATGGATCGCCCGCGGGAACTTGGTGTCGAGCAGAAGGAAGTCGGCGATTTTCTCCGGGTCGATACGCCCATGCCGCTTGAGATACATCTCGAAGGCGCTGGCAGAGCGCAGCAACGCCCCCCAGAGGATGCTATCAAAGGGGGTGCCGATATAATCGACGGATGGCAGCAGAATGTAATACTTGACGTCGAGGATGCGCGAGGTCTTGTCAGCCCGCTCGATCATCCTCCCGACGCGACCAAAGTGCCACCCCTCCCCATGCGACATCGTGCTCTCGGTCACCCCGACAAAGAGGTGGCTCGACATCATGATGTCGACAAAAAACTGATGCGGAAGATCCATGCTGTGGCTATCCCGCGCGGCATCGTTCACCGTGAGATAGAAGGTGTTGAGTTGCTGCCACATCTCGGAGCTGATGTATTCGCGCACCGAACGGGCATTCTCACGCGCGGCACGCAGACAGCTGAGAATCGAGTTGGGGTTCTCTCGGTCGAAGGCGAGAAACTCGATCACCTTATCACGGCTGGCGCTGCCGTAACGCTCGGCAAACACCTCGTGGTCACCGGTGGTGTTGACCAGCGGCTGCCACTGTTCGCTCGCCCCGCGGGGGAGGTCGAGAATCATATGAAAGTTGGCATCGATAAAACGAGCGACGTTCTCGGCTCGCTCGATGTAACGGTTCATCCAGTAGATCGATTCGGCAACGCGACTGAGCATGACAAAACCTCCTTTACGCGGCGGAAGGGTCGGAAAGGGTCGGAGGACAGCTGGAGTCGATGACCCAAGTATCCTTGCTTCCGCCCCCCTGACTTGAATTGACCACCAAAGACCCCTTTTTCAGGGCGACCCGGGTCAGTCCACCGGGAAGGACAAAGGTCTCGTCCGTACCGTAGAGGATGTAGGGGCGTAAATCGACGTGCCGCCCCTCAAAATGATCGTCAGTCAGCACCGGCACCCGTGAGAGGGAGAGGGTCGGCTGAGCGATATAGTTGCGCGGCTTGGCAATGATGCGACGAGCAAACTCCTCACGCTCGGCAGCGGTGGAGTGCGGCCCTACCAGCATCCCGTAGCCGCCCGACTCGTTGACCGCCTTGACCACCAAGTTCTCGAGATTTTCAAGGACATAACGACGATCATCGTCGCGCCAGCAAGCGTAGGTCGGCACGTTGCGCACAATCGGCTCTTCATCAAGATAGTAACGGATGATGTCGGGGACATAGGCGTAGATCGCCTTATCATCGGCGACCCCGGTGCCGGGAGCGTTGGCCAGAGCGACATTCCCCGCCTGATAGGCGGCCATCAGACCGGGAACCCCAAGCATCGAATCGGAACGGAAGACTCTCGGGTCGATGAAGTCATCGTCAATACGACGGTAGAGAACATCGACTCGCTCCAGCCCCTTGGTGGTGCGCATCATCACCCGGCCGCGGTTGACCTCGAGATCACGCCCTTCCACCAGTTGCACCCCCATCTGCTGAGCGAGAAAGCTGTGTTCAAAGTAGGCCGAATTGTAAACGCCAGGAGTCCAGACCGCCACCATCGGCCCTCCAACAATACTCGGGGCGAGTGATTGCAGCAACTCGAACAGTCGGCTCGGGTAGTCAGTCACCGGCTGAACGCTGCAGGCTTCAAAGACCATCGGGAAGGTCCGCTTCATGATGGCCCGATTCTCGAGAACATAGGAGACACCCGAGGGGCAGCGCAGGTTATCCTCAAGAACGTAATAGTTGCCGTCACCGTGCCGCACCAAGTCGGTACCGGTAATGTGGCACCAGATCCCTTTGGGGGGTTTGAGTCCAACGCAGGCCTTGCGATAGCCATCAGCGGAGTAAATAAGCTCTTCGGGGATCACCTTGTCTTTGATAATCTTCTGCTCGTTATAAACGTCGTGGATGAAGAGATTAAGGGCGTGTACCCGCTGCTTGAGCCCCTTCTCCATAATCGCCCACTCATCCCCTTGAACGATACGAGGGACGATATCGAAAGGGAAGATCCGCTCCGTCCCTGACGAGTCGCCGTAGACATTGAAGGTGATCCCGAGATGCAGCAACGCTCTTTCCGCCGCTTTTTGGCGGCGCACCAACTCTTCCGGCGGCAGCGCGTTGATACGCTCCATCACCAGGTTGGCCCCCGGCCGCGGGCCCCCTTGCGCATCAAACATCTCGTCGAAAAAACCGTCGGTCTGGTAATTATCAAACCTCATCGTATTTCCTCTCCCTTTTTTACACGTTCTGCCAACGATCACCCGTCACAATGCTGAACATCAACCGCGACTTTCAACTTCTGTTTCCCTCCTCCAAGAGCAACCCCTTTAAAGGGTGTGACATCGACAAAATCGCGCCCCCAGCCGATCGTAATGTGACGCTCCCCCGGCATCTGGTTGTTGGTCGGGTCAAAATCGACCCATCCCCGACCGGGAAGAAAGACCGAGAACCAGGCGTGGGAAGCGTCGGCCCCCACCATTTTCTCCTTCCCTGGAGGTGGGACCGTCTCGAGATAACCGCTGACATAACGAGCGGCAAGCCCCTGAGCCCGCAGACATCCGATGGCAAAATGGGCAAAGTCCTGACAAACTCCGCGCCGATGGGCGATCACCTCACTTAAGGGGGTGGCGATGGTGGTAAAGCCGGGGTCGTAAGTAAAGTCGCTATAAATCCGCGCGTTAAGATCCTGCACTGCCTCGAGCAACGGTCGTCCCAAGGCAAAGGAGTCACTGGCATAATCGGCCATCTCCCCATCCGCAACGATGATCGGTGAATCGAGAACAAAAGGGAGCGCTTCGTATCCCTCGGGGTCGGAATGATGCAGGCGCTCGATCACCCTCTCCCAAGGGAGATCGGTGGCCAACAAAAGATCCTCTTGTGGCTTCACCTCAATTTCTGAGGTCGCCGTCACCGTCAACTCAGCATGCGGTTGCTGAAGAGTAAAATAGGTCACATGATTACCGAAAAAATCGAGGCGGTCGCTCATATCGACAGGATAGGGGTCGACCTCAAGCCGGCTTTTAAGACAGCGCTGCCGACCGCAATCACGAGGACGCAGCCGTGCCTCATTGTGGCAGAGGCCGCTCGCCTCGCTGTAGAGGTATTCAGTGCGATGAATAATTCGGTAGATCACAACTCCTCCTCTCGCCGAGTCGGCGCCATCTGCCGTGGCCCCTGGGCATGGCTAAAATAGGTCTGAGTCAGTGCTTCAGAGAGCTGGAAAAGACGCTCCCAGACCGTCGAGAGAAGTCTTTCCAGCGCTGCATAATCGCCATCCTCGTCAACATGGACTACAAGTTTCTCGCTGTCGGAAAGCTGAACCATGGTGTAAGCATCAAGAATGATCTTGCCAGAAGGACTCAACCGCGCCCCTGCGTCGCTTTGAGGAAGAGCGTTGATATGGTTGCGCAGCTTGCGCAGTTGGTACGCGAGGGCCCGAGGATGCTTCTCATCAAGAACCAGCAACTCGATGAGTGCTTCAAGGGTGTGAGAAGAGCGGTAACGTCGGCGAAAGGTCATCAGGCTCTCGGTCGAGGCGAGAACCGCTTCGATGATCTGGGCGGCAGCGGCATCGTGCCAGGCCGCAACGACCGTCGCCCGAAGCAGCGAGATCGTGGTCAATCCCCGCTCAAGACGCCGCCCGATCTCAAGAAGCAGCCACCCCGGGTCGTGCGCCATGCTCTCGCTGGTCAGGCCGCTGAAAGCGACCAGCCGTATCAGCAGCTGATCGAGGTAGTCCTGGCAAGGGCCGCTGCTCTCAATCTGGCAGTAACCACGCGCCTGACGCCACTCCTGTTGGATATCGTCGACCACGTGCCAAGCGTCACTCGACCAGAGGTCACGCACGGTAAAGGCCGAACGTCCGAAGGCCTGCAGGGTATCGGGGAGGCTGCCAACCTTCTGCGGGTTGAGCAGCAGCGACATGATCTCCCCCTGCGGTTTGGCAAGACGCCCTGCCCCCCCCTTGCCAACAAATCCGGGATAGGTGCAGGTCATATGGGTCAGCCCCTGCAACAGCGCATTAAGAACCACCGTATCGGTGGGGGCATCAAATTCGAGCTCTTCTCCAAGCTTGGCCAGCAGGGTTCGGATCAGCCGTGCCGTCCCTTCCGCCCGCTCAGCGTAGCGGCCGACCCAGAAGAGGTTATCCGCCGCCCGGCTCGGCAAAGGCCCGGTCAGGGGACGAGCGGCCCCACCTTGGCCAGCCGCAGCAAAACGGCTTTCACGCACCTCTTCCGGAGTCGCCAGAACCCAGGTATCCTTGCTCACCCCTCCTTCATGTTCCGAAACGCTCAGGTCATCCTGACGCGGTGCAATCCTCGCCAGTCCTCCAGGCATCGCCCGATAACCCTGCTCGCCGGCAACAACGAAGGTCCGCAAAATGGCATGCCGCGAGACAATCTCCCCCTCATCGAGAGAAGGGATGGTGGAGAAGCCAACCTCTTCCTGACCGACATACATATGCGGCTTAGCGCGGATGTGAGCCCGCCAGAGTTCAAGCCCTCGCTTATCGAGGGTTGACCCGAAGATGGCGTAACGCCGAGGCGTCCGGTGGATCGGTTTGATCACCAGTTTATCGAGATTTTCGAGAACGAAGTCGCGCTCATGCGGCTGACCACACCACCAAGTCGCCACCGATGGTAAACGCAACTCTTCGCCGAGAAGCTGACGGGAGATCCCCGGCAAAAATGGCAGCAGAGCCGGGTTCTCAAGGATGCTGCTCCCCACCGGGTTGGCAATGGCGACATGGCCACGCCGCGCCGCCTCCATCAGCCCCGGCACCCCAAGAAGCGAGTCAGATCGCAGTTCAAGCGGATCGCAGTAGGCATCATCGAGGCGCCGCAAAATGACATCGATCTGCTGTAAGCCCTCGAGAGACTTGAGCCAGACCCGCCCGTCCCGCACCAGCAGGTCGTCCCCCTGCGCCAACGGATAACCGAGGAAAGAGGCGAGATAGGCGTGCTCGAAATAGGTCTCGTTGAGCGGCCCCGAGGTGAGAACCACCACCCGCGGATCATCGCGGTTGTGCGGTGCGATCTGTGCCAGACCGCTACGCAAGGAGCGAAAGAAACCACCGAGGCGATGAGCCTGAAATTCCCGCATCAAACCGGGAAGAATACGGGTCATCACCGTCCGGTTCTCAAGGGCATAACCAGCGCCGGAAGGGGCCTGCGTACGATCGTCGACCACCCACATCCGTCCTTCCGGACCTCGGGCAAGGTTCGCCGCGTAAAGAACAAGGGGCCTCTCTCCGGGGAATCGAGCTCCAACAGCAGCACGCTGGAAACCAGCGTGAGCGTAGATCAGCTCAAGCGGCAAAAGCCCCTGCCGCAACAGCTTCTGCTCGCCGTAGAGATCAGCGAGAATCAGATTGAGCAGCTCGGCCCGCTGGGTCAGCCCTGCCTCGATCTGCTGCCACTCGTCGCGGCTGACCAAGAGTGGTACCGGGTCGAGCTGCCACGGTCGCAACACCCCTTGCGGATCGTCATAGGTATTGTAGGTGACCCCATTCTCCCGCAACAGACGCCCTGCCTCGCGGTGGCAACGCTCCAACCCCTTGGGACCGAGCCGCACCAGCGCCGCCAGCAGCTTCTGCCAATGGGGGAGAGCATCCTCCGGTCCAACCTGCATCTCATCGTAGGAGCCGAGGCGGGTCGCATAATGCTGCACCCCAACCCGATTTGACCGTGTCGTCATCGCGCCTTATTCCTGTAAGCTCTTTTCGAGCAAGCGGTTCATCAACACCCCCTTGTCTGCATCCTAAAGGCGAAAGCGGCGCAAATCGAGGGTGTAGGGGAATTCATTCTGCGGGGCCGCAAATGCAGCGGTGCGGACCGCATCACCGGCCGCTTTCGGCACCACCGTCCGTGCCCCCCCCTCCAACGGTGGCGGGGTCAAGACGCCGGGAGTATGGCCAAAATCCCAGAAACGGCTGATCCGCCGTGCCTCAGCTTCATAAGCGTTGATCGGAAAGACCTCGTAGTTACGTCCGGCAGGGTGAGCGACATGGTAGGTGCAGCCGCCGAGGCTGCGCCCGTTGAAGGTGTCAACCAGATCAAAGACCAGCGGCGTATGGGGTGCAATCGTCGGATGCAGGGCCGACGGCGGCTGCCAAGCCCGGTAGCGGACCCCGGCGACCCCCTCCCCCTGACGGCCGGTACCGTGCAGCGGCAGCGTCACCCCGTTGCAGGTGAGCTGGTAGCGTTCACCACTTAGGCCTCGCACCCGCACCTGCAGCCGCTCCACCGACGAGTCGACAAAACGGGCCGTCCCCTGATTCGACATCTCCTCACCGAGGACATGCCACGGCTCAATAGCGAAGCGGATCTCAAGCTCGATATCGTCGAGCTGAATCGTCCCATAACGAGGAAAACGAAATTCGAAGAAAGGAGCAAGCCAATCCAGCTCAAAGGGGTAGCCTGCCTCCTGCAGATCGGCGCAAACCTGGGCCAGATCACGCTCGACATAGTGCGGTAACAAGAAACGATCGTGCAGCTGGGTCCCCCAACGGATCAGATCGTGACGGTATGGCTTATGCCAGAACCAAGCGATCAAAGAGCGCAGCAAAAGCGCCTGCACCAGACCCATCCGGGCGTGAGGGGGCATCTCAAAGGCGCGCAGCTCCACCAGTCCGAGACGCCCCGAGGTAGAGTCAGGAGAGTAGAGTTTGTCAATGCAGAACTCGGCGCGATGGGTGTTGCCGGTGATATCGACCAGAAGGTGACGAAAGAGTCGGTCGACCAGCCACGGCGGCACGTCACCGTTTTCGGGGAGCTGAGCAAAGGCGATCTCCAACTCGTAGAGAAGGTCGGGGCGCCCTTCATCAACCCGCGGCGCCTGACTTGTCGGGCCGATAAACATCCCCGAGAAAAGATAGGAGAGGCCGGGGTGATGCTGCCAATAGGTGACGAGACTACGCAACAGATCTGGACGACGCAGCACCGGGCTGTCGGCCGGGGTCGCCCCCCCGATGGTGATATGGTTGCCGCCGCCGGTGCCGGTGTGGCGCCCGTCAAGCATGAATTTCTCGGTCCCGAGTCGTGCCTGCCGTGCTTCATGGTAGAGGGTCTCGGTCTGTTCAACCAGCGCCGCCCAGCTCTCGGCCGGGTGGATGTTAACCTCAATCACGCCCGGATCGGGGGTGACCATCAACCGCTCTAACCGCAGGTCGCGCGGCGGCTCATACCCTTCAAGGACCACTGGCATCTTCAGCGCTGCTGCCGTCGCCTCGATGCTGGCAATCAGGTCGAGGTAATGCTCAAGCAGGCCGAGCGGTGGGAGGAAGAGGTACAGACGCCCCTGCCGCACCTCGAAGCAGATCGCCGTCTGCGGGAGCGAGCGTAGAGGCCCTTCCTCGTGCGACGGGGGCATCCCCTGCCGCGCCCGGATCACCGCTTGCGGATCATCAAGAGGCGGCGCCTCGTCAAAGAGGCTGCGCTCCAAAAGTTCTGGCCTCTCCTCCGGGGCCACCCACGGCAGGGCATCGAGGGGCAGACGAAATCCCATGGGCGAGTCGCCGGGGAGCAGGAACATCTGCTCACGCCGGAAATACCAGCGACCACTCTGCCACCCCCCCAGCTCTACGTCCCAGTGCAACGGCAGCACGTAACCGACTGTTGAGCCAAGGCCACGCTCAAGCAAAGTACAGAGGTGGCGGCGCTCAGCTGAATCCTCCAGCCGCACTGCATGCGGATCGAGGTTTTCGGGGATCTGCCCCTCCTTGAGCAGGTGATGGAAGGGATCCTCATAGCCGGGAAGAAGAAAGTCGTCCCAGAGACCGAGCCGCTGCGCCAGCGCCCGGGCGAAACGTTCACCATCAGCGAGAGTCAGTTCCCCTGCTTGCTCAAGCGAAGCAAGAAGGGCAGGATCGTTCCAGACCGTCCCGCCATCCTTGCGCCAGTAACAACCGTAGGCCCAGCGCGGCAACGGCTCACCGGGGTACCACTTCCCCTGACCGAACTGCAGTACGCCGCCGGGGGCATAACGACGACGCAACCGTAAAAGCAGATCGTTGGCAAGGCGGCGCTTGACCGGGCCATCAGCCTGAACGGTCCACTCGTCCCCTTCCATGTCATCCACCGAGACAAAGGTCGGCTCGCCCCCCATGGTCAGACGCACGTCGGCAGCGTTCAAATCGGCATCGACCTGCTCACCCAGGGCATTGATTTGGGCCCAGGTGGCGTCGTTATAAGGGAGAGTCACCCGCGGGTCTTCATGGATACGCTGTACGCTGTTGCCGAATTCAAACTCGACCTCACAGACTCCGGTCGCCCCGGTCACCGGGGCGGCGCTTGCCGGCTCCGGCGTACAGGCCAGAGGGATATGTCCCTCACCAGCAAGAAGTCCCGAGGTCGGATCGAGCCCGACCCAGCCAGCACCAGGAACAAAAATCTCGGCCCAGGCATGCAGATCAGTGAAATCGGCCTCTGGCCCCGAAGGGCCGTCAAGAGATTTTTCATCCGCCTTAAGCTGGACCAGATAACCCGAAACAAAACGGGCCGCAAGCCCAAGGTGGCGGGCGATCTGCACCAAAAGCCAGGCCGAGTCACGGCACGAGCCAACCCGGCGTTCCAGCGTCTCTTCACAGCTCTGCACTCCCGGTTCCATACGGACGTTGTAATTGACCGTCTCCCAGACCTTCTGGTTGAGGGCGACAAGAAAGGGGACCGTACTCTGCGGGCTGCGATCGATCCCTTTGAGCCACTCATTTAGCAGCGGCCCGTCATCACTGATCTCGAAGAAAGGGGCAAGATCCTTCTTCAACCCCA
The DNA here is from genome assembly GCA_002869635.1 of Desulfuromonas sp. Lineage (GTDB taxonomy): Bacteria > Desulfobacterota > Desulfuromonadia > Desulfuromonadales > BM515 > BM515. The sequence continues at coordinate 2,490 of PKUF01000101.1, read as the reverse complement.
CTTCGTAGGTGAAGGGGACCGTCTCAACCTCTTCTTCAAGGAAAAAATCAAAGGGGTTGATAACCGTCATATCGGCGACAAGGTCAACCTCAATCCTCAACTCGCGGCTCGCTTCGGGGAAGACCAAGCGGGCGACAAAGTTACCAAAGGGATCCTGTTGCCAGTTGATGAAGTGCTTTTCGGGGAGAACCTTCAGCGAATAGCTGAGAATCGGTGTACGCGAGTGCGAGGCGGGACGCAACCGCAGCAGGTGGGGCGCGATGGTGACAGCGCGATCGAAACGGTAGTGAGTAACATGGTTGAGCGCGACGCGAATGGCCATTTATGATGCATCCCCGAGAAGGTGGTTGCCAAAAAAAGGGGCGAAAAGAGACAAATCCGGGTAACGCTTGCGAGAATCAAAGATTCCTCAAGGATTATGGCATATTGTGTGCCACAAATCGATTTCGTATCCTCCTTCTCTCCGGAACGCGCTCTCAACATGAAAACGGCTCGACACCAAATGATGCCGAGCCATAAAAAGTTTACTCTTTTTGTCCTGTTGCGCAAGAGGAATCGCGCCTCACCCCCCTTGATGTCCGGGCAGAGTGAAAGAGACCTTGGTCCCCGCGCCAGGGAGACTCTCGACCGAAATCGTCCCACCGTGGTCTTCAACAATCTGTTTGACAATGCTCATCCCAAGCCCCAGCCCCCTCACTGCCGTATTGGTGGTATCGGCGCGGTAGAATTTATCGAAGATACGCTTCTTCTCTTCGTCGTTCATACCGATACCGTGATCGGCCACCGTAATGCGACACCCCTCTCCTTCCCGTTCTGCACTGAGTTGAATCGGCCGCCCTTTCGGCGAATATTTTACAGCATTACTAAGAAGGTTCTCCAGAACCTGCGTGACACGATGGGCATCGACATCAAGAAAATCAGGGGCCCCCATCTTGAACTCGAAAAGGATCGGGTGGGTGCCGGCAAGACGGATCCGCTCCGCGGCCTTACGCAGCAAGACCTCGGTTGAGACCGGCTGGATCTCCAACGGCAAACCGTGCCCCGATTCAATACGGCTGACATCAAGGATGTCATCGACAATTCGATTGAGCCGCTCACAGTTGGCGTAGATCTCTTGGAGAAATTCCTGATGCTGCTTCGGGCTGAACGCCTCAGGGTCACTATCATGCAGACAGAGAAGTTCTGCATACCCCATGACGCTCGTCACCGGAGTGCGTAGTTCATGCGCTGCCGTCGAGATAAATTCGCTTTTAAGCTCGTCAAGTTTCTCCAGAGTCTCTTGGGCCTGCTTGAGTTTGTTCGTCTCACCCAGCAGATTAACATTCGCCTCCGCCAACTTGCTTCGCTTGCGGTGCAACGCCTCCATCAACTGACTGAATTCCTGATAGATCTGCCCCACTTCACGACAGGCATAGGGCCCCATAACGATATCCGTCACATTCGCAGGGGATTCTCGCCGTGAGAGAATATTCCGCAAAAGATGCCGTAACGGCAATTCCACCGAGCTATGCAGAGCCAGCGTCACCAGCAACATCACGGCAACGACCCCCACGATCAAAAGACCGAGGGCAACACTTAGAGCTTCGTGTCCGTGTAACAAAACCAAACGGGGTGCCGTCACCGTCAGCTCAAAGAGGGGCCTCCCCTCCAAATCGGGGTAGAGGGTCGTGGCATGCAGAAGGCTCTCCTCCTCCATATAACGTCGCTCCCCCAAGGTCAACCTCGCACTCGTTCCTGAACGTTCAAGCGCTGAGGAGAGAAGACGTAATGAAAAATCGATCTGTGTGATCTGGGCAACCTTGGCCTGCATCGCCGCATCGACCAGCCGCCCCATAATCAAGGTCCCCCGCGACGGCCCCTGATCGTCGCTGTTGAGAATAGGACGTGCCACGCAGAGCATCGCTCCGAGTTCGGTCAACACCAAACCGGAGAGCGTTCTCTGATTAAGCGGCAGCGGTTGATTCCGATAAGCGAGAAGTGGAAATGAGGGGAGGAAGATCTCCTTGTCAAAAGGAGAGGGCGGAGCAAGGCGATCAAAAGAGGAGTCATAGCTGCGTTCAAGAACTTTGCGCCCTTCGAGATCAAGAATCAGGAGCAGATTCACCCGATTATTGACGAAGGTTGCATCGCTTAAGTTGCTCTGTTCGTAAGCAGGGTCGAGGTCAAGGACGTAGCGGTAGCTGTCATCCCACGACGACCAGTCATTGACCAGAAGCGAGAGATGCTCTTCTTCGTTGGCAAACGCCTGCAGGACCCTCTCGACGTCGGCATCAATCTGATGCTTTTCAAGATCGAGGAAGCTCGGCAGCAGCACCTCAGAATGAATCAGGTATGCCGTCCCCCCCAACATCAAAGAGATGAGAGAGAGAACCACGAGAATCAGGGAACGCAAAGACCAGAACACGTCAGGGACACCTCAAATAAACACTATTTTACTCATATTTTTCAAATAACTTATTTAGTTAAATCAAATATTCCTCTAGGTGGTTT
>PKUF01000069.1:6831-8897 GCA_002869635.1 Desulfuromonas sp. | reverse complement strand
CGACGCCGGTGATATCCGTGGCGTTGTTGTTGGTCAGGGTGATTTTAAGAACCGAGGTGTCATTGACGCCGATGGAACTGGAGGTGAAGTTTTTGCTGACGCTGAGTGGCGTCAAGACATCGAGGGTCGCGGTGGCAGCACTCGCCTGATTGCCGAGATCGGTCTGCAGCGTTCCGGCAGGGATGGTGTTGGTATAGCTTCCGGCGGTAGCGCTGGTGACATCAACGCTTATTGTGCAGCCCCCACTGGGGATGGTGGCTCCGCTGGCGTAGCTGAGGCTGCCGCTACCCGCAACGGCTGTGACGCTGCCGGGGCAGTTGCCGCCAAGGTTGGTAGTGGAAGCGATGACAACATTGGTCGGCAGGGTGTCGGTAAAGAGGGCCGAGAGGGTCGCAGTCCCAGGGTTCTCATTGCCCAACGTGAGGGTCAAGGTTGATGTTCCGTCTGTGGGGATTGAACTCGGTAAGAACGCCTTGCTCACCGTAGGGGAGGCGATGACCGTCAGGCTGCTGTCCGTCACGTTGTTGCTCAGCCGGGTGAGTCCGGAGATGTTGGTGCTGCTGTTGGTATAAGGCCCACCGGGAGTTGAACTGGTGACATCAACACTGATGCTGCAGGATGCCATCGATTCGCTCAAGGTTGCTCCCGTTACGCTGATCGTATCCCCGCCTGCACTTGCGGTCACGCCCGATGTTCCCGAGGGGCAGCTGCTCTGGATATTGGGGGGCGTCGCAACAAGGACATTGGTCGGCAAGGTGTCGGTAAAACCGATCCCTGATTGAGCCGGATTGCCGCTTCCATTACTCAAGGTGACGGTCAGGGTGCTGGTCGCGCCATTTTCGATGGTGGTTGGGCTAAAGGCTTTGTCGAGGCTCGCCTGAACGACAGTCAGGGTCTGATCGCTGATAGCGTTGTTGATCTGCTCCGAGATGGCCGTAATGTTTGCGTCGCCGTTGATGTAGCTGCCGGCTGTGGCGCTGGTGACATCGACGGAGACGCTGCAACTTGAACTTCCGGCAAGAACGCTTAGCCCGTTGACGCTGAAACTTCCGTCGCCAGCAGTCGCTCCGTAGACCGGCGTGCCGCCGCAGGTGGTGCTGGCATTGGGCGTGGTTGCAAGTACGAGGTTGGTCGGCAGCGTATCCGTAAATGAGAGGCTGCTGCGCGCTGGTGCGTTGGCGGGGTTGTCGAGACTGAACGTGAGGGTTGAAACTTGGTCAACCCCGATGGTGGTCGGGCTGAATGCTTTGCTCAGAGCCGGGCGTGGAGTGTTGGTGAAGGTACAGGTAATTTCGTCCCCGGCGGTTGGTGTCAGGCTGGTGCTGCTGGTGATCGTCCCGTTGGGGAGGGTCAGGGCGTGACCAGCGCCGTAGGTGGCAGAATCACCAAAAGCGTTGGTGCAGGTGAGGCTGCTTTCGTACATCGTCAGGGTTGAGGTCGCCCCCACAGTGATCGCCTCGCTGATGGTCAGGGCGGTATCCGGTGAACTGTAGAGGGTGGCCGTTGTCCCGAAAAGCCCGGTCCCCGTCCCTGAGGTGGTGAGGGAGGTTGTGCCGCTGAGGGTGCCGCCCCCCGAAGCACTGACCGTGAACTGGTCGCTGCTGTCGATACGCCCGGTGACGCTCTTGCGCAGGGTGATCTGTGGCCGCTTGGTGTTGGTAAAGGTACAGCTGGCGCTGGTGTTGGTTTCACTCAAGGCGGCGGTGGCGGTGCGATTAACGTCATCAGTGGTGGCACCGGTACAGCTTAAGGAGGTCTCCCATTCCCCAGGATCGCTTTCAACGATGTTGAGATCCTGACTGCTGGTCAACGCATTGATATAAAAACGGGCTGTTTCACCATCCCCGAGAGAGACCGAGGTGCTGCTGTAGTCGGTCCCTGCGGTGCCGTCGATGGTGTCGGGGAAGTAGGTTGATCCCACTTGGGCGACAACCTTGGACCCCGAGGGGCCGGTTCCGGTGAAGGTAAAGCTGCTGCTGTCGCCGTCAGGGATGGTCTGCTTGGTGACATCGACATAAGCCCCAGAGTAGACCGCCACCGCGCCGCTGACCGTGGCGGTGAGGTTG
>PKUF01000069.1:0-6797 GCA_002869635.1 Desulfuromonas sp. | reverse complement strand
TCGGGGAACTACAGGCGCTCTGAGTGTTGGCGGCCCAAGAGACGAGATAGGGGACGATGAGGGAGCCGGTGGTGGTGTCGCCAGCGCAGTTGACCCGGATTTTGTTGACGGAGATGACACTGTCGCCTGCCGATTCATAATCGCCGCAGGTGTCATTCTTCCCGATCTCAAGGTCGGCGTAAGGTGAAGGGGTCAACGGGAACGTGGCAACGGAGCAGGTTTTGCTGGCGTCGTTGAGCTGCGGGTCGTTGCCGGTTTCACCGACATAAAAGCCGATGTCGTAGCGATTGGTGTTGCTGCCATAGAGCCAGAGGTCGACAAGGAACTCAAAGGAGTTGCCCGCGACACAGAACGGGGGTGTTCCATCGGCGGCACTAAAGACCGCTTGAGTCGTGAACTCCTTGGCGGTGCAGCCGAGGTTGGTTCCCGAGCGGGTCCCGGCGCAGGGGAGACCGATGGTTGCCGGTTGTGGGTCGGGGACGATCACGGTCGTCGGGTTGTATCCCCACGCCCCTTCCGACAGGAAAATGAGGAAAAACAAGACTCCGGCGAGCTTGCGCCAGAAAGATGTTATCCCGAAACGGATCATTCAGCATCCTCGATCTGCAGATCACTATCTTGCAGGATGATCGGCTGGAATTCGAGCCGATAATAGATGAATTCGACCCGGCGGTTGCGGGCATGGGCTTCGACGTCGTCGTCGGAGAAGAGGAGGCGGTTTTTGCCGTGAGCTTCAGTGAGAATCCGCTTCTCGGTAATCCCGGCAGTGAGTAGGTAGTCGCGCACGCTTTTGACCCGGCGTTCGGACAGGCGTCTGTTGTAATCGATATTGCCCCGTTTATCGGTATGGCCATGGAGTTCAATCTGCAGCACTTCATCAAGGGTCAACTCTTGTACGACCTGCTCGAGAATTTTGAGGCTCTTTTCGCTCAGCTCGGCGCTGTCGAGGGCGAAGTGAACTCCGTTGGGGAAGGGCATCGGTGGTACCGGCTGGGCTACCGGCTGCATCTGCATGCACTCATTGAGAGGGACCAGCTCGACCAGCGGGCCAGGATTACATTTTTCGGCCTCTTCAATGATCTGCCGCCCCAGCTTTTCGGCCTGTTGCAGGTACGGTTTGCTCTGCCGCCATCCCATTTCGCTCTGTTCGTGTCCTGACCAGACGAGCTGAACCTCAAGCCGGGCCACCAGAGGTTCGACACAGGGGAATCGCACGGCATCCGCCTTCATCCTCTCGGTCAGTTTCCAGAGGTCTTCTCGTACTCGCAGGCTCTCGCCGATCATCGCTGTTTCCATCCCCATCTGTTCACGAGAGACCTTTTGTTCCAACTGGTCGATGATCGTTAACGCCTGTTGCATCGCCTCATCCACCACCACCGTTCGATCGTTTTCGTTGTAGTTATCGACCGCCATGTCAAGCCAGGCTTGGGCTTTGGCGAAATGGTAGGTTGCCATCGCCACGCCGTCACTGTTGAGTGTCGCCAGCCGTTGCTGCGTCAAGGTGAGCTGCTGGCGATCTGCCGCGATAATGCTGTCAACAACCCGGGTTTCCTCCTCATTCAGACCACTTTCTGGGAGTGGAGACTCCTCTTTGCTCATTGGTGTCGGAGTTTTCTCCTCCGGTTCGGAAAAAGAGCGCAGGGTCAACGCCCCGTCGGCAGCCGGCGGTGTCATTTCCGTGGCTTGAACCGAAGTGGTGAGAAAAAAGATCATAAGATAAGGGATAAGGTGTCGCATCGTGGTTGTCCTTCCCGCTACTTGGGGGCCAGCGTTTTGTTTTGCCGGGGATCGCTGGCGGCGAAGAGGGTCTCGTCGAACTTGAAGCGCAGCCGCACATAGACGCCGGGGTTGGTGAAGTCGGCGCCGGAGAGGTCGCGATCGTGATAGCCAAAGATGTTGTAACCGCCGGCGAGCCAGAGGTTCGCTGCCAACAAATAGCCGACCTCGGCCCCGACGCCGTAGCGTAGAGCGTCGCCATCCCCGCTGGTGAGCAGGCTCGTTTGTAGTCCGATATCCCAGCGTTCGCTCAGATCGTAGATTCCCCGTAAGGCGATAAGCTCGGCGGCGTCATCGTCGCGTTGGTTGTCGATCTTCTCCTCGGCGAGTTTGAGGGCGAGTCGGCCGTTGAGGGTCAGGTCACGCCGCACTTTAAGGTTGCCGTGCAGCGAGATGATGTGGACCCGTCTCTCTTCTTGGGCCGGTGCTACCAGATCGGTCTCCTTCTCAGTTTTGTACTCATAGCGCCACAGAGCGTCAAGCCGGTTGTGATCGACCGGGCGCCAAGCGCCGCCAAGTTGCAGGCGATGCTGACTCTTTCGCGAGCTTCCAGCCGTTTTGATGGTTGATGATAACTGGCGTGCCAGCAAGGTCAGATCCCGTGTCGCCTTGATGGCGGCAGTGGCGCTGGCAAGCTGAGAATCGGTGTCGCTACCGTTGCGCAGCTCGCCCCGTAGCGACCCCTTCCAACGCTCGCTGGCGGTGTAGGAGAGTCCGGCGGTGACCGCTGTCGAGTCGTTGTGGTTCGCGCCACTGAGTGCAGTGATTCGCTCCAATGTCGTGTTCAGAGAGAGTCCGGGGCGCAGAGTGAACTGGTTGCGCAAGCCGATCGACGCCTCGGACTCTTCGCCGCCGAGAGCGTCACGCAGGCGATATTCGCTAAAGAGGGTGCCGCCAGGGAGAGTCGGTGACTCAATCCCGATCTGGGTGACCTGACGTTCTTGAGTGTCATTGAGAGCGAATTCACCGGAGAGGCTGCTGACAAAGTGATGTCGCGCATAGAGCCTTCCGCCGCCGGTAAATCGGTAGTCTCCGCCGAGAGAGGCGCTACGCTCCTCGGCATTTTCAAGCCCTTGCTCGACTTCGGCGCTTAAGGCGAGCGTCGGCAGGAAGGGGGCCTGAGCACTCACCTTGCCGCGCAGGCCGGTGTAGCTGTTGGGGGTGGTGCCATTGGCGCTGGTCGTTGCGGCATCTCCCTCTCTGGCGTAGCGGAGTCCCCCTTCGACAATGATCTCGTTCGGCAGACGATATTCGGCGCCGAGGAGCAGGCCGTGGCGCTCGCCGCCGGTGGTCAAGTCACGGGTGAGTACCCCCTCGCCGAGCAAGCGGAGTCGGCTGTTGAGGCGATAGCTCCCTTCGCCACCTAACTCCTGCCGCTGAGTCGGCAGCAGTGCCGATGGGTTGACGAAATCCTTGCCGGCTCGTTGGGCATAGAGGCGTCCTTCAAGGGTGGTCGAGGTGTGGCGAAGCTCAAACCTTTGGGCATCCCCCTCGCCGGCACTCTCACTGCGACTGATTCCCCATTCACCGTGCAGGGTCGTCTGCTCTCCGAGCTTCAGGGCTCCGTTGGCACCGAGCAGGGCGTAGCGGTCAAAGGGATCGTCATCGATCACCGCGACCCCGCCGACCTCCAGGCCGGGGAGGATATCGCTCTCCCCCTCAACCCCGCCAACCCAGAAGGGATCGTCGCCGTCCTTGACCTCGCAGGTGACGCGGATAAAGATTGGGTTGAGCTCAGCATCGTAGGTGGCAACCGGGCTCTTGAAGAGGAGGCGTCCGCTTAAGGAATCGATCTCGTAGTCGCTGAAGCGGGTCATGGCCGACTCACTGAGAATCTGTGCCGGATGGTTACGGTCGCGCACGACCAGAGTGACCTGCTCGCTGTTTTCCACCCGATCCTGGGCGCTGATGTAATAGGGGCCGGAGACTCCGGCGCCGGCGATCTCTTCCACCACCTGCCGGCTGCTCTGTGGGCTGGCGAAGGCCGTGACGCTGCCGAGTGGTGTTTCCACATGTCCTTTAAGGCCGTTGAGGCTACGACTGTACTGAGTCAACTTACGATTCTCGTTAAGGCTGCGGCTGTTGAAGTCTCCGAGCAACAGCGAGTCGCTGCCGCGATCGAGGCGGACATAGAGCCGGCCGCTCGATTGGGCGTCGTAGCCGCGGACCGACGAGTCGCCGTAGACCGGGTAGAAGCGGTCTGGTTCAATGTCGCGGAAGAGACGGTCGTGGGTCTGTTTGGCCGAGTCGTAAGCGAGGGTGAGGAGGGTATCTCCGAGGACTTTTCCTTTGAGGAAGAGGGCAGCGCGTCCCCCGGCGGCGAAGCGGCCGTCGGCGAGGTTGTCGAGCTCTTCTTCGAATCCGTCATCGCTGCTGGCGTCGAGAATCGCCCCTTTGCCGAGACGTCGCAGGTTGATCATCCCCTCAAGCAGGCCACTGGCGACCAGAGGACGCAGCTCGGGGAGGAATTCGAGCGCCACCTCTTGGCGGATGACCCCGCCGTCGAGGCGCAGACGGGCTCTCCCCGGTTCCTGAGGTGGTAGCAAGAGAAACTCATGGCTCCCCCCTTCAACAAAGACCTGAACACCTGCCTCTGCCGGATTAAGATCCTCCTCCTGCCAGTGTCCGAGGGTTGTCTCAAGGGTCAGCTGAGTTCGGACCGTGACCGGGACGTTGTTGGCGTCAAAGAGTGCCACCCGCACGGTGACCGGGGTCTGGCCGTCAGCAACGGCATCCCCTGAGGGGAAGGTAACTGCGAGGCGGGCGAGGGCTGCCGGGGCGATTAACGTCAGGTTGTTGCGCTGACGCTGGTTGCCAAACTGGTCATGGTAGAAGAGCGTCAGGCGGTTAAGACCGGGAGCAAGATCAAGTCCGATATACTCCAAGGCCTGAAGTCCGCGGGCGCTGTCGGTGATCCGGGTCCCGATGCGGCGAGGGTCGACCTCCTCGTTGTTGAGATAGAGGCTGAGGGAACCGGCGACCGGTCCCTTGACTCTGACCTGAACCTGAGCAAAGGGGAGGGTGTCGCCGTCGTTCAGATCGAGAAAGTCCGCCGTTGTGTCAGCCCCCTCAAGGAGAGTATCAAGCGGGATCAGTGGAACCACCGCCGACGCCAGAGGTGCACTCTTTGCCGGGAGGGTGGAGGTGCTCCCCGGACTCGGGAAGGTCGGGATTTGTAAATTGTCGATCACCCCTGTGGTTGTGCTCTCATCCCGATTCAGCGGTGTTGTCGTCACGTTGCTCAGCTCGCGCTTAGCGGCCCGGACGGTTTCAGCGACGAAGACCTCCCCTTTCTCGCGCCGGGCGATCACCTCGGCCATGATCTCATCGCTGCATGAGCCTTCGGCAAAATCGGCCCGGTGCAGCTCCCCCCGCTTGAGGTCGATGAAGCGGCTTGCCGCATCCCCGGCAAAGCGGTTGTCGAGGGTCAACAGTTGAGCCTCCGCAGGGAGCGTTAGCGGATCAAGCTTGAGAACGTGAGTGCGCGGATCGAGGCCGTAAAAACTGTATTTACCCTCACTGTCGGTAATCACCCACGTGCCGTCTTCAAGGAAGAGACGGACACCGGGAATGCCGATATCTTCACTGTCTTGCAGACGGTTACGGCTACAGTCGACAAAGACCTTGCCGGTGACGAAAGCGCGATCATCAAAGACTCCCGGTTCAACCTCGACCTTAGCCTGGGCCCGGTTTGAGTTCAGGTCGCCGTCGGCAAAGGCTTGAGCGGTGTTGACACCGTCACCCTGCAGGGCGCCGGGGCGGATGCGGGTACGGTAGCTGAGGCGATGTTCTCCTCCCACGGGTAGGTCTGGGAGGGTAAAGACAAGGTCGCGACCAGGTATCCCCGCGGGGTCGGCGAGATTGGTACCGTTGAGGGTCGAGGAACCATTGATATAGGCAAAGCCGAAGGGGAGACGGTCGTGAATTGTTGCGCCGGTCAGCAGCTCTTCGGACTGGTTTTTTACGGTCAGGGTGTAGCGGATGGTTTCGGCGATCTCTGCCTTGTCGCGGGAGACCTCTTTTTTCAGGAAGAAACCACTGAAAGGACGGTCGAGGGGGATGTCGATGAAGACCGCCCCGGTCTGTAGGTTGACATCAAAGCTTTCGCCGTAAGAACCGGCGCTGTCGATACGTCGTCCGACCGGGAGTTCGGCGGGAAGGACGATGGAGGGGAAGGTCGCCCCTTGCGGTGGGGTGACCTCAAGGCGATAGGTACTCGGACAGACGGTGGGGAATTCGTATTTGCCATCGCCGCCGGTGATCAGAGTGTTGGGGACGATGGAGAGGGCGTCGGCGCTAAGAACTTTGGCTGGAGCGCCGGGGATGCCGGCAGAGCAGGCGACGCCGGCGCTGTCGGGTTGGCCGTTCCCCTGACCGGTGACATCGATCAAGGTGACGGTGGCGCCACTGATTGGCAGGTTGTTGCGAGAATCAAAAACGATCCCCGCCGGGTCGATATAGATGATGGTTTCGACAATTGTCGTGGTGCCGCAACCGTCGATGCTGGCGGTGAGGGTATCCTCGCGCACCGTTTCAAGAATGCCGTTGCCGGAAAGAATCGGGTTCTCATCGCCGTTGCGGGTCGGGATATCGACTCCGATATTGTGGAAGACGCCGCTGTTGGCGTCGGTTTCGGTCAGTGTATACTCCTCGCGGTCGCCGGTCAGGCGTGAGGTGATGACGATGAGCCGGGTTTCGACCGTCAACCCCTGACTGTTGCATCCGGGAGCGTCCGCTTCAATAAAGAGCGAATTGCCGAGGCGGGCCTTGCTGATGATGTGGTCGAAAGTCGGGTCGACATAATCGAGGACCAGGGGGAGTTCAGTGATGGCACTGACCGTGTTGCTGACGACCGAGACCGGGGTGTCGGGAAGAGCGGGGTCGGCGGCTTTTGCCGGGGTTCCGCTGGCGGGTTGCCAGTAGAAAAGCCCCGTCGCCTGATTGTGGATCTCTACCGGTTCTGCTGCTGACAGACCGGCCCACGCCGCAGGCACCACCAGCGTGGTGAGCAGCAAGAAGAG
>PKUF01000023.1 GCA_002869635.1 Desulfuromonas sp. | reverse complement strand
GCTAGTGGGTATGTGGGCAGTCAAATAAACAACTTAAGAGCCAAGGTAAACGGTAAAAAATAATCAAAAACCCCACTCTTTCGAGCGGGGCTTTTTTCTCAACTATGATCTCTCTTCTAGAAAAGTGAGATCTTCGCCATCGCCATAACCGCCTCAGGGATGAGACCGAGGTAAAAGACCCCGACTAGCGAGATGATAATGGAGATCAGAGCACCGGTATTCAGTTTCACCCAGTCATACTCTTCTTCAGGCGTCTTGAAGTACATGTAGACCATAATCCGCAGGTAGTAATAGAGAGAAACGGCCGAGTTAAGAACACCAATAACCGCTAGCCAAAGGTAACCCCCCTTAACCGCGCCAGCGAAAATATAGAACTTACCCGCGAAACCGGCTGTCGGCGGAATCCCCATCAGAGAGAAAAGGAAGATGCACATAGCAACTGCCAGCCAAGGGCGCTTATAACCAAAGCCTGAGAAACCTTCAAGGGTAAGATTCTCCTCGCCCTTTTTCCCGGCAAGAACCAAGACCGCAAAGGCACCAAGGTTCATGAAGGTATAACCGAGCATGTAGAAGAGAATTCCCGAGAGGCCTATCGCATTCGCCGCAACCATACCGACCAGAGCGTAACCTGCATGTGCAATCGAGGAAAAGGCGAGGATACGCTTGATGTTGGTTTGCTGGATGGCAATGATGTTCCCAACGATCATGGTCAGCACCGCAAGGATCCAGAGCAGGGAGGTCATCTCCGCCTGCAACGAGGTGAAGGTGAGCATGCAGATCCGCATGAAGGCAGCGAAAGCGGCCGCCTTCGGCCCAGCGCTCATGAATGCCGTGACCGGAGTCGGTGCTCCTTCATAGACATCGGGAGTCCACATATGGAAAGGTGCCGCAGCAATTTTGAAGAGGAAACCCGTGGAGAGCAAGATCATTCCCGCAATCAGCATCGGATTGCTCAGCAGATCTTTATTGCTATTAATCACCTGACCGATGTCAGCGAGATTGGTTGTCCCGGTCATCCCGTAAAGGAGGGCGACCCCGTAAAGGAGAAAACCGGTTGAGAAGGCGCCAAGGAGGAAATACTTGAGCCCTGCCTCATTGGAGCGAACCTGGCCGCGGAAAAGTCCGGCAAGGACATAAAGCGAGACCGAGAGGACCTCAAGACCGAGGAAGATGGTCATCAGGTCGGTCCCTGACGCCATCCACATCGCCCCAGCGGTGGTAAAAAGAATCAGCGGATAGAATTCACCAACCGGATACCCCTCGCGCTGCAGATAGTCATCCGACATAAGAACCGTCAGACCTGCGGCAAAAAGGAAGGTAATGGTAAAGAAGGTGGCGAAGTTGTCGAGCGCGACATGGCCGGCGAAGCCGAACTGGGGGTTGTTCCAAGCCGAAACAGTCACGACACCGGTCACGACCAAGCTCGCCAGCGAGAGCCACTGCATGTGTGCAGTTTTACCCGGTTTAGAGAAGACCCCGATCATCAGAATCGCCATCGCGAGGCCAGTTAGCACCATCGAGGGCATGATGGCCGCGAAGTTGACGTTCTGCATGGCGATTTGCACCAGATTTTCCATTGAAATGCTCCTTCGGAAGCGCGTTGTAGGCTACTGCGTTGACCCGTTACGTTACCGGCTGGCCAGTTCCTGGGCGGAAACTGTCTCGACCACAGCAACGTGGTGCTTCCCTTTGACCTGGTGAAGCAGTTGCTCCATTGCCGGATTCATCTTCTCGAAGAAGGTGTTCGGGTAGAAGCCGATCCAGAAGACAAAGACGAGCAGAGGGATCATCAGGGTAATCTCGCGGGCCGAAAGATCCTTGAGATTCTGGTTTTTCGGATTCTTCAGCTCACCGAACATAACCCGCTGGAACATCCAGAGCATGTAAACGGCAGCGAAGATAACACCGGTTGTCGCGAAGATCGCGTACCAGCGGAGCTCACTTTCGAAGGCCCCCATCAGGACCAGAAACTCGCCAACAAAACCGTTGGTACCGGGAAGGCCGATGGAGGAGAAGGTGATGATCAAAAAGATCGTGGCAAAGACCGGCATCTGTTTCGCCAGACCGCCAAACTCCTTGATCTCACGGGTATGACGACGTTCGTAGATAAATCCGACGATAAGGAAGAGCGCCCCAGTCGAGATACCGTGATTGATCATTTGAATGATGCCACCGGCCCATCCCTGCATATTCATGGCAAAGAGACCGAGCATAACAAAACCGAGGTGAGAGACCGAGGAGTAGGCAACGAGCTTTTTGACATCGTCCTGCATCATCGCCACCAGCGCCCCGTAGATGATCCCGATCACGCAAAGAAGCGAGAGGAAAGGGATGAACTGCTGGGTCGCATCCGGGAAGAGCGGCATGGCGAAGCGGAGGTAACCGTAGGTCCCCATCTTCAGGAGGATAGCGGCCAGAATAACCGAACCTGCAGTTGGGGCCTCAGTATGGGCATCCGGAAGCCAAGTGTGAACCGGGAACATCGGGACCTTGATCGCGAAGCTGAAAGCAAACGCCATAAAGAGCAGGGTCTGCAGATCCGCCGGGATGTCGACCTTGTAAAAGTCAATGATGCTAAAGCCGCTGATGTTGATTCCGGACTGAACCGCGTAATAGTAAACGTAGATGATTGCGACCAGCATCAGCAGGGAGCCGACCGCCGTGTAGATGAAAAACTTGACCGCGGCATAAATTCGGCGACCACCACCCCAGATCCCGATCATGAAATACATCGGAATCAGCATGAGCTCCCAGAAGATGTAAAAGAGGAAGAGATCGAGGGAGATGAAGGCCCCGAGCATCGCGGTCTCAAGGAGAAGACACAGGGCCATGAAGCCTTTGACGTTCTTCTCAACCGCATTCCACGTTGAGAGGACAGCAATCGGCATGATAAAGGTCGTCAGGAGGACCAGCCAGAGGCTGATGCCGTCGATCCCAACGAAGTAGTTCATCTGGAAATAGTCACCGATACTGATCCAGGGAATGAACTCAGTGTAGTGCATCCCACCAGAAACTTTGAAGATGTTATCGAACGCCAGCGGCAGACTCAGAAAGAAAGTGACGAGCGTTACCGCTAGGGTGAAACCTTTCATAACTCCCCCGTCCTCTTTCGGAATAAAGAGGACGAAGAGCGCGCCCAGCAAGGGGAAGAAGGTTATCAGGCTGAGAAGATGGTCGGTCATGGGAATCAGCTCCTTATTGCATCAATCGCGTGTCGGATTGCTCTTACCCGAAGAAGTAGAAGGCGGCGATCACGATCACGCCGAGAACCATCGTCATGGCATAGTTCTGTACCAGACCCGACTGGGTGTAGCGCAGCCCTTTGGACGCCAGATTTACCAGCGCACCAACACCATTGACGATCCCGTCGACCACCTTGACGTCGAACCCTTTCCAGAAGAAGGTCCCGAGTCGCTTGGTGGGGTTGACGAAGAGGGCATCATAAATTTCGTCGACATACCATTTGTTGAAAATCGTGCGATGCAGCCCGGTGAACGCTCCGACGAACTTGCCGGGAAGCTCGGGCTTTTTGACATACATCAGCCAGGCGAGGAAGATCCCGAAGACTGCAATCGCAATTGATGTCGCCATGAGCGCAATCTCGGTCGAATGGCTCCCGTGAGCGGCAATATGGTTCACCTCGATGGTGTGGCCAAAGACCGGCTCAAGATAATGGTGGATCTTGTTCGCACCACCGAGAATCGCCGGAACACCGACATAACCACCGAGAACAGCCAGAACCCCGAGGACCATCAGGGGGATCGTAATGGTCAGCCCGGACTCAGGAATATGATCTTTCGCCCGCGGGTCCGTGCGCTGCTCACCGAAGAAAGTCATGAAGACCAGACGGAACATATAGAAGGCGGTCAATCCGGCAGCAATCGCGCCAACCAACCAGAGCATCCAGCTGCCGTGATTCGAGCCAAATGACCACCAGAGGATCTCATCTTTGGAGAAAAAGCCAGAGAAGCCCGGAATACCCGCGATAGCAATCGTTGAAACCAGGAAGGTGACAAAGGTAATCGGCATCTTCTTACGCAGACCACCCATATTCCGCATGTCCTGCGGATCGTCATGCAAATGAGCGTGATGATAGCCGTGGTGCATGCCATGAATGACCGAACCCGAACCGAGGAAGAGACAGGCCTTAAAGAAGGCGTGAGTCATAAGATGGAAGACACCGGCGGTGAAAGCCCCAACCCCCATCGCCAAGAACATATAGCCGAGCTGGGAGACGGTTGAGTAGGCGAGAACACGTTTGATGTCGTTCTGAGCCAGACCGATACTCGCCGCGAAAATAGCAGTGGCAGCACCAACGATGGCAATCACCATCATGGTCGTCGGCGCCAGAGCGAAGAGACCGTTCATCCTACCGATCATGTAGACACCGGCGGTGACCATGGTGGCGGCATGGATGAGGGCCGAAACCGGAGTCGGGCCCTCCATCGCGTCTGGCAACCAGGTATAAAGCGGTATCTGCGCTGACTTACCGGTGGCGCCCAAGAAGAAGCAGAGGGTGACGAAAGTCACAACAAATCCACCCGCCGGGAGAAGGTGCGCATTCTGGGAGATCTCGACGAAATTGACGGTCCAGACATTATGCTCACTACCGAGATACCAGAAGAGAGTGAAGAGGCCAAGGAGAAAGCCGAAGTCACCGACACGGTTAACAACGAACGCCTTCTTGGCGGCGTCACCGGCGCTCTTCTTCTCAAAGTAGTAACCGATGAGGAGGTAAGAACAGAGACCAACACCTTCCCAACCGACAAACATGACCAGAGCGTTGTTCCCCAGAACCAGCATCAGCATCGAGAAACAGAAGAGGTTCAGGTAACAGAAGAAGCGGTAAAACCCTTCCTCACCGTGCATGTAGCCGATGGAGTAGAGATGGATCAGGGAGCCGACCCCGGTCACGACCATGATCATCAGGGCCGAGAGAGGATCGAGGAGGAAACCCCAGTCGATCTGTAACTGCCCGATACTCATCCAAGACGCAACCACCTGTTGATGGATTTTGACTTTATCGTCAAGCAGCGTGAAGAAGCAAAGGCAGGAGACCACGAAGGAGGACGCAATCGCGAGAGTCGCGATTGAGCCAATCACCTTCTCATTCTTGATCTTCTTTCCGAACAGTCCGTTGATCACGGAGCCCAGAAGGGGGAAGAACGGTATGAGCCACAGTTTGTCGTACATCTATATCTCCTCTAGTCGGAATTGACCTTAATCCGAGATTGACCCTACCACTTGAGCAGGTTGACCTGATCGACTTCGATGGTCTCATTGTTGCGGAAGAGGGTAATGAAGAGAGCCAGACCCACAGCCGCCTCCGCAGCAGCCACCGTCATAACGAAGAAGACAAAGACTTGGCCGTCCATGTTCCCCAGATGGCGGGAGAGTGCAATGAAGGAGAGATTGACAGAATTCAACATAAGTTCGATGCACATGAAGATAACGATGGCATTTTTGCGGGTAAGCACCCCGAAAGTCCCCATCGAAAAGAGGATCGCACTGAGCACAAGATAGTGATAAACGCTAATCATGATCGGTCTCCTGTCCGTTCCACGTCTAAGCTTCCTTCTTGGCGAGAATCACCGCACCGATGATCGCAACAAGAAGAAGAATGGAAGTAATTTCAAAGGGGAGCAGAAATTCAGTGAAGAGCGCCTTGCCAATTAGTTCGGTATGACCGTAGTTGGCAATGACCTCGCTGGTCACATCTCCGACCTGACCGGAGAGAGTTCCGTTCTTCACGAAATAGACGATCATGGCGAGAACCAGCGCTGCCGCGGTAGCGCTGCCGGCAATGCTGTGCATATAGCGTTTACGCACCTCGGTGCCAAGATTCAGTAACATGATGACGAAGAGGATCAGAACCATGATCGCCCCGGCATAAACCATGATTTGAATCGCCGCCATAAACGGTGCTTCGAGCATCACGTAGAAAATGGCGAGGCAGAAGAAGGTGTTGACGAGGCCAAGGGCGCTGTTCACCGGGTTTTTGCACGAGATAACGAGCAGACCGGAGAGGACGGCGACCAAGGCGACCAGATAAAAGAAGATTGTTTCCATGGTTTCGACGCTCCCGTGGTTATTTGAGCAGCCGCTCTTTGGTGAAAGTAAAGTCGGCGCGCGTATAGTTTGCCAGTTCGTATTCGCCGGTCATTTCCAGCGCCTCAACCGGGCATGCCTCAACGCAGTAGCCACAGAAGATGCAGCGCAGCAGGTCGATCTGATACGTGCGGGGATATTTTTCCCCTTTACTGTTCTCTGCCGAATCGACCGTAATGCATTTGGCTGGGCAGACCGTCGGACAGAGATAGCAGGCAACGCACTTTTCACGATCGTGCGCCGGGACCAAGCGGTGCAGTCCACGGAAGCGATCTGAAGGTTTCAGTTTGACCGCCGGATATTCGACTGTCGTCGAATGTCCGGGAAGCAGATGTTTGAAGGTGATGCTCAGCCCTTGAATGAACTCTTTGAACATGAGTCTGTCCTCGTATTCTGAAGGTTATTTTCTAGAAGAGGAGCACCGCAACGCCGGTGACCAGAATGTTCGCCAGTGAAAGGGGAAGGAAAACCTTCCACCCAAGAAACATGAGCTGGTCATAGCGAACACGCGGGAAGGTCGCACGCAGCCACATGAAGAAGAGCATAAAGGCAACGATCTTGATCAGCAGATTGATCGCACCGTAAAACGGTCCGGACCAGCCACCGAGAAACAGCGTCGCCGCGATCGCCGCGATGACGATCATGTTGGCGTACTCCGCCAAGAAGAAGAGTGCATACTTCATCGAGGAATATTCGGTACAGAAACCGGAAACCAGCTCGCTCTCCGCTTCAGGCATATCGAAGGGTGTCCGGTTGATCTCGGCCAGTCCAGTTATGACGAAAAGCCCGAAAGCCAGGGGCTGGGTGAACACGTACCAGTTGGGAACAAAAGAGCAGATACCCCAG
>PKUF01000113.1 GCA_002869635.1 Desulfuromonas sp. | reverse complement strand
TCAAGGGGTAGAGATATCCGCACACGAAAAAGATTAAATCTTTTCGCTCTTTGATAAGCGACTGGTCAACGCGCCACCCGGACACCAACTTGGGATTTTTAGATAAAAGGGGACAGATTTATTTTCTGCTTAGTTGATAGATAAACTGACCCGTGCGAGGGTTCCGTGCAGTGTAAGAATTCCCCCATCCACACAAAACAGCCCTGATCCGCTCGTGCTTCCCGCACCTGCAGTCCAGGGCTGAATTGTTTCGAGACTTAGGCCGGAGAGACCTCGAGAAGCGAGCCGGTGCCGTGAACGACCAGCGCGTTGTGCTGATTGTGGACGGTGACATCGACATGAACGGTGCGGCCGGCGAGATCCGCAATGTATTAGTCTGTGTATGTTTGTATATGGTTGTAGGCATTTGTATTTGTTTTGACATGGGAATTATATATGTCTATAGTCGTATAAAAATTCACATGGATTAATTTTTTATGAATGAGATTACCGTCGAAATTCACCACCATGGAGTCTGGCATCGGGCGGCTCAGTATCGTCGTGATCGTTATCTGACCTACGATGTCGATTATGCCGTCGACTTCATGGACGAAAATCACCCGATGGCTCGTGTCGGTTTGGGTTTCGATATCAACTTTGAAGAGCATAGCCGGGGCGGCTGGCCGGCCTTCTTCTTTGATTTGATTCCGGCCGGTGCGGCGCGCGCGGCATGGCTTCGGCGGCATGAACAGATCGATCGGGATGATGCCGAAACCGACTGGACCCTGTTGTGCTTCGCTGCACGTTGTCCTCCCGGCAATATCCGCATCGCCTCGGCGGTTGAGTCGTTCGAGATGGTTGCGCATCCCGGTTTTTCCCGGCAGGAGATCGTCGAGAGGAATATCGATTTTATCGACTATGCCGAAGCGCATGGGGCCATTGTCGCCGGAGCCTCGAGCGTTCAGGGGCAGGCCCCCAAGTTTCTGCTGGTTGAAGATCTGAACGGTTCCTGGCATGCGGAAGGGGCACTGCCGGATGAGAAGATCAAAAAGCACTGGCTGGTCAAGTTTCCCCGGGGACGCTCCGAGGCCGATCGGCTGGTACTGCGCAATGAGGCACCCTATTACGAGGTGGCGCGCGATTTTGGTCTGAAGGTTGGTGCGCCTCTGCGTTACGAAGAGAACGCCCTTTTTATCGAGCGTTTCGATCGAACGATTCAGGATGGCAAGGTAGTGCGCTACGGTCTGGAGTCTGCTTCTTCGCTTTGCGGCTGGAATCGTTACGGGCCGGGATTGAGCAACGATCAGATCTGTCACGCCATGCAGCGTCTGCTTGATTCTCCCCAAGAGGATGTTCTCGAATTTCTCCGCCGGGATCTTCTGAATCTTGCTTTGGGGAATGTCGATAACCATGGGCGCAATACGGCCTATCTGAAGACCCCGCAGACGACGGCAATCGCGCCGCTCTTCGATTTCGCGCCGATGTTTCTCGATCCCGAAGGGATCCCCCGGGCCGCACGTTGGAAGGCGGAAAAGCCGCTCACCATGCCGGACTGGCGGGCCGTAGCGGAAAGCATCAGCTCTGCGCAGCTTACGGTTGATGAGGTGATTGCGTGCTTGCGGCGGGATATCCCCAACATCGAGGCGTTGCCCGAAAACATGCAGCGCCACGACGTTGAAACCGTCATCGTCGATCGCTTGCTGCGGCGCATCGCCGATCTGGTTCGCAGTTTGAAAGACGTTTAGCCATGAAGAGACCGACACCAGAAAAGATTCAAGAGCTGCGCGAGGCCTTGTTCTCCCGTATTGATGCCGGGGAGATCTCCATCGGTGAGGCGACCCGGTTGATGCGAAGAACGCTGGGGATGAATCGAAAAGATTACGCCGAAAAAATTCTCAAGATCAGCCATGACGCCCTGCAGGCCGTGGAAACGGGGAAAGGGAATCCGACGCTGAAGACCTTGCGGATTATCGGCAAACCGTTTGGCCTGGAGGTCGGCTTCGTCCGCAAACGAAACTGACGGAACGGGTCCTGCTTCCTTTGACGCTCCACAACAGCCCTGATCCGCTCGTGCTTCCCGCACCCGCAGTTCAGGGCTGAATTGTTTCGAGAATCAGGCCGGGGAGACCTCAAGGAGTGAGCCGGTGCCGTGCACGACCAGCGCGTCGTGCTGGTTGCGGACGGTGACGTCGACATGCACCGTGCGGCGACCGAGGTGGAGGATCTTCGCTTCGGCGATGAGATGATCGCCGAGAGCGGCGGGGCGCAGGTAGTTGACGGTCAACTGGCTGGTGGTGAGGGTGCGGCCGGCCGGCAGCAGCGGTTCGGCGAAGAAACAGACCGTATCGACCAGCGTCGCCAGCAGCCCGCCGTGGGCGCCGCCGTAAAAGTTGAGATGCTTCTCGGCGACGGTCACCTCCATTCGGCAGAAGTCGCTGCCGATCTCGGTACAACGGATATCAAGGGTGATCAACAGCGGGATCGCGTTGACCCTCTCCATAATCGGGGTCTGCATACAGCCTCCTTCCGGCGTCAGGTCAGGCGCCAGTATAGCCGATTCGTGCCGTGGGGGAAATCGTGTGATCCGCTGGCAGATTTTTATGGTTGGACGAGTGGGTTCTGAGGTCAGTCTACGAAATAGCGACTCAGTATAGGCCGCAACACAATGTCGTTGCGGCTTTTTTTAAATTTACCAGCACATTCATGACCGAAGTTGTCATATAATGAAGGGGCCACAGCATATCGCTCTGGCAGAAAGAGAGGTGGTATGAAAGCACATGAGTTTCAGGGGATGTGTGAGCTGGCCGGCGAAGGTCGTCTGACCTGGGTTGAACATATGGAATCGCATGCGGCTGGGCGGGTTATCGCCTGCGGCAGCGACATGGTTGAAGTCGAAGTGGCCGGACACCATGAGTCATGGGATCCCTCTTGTTGCAGGGAGATGACTTTTGGCTATCGCGTCAACTATGATGAGGTTCGGCGCCACCCGCACGAGTTCGACTCCCACCGAGACTGATAGTTTAGAGGGGAGGATGTCGAACTCTTCCCCATCCTCACAGATCAGCCCTGATCCGCACGTGCTTCTTGCATCTGCAGTTCAGGGCTGAATTGTTTTGGGGAAAAGAGAGGCTTGAGATTAAGACGCAAGAGATTTGTTTTACGTCAGCCGAAACACCCCAACCCCTTGGCGCAACTGCTCGATCTTCTCTCCCAGCGCTGTAACAATCTGCTCCATCCTCTGTGCCTCCCCCCGATTCCCCTGCGCCCCTTGTAGCACCAGCGCCAGCTCGTCAAGCAAGGCGGCGGTGCCGTGCGCCTGTTCCTTGAGGGCGGCGTGAATCTGATCGGTGACGTCGCGCACGCTCTCCATATTTTCGGCAATCTGCCGGGTCCCGGCGGTCTGCTCTTCGGTGCTCCCCTTGACCCGCTGGGCGATGTCGCGCATCCCTTCTGAAATTTTGGCCGAATGGTCGATGCCGGCGCCGAGCTGGGTAATCGCACCGGCGATCTGTTCGAGCATGGCGTGAACCTCGTCGACCGAGGCGCGCAGCCTCTTCGACTGACTCGCCTGTTCGGTGGAGGCCTCGACGATCTCAAACGCTTGTTCTTCGCTGCTGCCGGTGCTGGCGAGAATCTGCTCAAGGGCGACCTGCACCTCCCCCGATTGTCCCACCACGGCGTCGGCTTCACGTCGCCCGGTGTCGATGATGGCGACGGCGTCGGCGGTCTTTTGCTGGAACCCTTCGACGATGCCGGCGATCTCTTGGGTCGAGCTGGCGGTGCGCACGGCGAGCTCGCGCACCTCGTTGGCAACAACCGCAAACCCCTGGCCATGCTCCCCGGCTTGAGCGGCGATGATGGTGGCGTTTAGGGCGAGCAGGCTGGTCTGGTCCGAGACGTCGTTGATCACCCCGAGGATGCGGTCGATCTGGCGCGACTCGTCACCGACCTCACTGATGATGGCGTTGGCCTTATCGATGGTCTCGTGCAGGGTGGCGACGCCACGCAGCGAGCTTTCAACGGCGCTGCGTCCCCGTTTGGCGTCATCGGCCGCCTGTTTGGCCGAGTCGCCGCTCTGTTGCGCCAGCCGGTTGATGGCGGCGGTTTTGCTCTCGAAGAGTTCGACGGCGTCGGCGGTTTTGGCCATCATCGTCACCAAATTATCGAGGTTGGCGCGAATCTGCTGGCTTGCCGCCGACATCTGTTGCGAGCTGGAAGAGACCGCCATCGCCTCCTGCAGCAGCCCATCCAACTGTTCGGCGATCTCTTCGATGGTCGCTTTAAGTTCCATGGTCGCCGAGCTGCATTGCCGGGTGGCGTCGAGGAGCGATTCGGTGTGGTCGCTCACCCGCTGGCTTTCGCTCGCCACCTTGCGCACGGTACCTACGCTGCGCTCGAGCTGGTCCGACTGGGTCAGGGAGCTGCCGTCGACCTCTTTCGAGGCGTGAGACAGACTTCCGGTGGCGCTGTGGAGCTCGCCGGTGGTCTCGGCAACGTCGCTGATCAGGCGGCGCTGATGGGCGAGAAAGCGGTTGAAGTTCGTCGAGAGCTGCCCGATCTCATCGCGGCTGAGCACCGGCAAGGCACGGGAGAGGTCGCCGGCGCCGTCGGCGATCTCGCTCATGCGGCGGCTGATGCGGCGCAAGGGAGAACTGACCAAACGACTGAAGGTGCGGCCGCCGATGACTATGAGCAACAGGATGAGCCAGGGGAGCAGCAGGTTGGCGCTGCGCAGGGTATCGATCCGCCCCGCCATGCGGGTCCGTTTCTCATCGGCCTGGCGCATGCCAGCGTCGATCTCGTGCCGTCCGTTCTCGACCCGCTCTTGCAGCGTTGTCGCCAGCCGCTGGAGCTGGGTGTCAATACGGGTGGCGACGGGGTTGATCTCCTCCTCAATCAGCTGGATCGCCCCTTTCTGGGCGATGAGGGCCGCGTTGACGAAGGTGAGGAGCTGATCGAGATCCACCGCCATCGACTTGATGGCGGTGGGGAAGTTGTCGCGGTAGAGCAGTCGCACCTGCTCCCACTCGCCGACCAGCATCAAGCGGTTGAGCTTGAGGGTGGTGGCGTAGAGTTGTTCGTTTTGTTCAAGCAGCCGCGCCTGAATCTCGGCAAAACCGGGGTCGTGCGCAGCGGCCTCGGCGGCGAGATCGCTGGCGAAGAACCAGGCGATGGGGGTGTCGTCGATCTCTTCATAGACCAGTTCGCCGATGGAGCTGCGGATGAAGACCAGATTGACGACCTTGAGGTTCCAGTAGATCAGGCTGTTTTTCAGGTCGGTGAGCTTGCGGGTGAGCTTGTCGTTGCGCGCCTGCCAGGCGCTACGCAGGGCGGTGTCGAGAGACCGCAACGCCTCGGTGCTGGCGGCGAGCTCAGCCCGCTCGTTGCCGGCGTTGGGGATGATCTGGGGATCGAAGAGCGCATCGCCCTGTTTGAGCAGCGGTGCGAAGGGGTCTTCAGCATCGTCAGGAAAGAGCGTCGCAATCGGGCGGTTGGCGACCACCGCATCGGCGAGGTCGCGCAGCCGCGCGTCGAAGTCGACCCGGGCGCTGGTGAGTTGGCTCAGAGCGGCGCTGACCGCTTCGCTCTGCTGCTGCAGGGGGCGGGTCTTCTCAAGCGCCGCGGTGAAGTCGCGGTTGGCCGAAGCGATGAGAGAGATCCCCGAAAAGGTGTAGCCGCAGACCGCAGCGACCAGCAGCGCGATGAGAACTGAACCGAGAATCACCTTGTTCTGGATGCTCAGATCGGCAAGTAGGCGGCGCGGCGTTGGGAGCGACTCAGAGGGCATGACCCGCCCCTGAATCGATACGACGGATCTGGTTGTAAAGACTCCCCCCCCCCGGTACGAAAGGACGATATGAAGGTCATGGTGGTCTCTCCACCCTTTCTCGGGGTTGTGTTGCCAGAGGTGACAACATGGAAAAGCTAGTCACTCTTTGTCAGAATTAGGTGAGATTCGGGTGAGAATTGTGTCGCGGTCGATTCCTCTCCTCCGAATGTGAAATTGCCTTTTCCCACCGGACTATGTTATGAAAAATAAAGAGCTTAGACCGTGAACCCCCATCAGGATGAAACCTTTCATGCCCCCATCGCAGACCATCTATCGTCGTGACTACCTCCCCCCCGCTTATCGTGTCGTCACCGTCGATCTCGTCTTTGACCTCGATCCCGACAATACCGTGGTCACCTCGACCCTGCAGCTTGAGCGCCACCCCGAGAGCAACGGCCGGCCGCTGGTCCTCTTTGGTCGCGCTCTTGAACTCCTTTCCTTGGAGTGCAACGGGCGACCGCTCGCCGCCAGCGACTACCAGCACGACGATGAGCAGCTGGTGCTCGAGAACCTCCCCGAGCGCTGTACGCTCAAGGTGGTGACGCGGATTCATCCGAAGGAGAACAGCTCTCTCGAAGGGCTCTACCAGTCGTCGGGGATCTTCTGCACCCAATGCGAGGCGCAGGGGTTCCGCAAGATCACCTACTACCCCGACCGTCCCGATGTCATGGCGGTCTTCACCACCACCCTCATCGCTGACGCTGCGCGCTATCCGGTTCTTTTGGCCAACGGCAATTGCGTCGAGCGGCGAACCCTTGAGGATGGGCGGCACCTTGCCCGCTGGCACGACCCCTTTCCCAAACCGTGCTACCTCTTCGCCCTGGTCGGCGGGGATCTCGTCGCCCTGCGCGACGGCTTCATCACCGCCTCAAAACGCGAAGTGGAGTTGGAGATCTACGTTGAGCACCGCAACCGCGACAAGTGCGAACACGCCATGACCTCGCTTAAAGAGGCGATGCGCTGGGACGAAGAGACTTTCGGCCTTGAATACGATCTCGACCGCTACATGATTCTGGCGGTGGATGATTTCAACTTTGGGGCGATGGAGAACAAGGGGCTCAACATCTTTAACTCCAAATACGTCCTCGCCTCCCCCGCCACCGCGACTGACGCCGACTATCAGGCGATCGAAGAGGTGATCGGACACGAGTACTTCCACAACTGGACCGGCAACCGGGTCACCTGTCGCGACTGGTTCCAGCTCTCCCTCAAGGAGGGGTTGACCGTCTTTCGCGATCAGGAGTTCTCCGCCGATATGACCTCGCGTCCGGTTAAGCGGATCAGCGACGTGCGGATGCTGCGTGCCAGCCAGTTCGCCGAGGATGCCGGACCGATGGCGCATCCGGTGCGCCCCGATTCCTACGAGGAAATCAACAACTTCTACACCGCCACGGTCTACAACAAGGGGGCCGAGGTGATCCGCATGTACCAGACCCTGCTCGGGGTCGAGGGATTCAAAAAAGGGCTGCGTCTCTATTTTGAACGGCATGACGGCCAGGCGGTGACCACCGACGATTTCCTCCAGGCGATGGCCGACGCCAACGGCGCCGACCTTGAGCCGTTTCGCCTCTGGTACGGTCAGGCCGGCACCCCTCAGCTCAGTATCGCCCAGAGCTATGATGCCGCAGCGCAGAGTCTGACTCTCACGGTGAGTCAACAGACGCCGCCGACGCCGGGGCAGGCGAGCAAAGTGCCGCTGCATATTCCTTTGGCGCTGGGGCTGGTCGGCCCCGATGGCAACGATATCCCTCTGCGGCTTGCCGGTGAAACCAAGGCGGGCAGGACGACCCGGGTGCTCGATCTGCGACAGGCTGAAGAGAGCTTCACCTTTGTCGATCTGCCGCAGCGTCCGGTCCCGTCGCTTCTGCGTGGCTTCTCGGCGCCGGTGACCCTTAAGAGCGACCTGAGCGACGCCGATCTTGCCTTTCTCTTTGGCTGCGACAGTGACCCCTTTACCCGCTGGGAGGCGGGGCAGCAGTATGCTACCCGCCTGTTGCTGGCGTTGGTGCGCAAGGTTCAGGCGCAGGAGCCGCTCGCGGTCGATCCGCAGTTCGTTAGCGCGGTACGGCAAATTCTCGCCGATGATTCGCTTGATCCGGCCTTTGCCGCCCTCGCTCTGACCTTGCCGCAGGAGAGCTATCTTGGCGAGTGCATGGAACTCTGCGATCCTGCGGCGATTCATGCGGCCCGCAGTTTTCTGCGCCGGACGCTGGCGACAGAACTGTTGCCGCTCTGGCACGCCGCCTACAGTCGTTGTCAGAGCGATGCCCCCTACCAGCCGACGGCTGCCCAGGTGGCGGCGCGCAGCCTCAAGAATCTGGCACTGGCGATGATCGTTCTTGCCGAGCCTGAGGGTGGGGTGGCGCTGGCGCAGCAGCAGTATGCCCGGCAGCAGAGCATGACCGATGTGCTGGCGGCCCTCGCGGCGCTGGGTGAGCATGACACCCCGGCGCGGCGTGTCGCTCTTGATGACTTCTACCGCCGCTGGCAGCAGGAACCACTGGTTCTTGACAAATGGTTTACCCTACAGGCCTTCAGTGCCCTGCCGACGGTCTTCGCTGAGGTCAGCGCCCTGACCCGCCACCCTGACTTCAATCGGCGCAACCCCAACCGGGTTCGCTCTCTTCTCGGGGCCTTTGCTCAGGGGAACCCCGCGGCCTTTCACCGGGGCGACGGCGCCGCCTACCGTCTGCTGCGCGATGAGGTGCAGAAGCTCGACGGGAGCAACGCCCAGTTGGCCGCCCGGCTGGTGGCTCCGCTTGCCCGCTGGCGCCGTTATGTTCCCGAACTCGGGCAGCAGATGAAGTGTGAGCTTGAGGCGCTCAAGGTGCTGCCTCTGTTGTCGCGGGATGTGGCAGAGATCGTTGGCAAGAGCCTGGCGGAAGGGGCGTAAACGATGTCTGCTTTGGGTCCGGTTCTGATCATCGGCTGTGGTGATGTCGGTCTGCGGCTGGCGCGCCAGCTTCTTGCCTCCGGGCGTCCGGTGTCGGCGCTGGCTCGCAGCGCCGAGCGGGCGCAGGAACTGCGCGAAGCGGGGCTGCAGGTAGTCGAGGGGGATCTCGATGCCGGTGACCACCCCATCGAAGGGCTCCCCAGCGCCGGGGCAACGGTCTATTATCTCGCCCCACCGCCGGGCGGCGGGACGGTCGACACGCGGCTGCGGGTTTTTCTCGGTTCTATCGAACCGGGCAACGAGCCGGCGAAGGTGATCTACATGAGCACCACCGGGGTCTACGGCGATTGCGGTGGGGCTCTGATCGACGAGACGGCGGAAGCGAAACCGACGACCGCCCGGGGACAGCGTCGCCTCGACGCTGAGAACCTGCTGCGGCAGTGGGGGAACCTGCGCAAGGTGGCGGTGGTGGTACTACGGGTGGCGGGAATCTACGGCCCCGGTAAGCTGCCGCTCAACCGTCTGCAGGAGGGGCAGCCGGTGATCGACGACCCCGAGGCGCCGCAGACCAACCGCATCCACGTCGATGATCTGGTGCAGGTCTGCCTTGCGGCAGAGGAAAAGGGGGAGGATGGGGATCTCTTCAACGTCTGTGACGACGAAGGGGGGACGATGAGCGCTTACTTTGACGCTGTCGCCGACGCCTTCAGCTTGCCGCGTCCGGCTCGTATCCCGATGGATCAGGCGCGCCAGATCCTCTCGCCGCTGATGATCTCTTACTTTAGCGAGTCGCGCCGCCTTGACAATCGGCGTATGCACGAAAGACTGAGAGTATCCCTACGCTATCCCCGCCTTGCCGAGGGGCTGGCTGCTCTGGTGGCCGAGACCAAGGAGAACGGATGAGCGACGATCGCCTGCTTGATGAACTGACCCAGCGCAACCGCGAGCTTGAGACGCTGGTGGAGATCGGCAAGGTGCTGACTTCAAGTCTTGATCTGCAGGAGATCCTCAATACCATCATGGAGAAGGTGAGTCTGTTGCTGCGGGCCAAGACCTGGTCGCTGTTGCTGGCTGACGAGCAGAGCGGCGAACTCACCTTTGAGATCGTCGTTTCACCGGTGGCCGAGCGGCTTAAAGGGCTCAAGCTCGCCCCGGGTGAAGGGGTCGCTGGGTGGGTGGCGGAGCACGGTCGCCCGCTGCTTATCCCCGATGTTAGCCGTGACCCGCGTTTTTCGCGTCAGGTTGATGTCGGTTTTTCCTTCACCACCCGCTCCATTGTTTGCGCTCCGGTCAAGAGCCGTGATCGCATCCTCGGGGTGATTGAGCTGGTCAACACCCTTGAAGATGGGGGCTTTGCCGAGTCGGATCTGAAGATTCTTTCGGTGATCGCCGACTACGCCGCCATCGCCATCGAGAACGCCCGTAACTTCAAGCGGGTCAACGAGCTGGTGATCACTGACGATCTCACCGGTCTTTTTAACGCTCGCCATATGCATAAACTGATTGATTATGAGATTGAGCGTGCCGAGCGCTACGGCAGTGCGGTCTCTCTGGTCTTTATCGACCTCGATCGTTTTAAACAGGTCAACGACCGTTTCGGTCACCTTGTCGGGAGCCGAGTTATTGCCGAGGTCGGCAAGCTGATCGGTCGTTCCATCCGTCGGGTCGACCTCGCCGCCCGCTACGGCGGCGATGAATTTGTCATCGTCTTTCCCGCCACCGACAAGCAGGGGGCGCTCATCGTGATTGAGAACCTGCGAGAGAAACTGCGTGAGCACCCCTTTGTCGCTGATGACGGGACATCCTTCAGTGTGACAGCGAGTTTTGGCCTCGCCACCTTCCCCGCCGATGCCGCCACAAAGGCCGACCTTATCCGTCTTGCTGACAGCTTGATGTATGAAGTCAAGGCCGAGTCGCGCGACGGAGTCAAGAGCAGTTAGTCGCTGTGTCGTTCAGCAACGCAAAAGCGCCCGCCCGTCATGCGACAGGGCGGGCGCTTTTATTCCAGGGATAAAATTGGGTTAGCGGTTCTGCAGGTAGTCGATGGTCTTTTGCGCCACTTGGTTGCTGGCGTTGACGCAGTCGTTGAGGCCGACGCCGTAGAAGGCGTTGCCGGTGATGAAGAGGCCGGGGTGAGTCGCCACCTTCTCCTCGAGGGACTGCAGGCGCTGGCCGTGGCCGCTGATGTACTGGGGGATCGCCCGATCGTGACGGAAGATGCGGATGAAGTCGGGCTCGGCGGTGATCCCCATGATCTGACGCAGGTCGGTTTTGACCTTGTCGGCGACCTCCTCTTCACTCAGAGCGATGGAGGCGGTGTCGGTCGCGCCCCCCATCATGGAGCGTAACAGTACCTGACCTTCCGGGGCGCGGTGGGGGAAGATGCTCGAATCCCAGAGGGTCCCAAGGGTGCTGCGCTTCTCCTTCTTGGCGATGAGATAGCCGAAGCCGTTGAGATCGTAATCGATCCTCTCCCGCTCGTAGCCGAAGCAGACGACGTTCATCGGCGCGTAGGGGATCAGGTCGAGCAGGTCGGCGATGTCACCGTCGCAGGCGCGCAGCATCTGTGACAGGGCGTAGGAGGGGGCGGCGCTGATCACCAGCTCGGTCTCGACGTGACCGCCGTTCTCAAGGGTGAGGGTGTAGCCGCCGTCGTGGGGGGTGATCTCACTCACCCCGCTGGCGAGCTGGATCGTTCCGCTGAGTCGTTCGCTGGTGGCGTCGGTGAGCTCCTGAATCCCGTCGACAAAGGAGGTGAGCACCCCCCCCGGGCCGGCGGCACTTGCGACGGCCTTTCCGGCCTTGCGTTCGGCCTTCTTCTCTTTGGCGAGGCGAACCATCGCCTTGATCAGACCGCCGTACTCGGTTTCGAGCTGATGGATGCGGGGGAAGCAGCTCTTCAGGCTCATCGTCTCGGGGTCGCCAGCGAAGATCCCCGAGACCATCGGGCCGATGAGCTTGTCGAGGGCCTCGGCGCCGAGGCGGCGGCGGGCGAAGTTGGCGAGGGTCTCATCCTCGTCATCACGCTTGGCGGGGATGAACGGTTCACAGGCGAGGCGGATCTTCCCCGGCCAGCTGATCAGCTTTGACTTGAGGAAGGAGGGGCCGTTCTCCGGCAGGCGGTGCAGGGTGCCGTCGGCGTAGATGAAGCGTTTGCGGGCGTTGTCGTCGGAGCGCTGCAGCCGCTCGCCGATGCCGAGCCGGTCGCAGAGCTCAAGGGTCATCGGCTTGCTGTCGAGAAAGCCGTTGGGCCCCCACTCGCAGAGAAAGCCCCCCTCTTTGCGGCTCCAGATCTTGCCGCCGAGGCGCTGCTCTTTTTCAAAAAGGGTGATGCTGACCTCAAGGCCGGCCTCAGCGGCGAGGCGTTCGACGGCGTGGGCGGTGGAGAGTCCGGAGATTCCTCCACCGATAATTGCAATCCGGGTCATGTCGTACCTCCTAGGTCAGTTTGTCGAGAATGCCGGCAATGGTTTCGAACGATTGCACCAGCGCCTCCTGCTCATGTTCGGGGAGGCGGGCAAAGAGTTGACGGTAGCCGGCGAGGATCGTCTCCTGCAGGGTGGCGAGAAGATCGCCGCCGGCGGGGGTGAGGCTGATCAGGACTTGACGGCGATTGTCGCTGTCTTGGGTACGATCGACCCAGCCCTGGCTGACCAGACGGTCGACCATCTGGCTGGCGCTGCTCATGGCGACATCAAGCTCGCGCCCAAGTTCGCCGAGGGTGCAGGAGCCGCGGTCGGCGATGGTGAGCAGGGTCTTGTACTGGTTGTAGGTGAGGTCCATGCCGTCATGAACCACCGCCCGCAGTCGCCCGAGGCGCGCCCCGAGCTGCGGGAAGATCCGGGCCATCCTCTCGATCCGCTCCATTGTTTGTCTCCTTAATATTTCGGACGCCTAAATAATATCCCCCCATTCTCTATCGGTCAACCATGTCTACGCGATTTCCTTATTTACTCTCCTTGACCTTCGTGGGGCGCGTCACTATATTGTCGGCAGATTCGAACAACAGGAGTAGATATGGGTAAGGATTACTACGCGGTTCTCGGGATTGAAAAATCGGCCGACGCTGCGACGATCAAAAAGGCATACCGTAAACTGGCACAGCGCTATCATCCTGATAAAAACCCGGATGATAAGGCGGCCGAAGAGCGCTTCAAGGAGATCACCGAAGCCTACGCTGTTCTCTCTGATGCTGAGAAAAAACGGCAGTATGATCAGTTTGGTGACAGCGGCTTCCACCAGCGCTTCTCGCAGGAGGATATCTTCCGCAATTTCAACGGTCAGGATATCTTTCGCGAATTTGGTTTTGGTGGTGACATCTTCTCGCAGATTTTCGGTGCCGGTGGCGGCGGTGCCAACCCTTTCTTCAACGGCGGAGGGGGAGGATGTGGTGGACATGGCCACCGGCCGCGCAGCGTCAAGGGACAGGATCTTGCCCTTTCGTTGACGATTCCGTTGCGACAGGCGGTCCTCGGGGGGGAGCGGAGGGTCGATTTCAACCGTCAGGGACGCAGCGAGACGCTGCAGGTTCGCATCCCCCCCGGAGTGGAATCGGGACAGCGGCTGCGGGTCCCTGGCAAGGGGGGAGAGAGTCCGATGGGCGGTCCGGCGGGTGACCTCTTTCTCGAGATCGAGGTGCAAGGTGATCCGCGCTTTCGGCGTGAGGGACGGGATCTGACGGTCCGAGTGAATGTTCCCCTCAGCGGCCTCTGCCTCGGTTGCAGCGCTGAGGTGCCGACCTTTGACGGTGAGAAGCGGGTCAAGGTCCCTGCCGGTTTTAGCTGCGGTGGGCGCATTCGCCTGCGCGGCTTCGGGGTGCCGGCCCACGGCAAGCATGGGGCCGGTGATCTTTACGCCGAGATCATGACCGACGTTCCCGAGACGTTGAGTGAGCGCCAGCGCGAACTGCTCGAAGCGTTGCAAGAAGAGGGGCTTTAACCTTTCTTGTGTTCATAAGCACAACGGCCCCGCTCTCCATCTGGAAGGCGGGGCCGTTGTCGTTTTTTATGGTGAGAAGCTCAGTCGAGCTCGCGGCAGTACATCATGGTGAGTTCACCACGGCTGGAGAGACAGGAGAGGCAGACCTCTCCGGCATCGTTATAGACGTCGCGGGCCATGTGTAGCCCCGCTTCCTCTGCTGTAGTGCTCGGAGAAATTTCGGGGTCGAACTCGCTTTTGCAGATGACGCAGGTTTTCATGGGGCACCTGTTTGACGCACCAGCGCGGCGAGAGCGTCGAGGAAGTCGGGATTGTCGTTGAGCGACGGGGCGCGGGAGAACTCGTTGATCCCCTTGGCGTAGGCGTGCTGGGCGTACTCCTCGTCGATCTCCTGCAGTGTCTCGATGTGGTCCGAGACGAAGGAGACCGGGACCATCAGCACCGCACCGTGCCCTTCAGCGGCGAGCCGGTCGAGCACTTCGACCGTGTCCGGTTCCATCCACTGGACCGGGCCGCTACGGCTCTGAAAACCGAGGTGCCAGGGGTTGTCGCCGACCCGCGCCATCACCCCTTTGACCGTCGCCTCGACATGGGTCTGGTAAGGGTCGCCGCGGTCAATGAAACTCTGTGGCAGGGCGTGAGCTGAGAAGAGGATCTGCACATTGTCGCGCATCAACTCATGGTAGCGCTCAAGACCCTCCCTGATCCGGTTGGCGAGGGCATCGAGGTAGCCGGGCCAGTCGTACCACTGCTCGATGATGCGGTAGCGCAGCTGCGGGTGAATCTTGGCGGCGGCCCGTTTGAAGTCGTTGACGCTGCTGCCGGTGGTCGCCCCGGTGTAGTGCGGGTACATGGAGAGGACCACCGCCTCTTCGATTCCGTCGCGCCGCATCTGCGCCAGCGTCTCTTCGGCTCGGGGTGCCCAGTAGCGCATCGCCACATAGGGGCGAACCTTGGGGTCGAGTCGCTCAGCGATCCCTTGCGCCTGCTTCTCGGTCCACATCCGCAAGGGCGAGCTGCCACCGATCATCTGGTAGTTCAGGCGTACCTTCTTGCTGCGAAAGTGGGCGATGAGCCTGGCAAACGGTTTCTGTAGCAGCGCCCCAGCCGGAAGGCGGATCAGCTCACGGTCAGAGAAGAGATTGTAGAGAAACGGCTTGACCGCAGCGAGCGAGTCGGGGCCGCCCATGTTGAGCAGGACAAGTCCGGTCGGTTTGGCCATGGTGGTCTCGTGGGGGAGAGAGTCAAAAGAGAGAGGGCGCAAGGGGGTGATTCCCTTGCGCCCTCAGTCGGTCTGAATTACTTCTTGCCGCTTAAGCGGTGCACGCACTCAACCATGTGGATGGCGTTTTCCGGCGGCACCGTCGGCAGGATGCCGTGGCCGAGGTTGAAGATGAAGCCGGGCCGGCCGGCGTTCTCGTCGAGGATGCGCTGAACCTCGCGCTCGATGTGATCCTTCGGAGCGTAGAGGACGGTCGGGTCGAGGTTCCCCTGCACCGCGATCTTGTCGCCGAGGATGTCGCGGGCCTTGCCGAGGTTGACGTGCCAGTCGAGGCCGAGGACGTCGGCACCGGCCTCTTTGACCAGTTCGAGCATGCCGCCGCCACCTTTGACGAAGTAGATGACCGGGATGTCCTTGCGGTTGAGCCCGGCGATCAGCTCCTTGACGTAGGGAAGAATGTACTTCTCAAAGTCATGCGGCGACAGCAGCCCGCCCCAGGTGTCGAAGATCTGGATCGCTTGCGCCCCGGCCTCAATCTGCATGTTGAGGTAGCGGCGGTCCATCTCGGTGACCTTCTTCATCAGGGTATCGTAGAGCGGGAAGTCGCCGTACATCATCTGCTTGAGGCTGGCGAAGTCTTTGCTCCCTTTCCCTTCGACCATATAGCAGGCCAGGGTAAAGGGGGCGCCGCCGAAGCCGATCAGGGGGACGCGCCCTTCAAAGGCGACCCGCAGGCGCTTGATGATCTCGGGGACGTAAGAGACGGCCTGAGACATATCCTCGGGAACGACGAGAGCGTCGACGTCGGCGGCGGTGCGGATCGGCTTTTCAAAGACCGGCCCCGGCACGAAGTCAAGCGCCATCCCCATCGGCTCGATGGGGGTGAGGATGTCGGAGAAGAGGATCGCCGCATCGGCGTTGAGGATGTCGATCGGCTGGATCGTCACCTCGGCAGCGCGCTCGGGGTCTTTGCAGAGGTCGAGGAAGGTGCCGCCCCCTTTGGCGCGGACATCCTTGTAGCACTGCAGATAGCGGCCGGCCTGACGCATCAGCCAGACGGGGACATAATCGGTCGGTTGGCACCAGCAGGCCTTGAGAAAAGTGTAATCGGTGGACATGGGTGTGTTGCCTCCTGTTTTTTAATCAGTCATTCAACCAGTAAACGTTTTATTTCTCGGCGTTATCGGCCGCTTCCTTCTCCATCCGCTTCAGGGTGCGCTGCGGAATGTAGTTGCAAAACGGCTCTTCCGCCATGTAGTCACCATAGACTGCGTCGGCTCGGGCGCGACAGCCGCCGCAGACGTTGATAAACTCGCACTCGCCGCACTTGCCTTTGTAGGCCTTGAAATTGCGCAGGTCGTTGAAGGTCTTGGAGTTGAACCAGAGTTCCTTAAAGGGGATCTGCTTGACGTTCCCCACCGAGGAGTGGAAGTAGGAGCAGGGCTTCAAGTTGCCGAAGCAGTCGATGAGGCAGATGGTCTGGGCCGCAATGCATCCCTTGCCGCCGCCGGTGGAGAAGGTGAGAGAGCGGCGTTTGAAGTCAACCCCTTCGGCTTTCGCCATCTGCGGCACGATGCGGTAGTAGTGGGGGGCGCAGGTCGGACGCATGAGGATATCGTCCTCGTTTTTCTCCTGCTCGTAGTGCCAGGCGAGGATCTCCTCGTAATCTTCCTTGCTCACCAGCTCGTTCATGATCTCTTCGCCACGGCCGGTGGGGACGATCATGAACATGTACCAAGCCGTCGCGCCGATGCTTTTGGCGAGCTTGAAGCAGTCGCCGATATCGTGCTGGTTGCGCTTGGTGAAGGAGGAGTTGACGAGGAACTTGATGCCGTTGCGCTTCAAGGTTTCAGCGCCACGGATCGTCCCTTCAAAGGCCCCTTCGCAGCTGCGGAAGTCGTCATGGATCGCCGCGGTCGAGCCGTCAAGGGAGAGCGAGACCATCTTGATGTCAGCCTCAATCATCTTGGCGCAGATCTCGTCGGTGATCAAAGTACCGTTGGTCGCCATGCACATGCGCAGCCCTTTTGAGGTGCCGTACTTGGCGATGTCGAAGATGTCGGGGCGCATCAGCGGCTCTCCACCAGAGAGGACCATGACCGGCTGGCTCACGTCGCAGATGTCGTCGATGAGCTTGAACGCCTCTTCGGTATTGAAATCGCCAACCGCCGCGTCCATGTCCGACGAGCAGCGGCAGTGAACGCAGTTGAGGTTGCAACGCTGGGTCGATTCCCAGGCGATCCATTTCGGGATGAATTCTTTATCGGGTGCGGCCATTCTCTCTTTCCTTTCCACAAGGGACAAAGAGCCATTCTATACTGAAATTGTGACCTATGACAAGGATTTAGCCCGGACTCCGGTGCGTCGTTGTGTTGACGTGATAATTCGTCAGAGGCCTGCGTGTCTCCGCAATTATGCGGATTTTATGCCAGCGGGAAAAGATGACGCAAAGACCTGAACTCTTGGGTGTTTGCGCGGTTCGATGGATTGTCGCTGGCCGTTCACCGCGACAGTTCTCCGTCAAACCCCGCGCGCGGCGAGAAGCTCACTCGGTCTGTTGGCAGGACGATTGACTTCGCCGCCGCTGCCGTGTACAAACGTAGAACGTATCTCGAACGCACGGCGGTTCTTACTGCCACAGGAGGTTGCCGGTTTGATCAAGATCGATTTCGACAAAATGGGTGGACTCATCCCCGCCATCATTCAGGACCATGAGAGTGGTGAAGTCTTGATGGTCGCCTTTATGGACGAGAAGACCCTGAACAATACCCTGCGGGACGGCAAGACCTGGTTCTACAGCCGCAGCCGTAACAAGCACTGGATGAAAGGGGAGGAGTCGGGGAACACACAGGATGTGGTTGAGGTTCTGACCGACTGTGATGCCGATACCGTCGTCATCAAGGTCAAACAGAACGGTCCGGCCGCCTGCCATACCGGCAATCGCAGCTGCTTCTTCGTTCGTTGGGAGGATGGTGCGTGGGTTGAGCATAGCAACCCCCTCTTTGATCCTGACGAGGTCTACAAGAAGAAATAATGACACTCATCGTTCTCAGATAAAAAGCCCCGTCGGGATTCCGGCGGGGCTTTTTTGCATCAGCGGTGTGCGGGGGTTAGTGGAGGTCCCGGGATGCTGCGTGGTGTTGGGGCCGATTTCTCAAGGGCCTCTTCAGCTGCGGCAAGGGCGCTCTCAAGGTCGGTGAAGAGTCGCTCGCTTCTGAGAGTTTCATCCATCCCAAGGCGGCGCAACTTGCGGCAGATCGGATCAGGGGCGACGATGAAAGGAGTGATCTGACGCGATTTGAGCCGCAGGATCATCTCGCTCAGGGCGAAGAAGGCTGAGAGGTCGATGAAGGGGACGTGAAGGCAGTTGAAGATCACAACTTTGGTGCCGAGGAGGCCGCCGATCTGACCGACAATCTGAGAGGCTGAACCGAAGAAGAAGGGACCGTCGATGTTGACGACGCGAATCTGTAGATCGCTCAACTCCTGCGCCTCTTTGCCGATGCATATGCCTCCCTTTCCGACGCTCACCCCCCGGACATCAACGGTCGTTTGCAGCACCAGACGCCGGGTGAGCAACAGCGAGGCGAGGACGATTCCGACTCCGACAGCAACGATGAGATCGACAAAGACGGTGAGGCAGAGGACGGTCAGCATGACCGCCAGATCATGGCGCGGCGCCTGGCGTAGAATCCGCAAAAAGCGGTAGTCGATGATGTCAATCCCGACCTTAACGAGGATCGCAGCGAGAATCGGCATCGGTACCAGCGCCGCGTAGTCGCCAAGGCCGAGGAGGATAACGAGGAGCACGCTGGCATGAACCACCCCCGAGAGGCGGCTGTTTCCACCTGATTTGATGTTGACCACCGTTCGCATCGTCGCTCCGGCCCCGGGGATGCCACCGCAGAGGGCGGCGCAGATGTTCCCCATTCCTTGTCCGATTAGTTCGCGGTTGGGGTTGTGCTCACTGCGGGTCAGCGAGTCGGCAACGAGCGAGGTGAGCAGGCTGTCGATGGCCGCCAGTGCCCCAAGGGTGAGGGCGGTGGTGACGAGAAAGGGGAACTGACTGGTGGCAAAGGAGGGGAGCATCAACTGAGGCAACCCCGAAGGGATGGCGCCGATAGTCGCCACTGGGAGGTGAAAGAGGCTCGCGATTACGGTGCCGCCGATTAATGCCAACAGTGGCGAAGGAAGACGGCGCGAGATGCGCGGAGGAATGGCAAAGAGGAGCAACAGTGCTCCGCCGCCAAGGAGGAGCGAGGCCGGTTCAACAGCAGCCAGTGTCGCCGGAAGTGCGACGACCGCCTTGAGCGGGGCGCTCTGTCCCGGTGCGCCGAGCAAGGGCGCGATCTGCAGCAGAATGATGATCAAACCGATCCCTGACATGAAGCCGGAGATGACCGGATAGGGGATGTAGCGGATCAGGGTTCCAGCGCGCAGTAGCCCAAGGAGCGCCTGAAAAAAGCCAGCCAGAACGATCACTCCCATCAACAGGGCCAGATCACCGTGAAAGAGGGCGAGGGCTGACGCGGTGACGACAGTCATCGGCCCGGTGGGGCCGGAGATCTGGGTCGGTGTTCCGCCGAGCAGGGTCGCGACCAGTCCTAGCGCAATGGCGCCGTAGAGCCCCGCCTGTGGTCCGGCCCCGCTTGCAACCCCGAAAGCAAGGGCGAGTGGGAGCGCGACTATGGCAGCGGTTAGGCCGCCGAAAAGATCGCCGCGTAGGCGCAACAGAGGGGAGTTGTCGGGCATGGTCATCTCCGTTCGCGAAGGTGGCTGCTGGTAAAACGGCGTTTGCGTGAGGCAGTATAGGCCTCTGCCGGGATGCTGTAAACAGCTTCTCACGAAAAAGAACGAGCCACCGGGAAAGGCACCGGTGACTCGCAAGGTGATTCACATGTTGTTGTCGTGTTCAGTCTTGACCAAGCAGGTGTCGCCCGACATAGAACTTGGCAAATTGGTAAGCGGTACGGCCGCAGCGCTTACTCTTTTCTTGCGCCCACTTGATTGCTTCATCTTCCACGTCGCGTGACCAGGGAATCTCGACCCCCCGTTCTCGTCCCTGACGGGTGATGCAGAAGCGCACCGCTTCGACATAGTTCTCTTGGGTGAAGAGATAGAAGGCGATCCAGAGTCCGAAGCGGTCCGACAGGGAGCTTTTCTCCTCCATGATCTCCCCCTCTTGCAACTCACCGTTGACAAAGACGCCACCGAGTTTGTCGGTCTCGAGTTGCGGCAGCAGATAGCGACGGTTCGAGGTGACGTAGATCAGCACGTTCTCTGGCGGCGAATAGACCGAGCCGTCGAGGGCGCTCTTGAGCATCTTGTAGCTCAACTCGCCGACCTCGAAGGTGAGGTCGTCACAGAGGAGGATGAAACGGTACGGTTCATTCTCGATCGCTGAGAAGACCTCGGCAAGATAGATGAGGTCTTCCTTTTCAATCTGGATGACCCGCAGCCCTTCAGGGGCGAACTCGTTGAGCAGCGCCTTGACCAGCGAGGACTTTCCCGTGCCGCGCGACCCCCAGAGCAGGGCGTTGTTGGCGGGCAGCCCTTTAAGGAACTGTTTGGTGTTGCGGACCATGATCTCGGTCTGTTTCTCAACCCCAATCAGCTCATCGAAACGGGTACTGTCAGTCACCTTGACCGGTTCGAGGTAGCCGGAAAAAGAGTGGCGGCGCCAGTTGGCGGCGTAGCAGGTACTCCAGTCGACTGGCTTGATCGCCTTGGGGAGCAGCTGCTCCACCGAGCTGAGCACACGATCAAGTTTGGCGAGGAGTTCAGGGGTTAAATCCATGCGACGACCTTTCGTATCGATATGAATGAAAGCTAACCATAGGGAAAATCGAAAGATTTTATTGGGCGGAGTGTATACGACAGATCGGGGTGGGAGTCAAATGATTAATTTCGGGGTGGGAGTTAGGCGTTGAAGGTTGAAGATAGGAGAGAACATGACCTCCCGTCATAGTTCGTCAGTTATGACTGGCTGATCACAAAAGCCCAAAAGAAGACGATAGACAAAAACCCACCAATGAGGATGGCTCCACCTTCGCCGAGAATGAAATACAAGATTGTTAAAGCTAGAAAAACCCTTAGAGTGTTCATATTCTTCAAAATATACTTTTGATTTTCGTCGAAATTTCGTGAATCTGGCTGTGAATTTGAGTTGAAGAAAAGTGATAGATTTCAATAATTTGATTTTTATGGATGGTCTGTGTGTATTGGTTTTCACGACAAGGGTTGTTATTAAGGAACTCGAAAACGGGTAAGCTCCTTTTGATTCTGGCCATATCTCTTAAAACCCCTCGCGAGACGAAGAAGAGTTTGTTCTCACCGCTACATATCAAAGAGTGAATATAGCGGAGGTGTTCGAGTGAAAGAAGATCGAAAAACAGTTCCCGATCTTCTGATTTGTTGCCGATTGTCGGTACGTCGAGAAGTTCGAGAAAAGAGATATGGCATGCGTGGGCGGAAGTCAAACCTAACTTGCTGAAATTTCGATGAAAAGGTACACCATCTTTGGTCTTGTTGAAAGGGTAAGACTCGAGAAGAAATGGATGGTGACACCCATATCGTTTCCAGAAGGCGACTCCGTCTGCTTGATATTCCAAAATTTTCTCGAAGAACGAATGATTCGAGATCTCGGGGGAATAATTGGCGTCAGAGCTGAGAAAAATAATTTTTGCCAGTTCAGGGTGTTGGCCTTGAAATGGACGTTTTCGAAAAAGCTCAACGAGCTTTTTCGCTGGGTGTTTTTGAAATTTCACAGTTCCCCCTCTTAAACCAAAATACTGTGTTCAAGTTGGCAAGACTTTTTAAACCTCCACCTCGGGAATCACCAGCTTCTGCTTCTGCAACCGCTTGTAATAGAAGTTCTGACCGTAGAGGACGGCGGCGGGGTTGTGGCCGGTGACCCGGTCTTTGGCGACGAGGGTGGAGACCGGGGCGTCGGAGTGTTTGGCGAAGAGCATGTCGTGACCGACGCAGAGACCGACGATGAGGTTCATGTCGGTCTTCGCCTCGTTGAGCAGGTGGGCCTGAGCGATGGGATTGCAGGCCGGTTCGAAGGTGCCGGGCCGAACTTTATGTTCTTCGCCGATACCGAGGTCGAGTTTATCGATACTCCCCGACTTGCAACAGATACTCTCAACGCTGAAGCCTTGGGCCGTGAGGATCTCCGTTAGCTTTTGTGACTCGTCGAGCAGACCGATGCAGGTGGCGATACCGATCTTTTCCCACCCCATGAGGCGGGCCAGGGCGATGGTATCTTCGACCCGGGTCCAGCGGGCGTTGACCGTGTCGGAGCCAGGGATCGGCTGATAGCAGAGCCCTTCAACGACTGCCGCGACCTTTGCCAGCTTAGCATCGGCATCGTCACCCTGGTAGCGCTCAAAGGCGTCGCCGATAATTTCGCCTTCACGTTCGGAGGGGCAGTAACCGGGGGAGGCGGGGCCTTGGCCCGGCTCGCTCCAGCAGTTGGTGACACCTTGTTGGCGCCAGACGGCGATGCAGCTGTGGCAACTTAGCGGTTTTTTCTCACTCATGGGGTACCTCATCGGGGTCGGGGGTGTAGATTTGGGCGAGAATATAGGGGCTGACGACGACCATCCGGAAGACCGGAGGGGTCTCATCCCATTGTGCGATCTCTTCGACACTCGGTTTGCCAAGCATCCCTTTGGCGATCCAGCCGCCGATCAGTACGCTGTCGTCTTTGGCGATCGCAACGGCGGCGTCGGCTAGTTCGAGGGAGGGATCGACGAGAATGATCCCCCCCCGCTCAAG
Source organism: Desulfuromonas sp. (assembly GCA_002869635.1). GTDB lineage: Bacteria > Desulfobacterota > Desulfuromonadia > Desulfuromonadales > BM515 > BM515. The sequence continues at coordinate 31,592 of PKUF01000113.1, read as the reverse complement.
GTGCGCACGCATCCAGTTCCAAGGGGCGACATCAATTTGGCGGGTCAGCTCTTCGCGTTCGACGGTCATGGCAGACTCCTTTGTTCTGGGGTCGGTTCGGGCAGTGGACTCATGAGACATTCGCAGGCGAGGGTCGCGAGGAGCGTTTCAACATCCTGCTGGCGTGACGGTGGCCAGGCGATTTCGACCACGGCTTGTTGCGGATCGAGGGTGCGAGCATAAGCGAGACCGTCGTAGCTTTCGAGAAGGAATCGAAGATAGCCGATCCTCTGCCGGGGCAAAAGGTAACGGCGGGTGACGAAGTCTTCGCCTCCTGGTGGGGTCGATTGTTGCGGTCTAACCATTTTCCCTCTTGACCTGTTCTTAGCCTGACGTTATTTTAGCTAAAAATTTTTAGCAAAACCAAACAGGTGTAAACATCTTCCCTGTTTCGAGCTTTGCGCAGATATCCCGTCGTCCAGCCATCAAACCTCCTCCAGAGTCGGCTGTTTCCCTTGAAGGGGTATTTTGCGTCCCCCGGGTCCCCGCCCGGGGGTTTTTTTATCTCTGCTGTAACGCTTTATCGATGAGATAACGGGCGATACTCCGGCGCGGTGGCAGGTTCGGCAAGGTGTCGCGGTCGAACCAGCGGGCATCTTCAAGCTCGTGGTGATCGACCACCAACTCGCCTCCAGCGTAGTCGGCGACGAATCCGGCCATGATCTGGCTCGGGAAGGGCCAACTCTGGCTGCCGATATAGCGCGGTGCGGTTACCTCAATTCCTGTCTCTTCCTTCACTTCTCGGACCACGGTCTCTTACAGCGCTTCGCCAAAATCGACAAACCCTGCCACAAGACTGTAGCGATTCTCCGGCCACCCCTCTTTGCGAGTCAGAAGAAGTTCGCGACCGCGTCTGACCAGGACAATAATGCAGGGATGGATTGACGGGAAGTGGAGATGGCCGCAACCGCTGCAGCGCTTTCCCCATTCATGGGCGAGGGGGACCGTCGGCGCAGCGCAGTGGGAACAAAAGGTGCTTCCGCGTTGCCAGTGGAGGATCTGTCCGGCAACCCCGCCGAGCGAGAGGAGGGCTGGCGCGATTTGGGGCGGATCCGCGAGGAGGTTCACCGGGGTCAGCCCAGGAATCGTAAGCTCGGACGGCAGAGAAAGAGCTCGGCATGGGGTTCCCTGCCAGAGGCCGATGGGTAATTCAGGGCGGTTCATCCCTGAAATGGGGGGCGGGAGATCCCCTTGCGGCAGGGAAAAAGCGCCGTTTTTCTCAGCAAGGAGGATCGATGCCCCCTGTCGCAAAACCCATACCCCCTCACCAGTGGGGACGGCGTCGGGCGGGGAAAGGGTGAAGTTGCGGGCCAGAGATTGGCGGTTAAACGGCAGGTGGAGCGGCGAGGCGAAAGAGGGGTAGTCGTTTGTCACGGGGCGTCTTCGGTGGAAAAGTAAAGAAGGAGGGCGAGCTGGGTCTTACTGTCGACAATTCCTCCCTGTTGTAGCAACTGCCGGGCGGCCGTCGGGGAGAGAAGGAGTGGCTCGATGACTTCGTCCTCTTCAGGGCTTGGTGGAATCGGCGTGAGCTGGCGGGCGACGAAAAGGTGAATCGTCTCATCGCAGAAGCCGGGAGAGCTGAGCATCTTACCCAAAGGGGAGAGTTGCCCGGCGCGGTAGCCGGCCTCTTCGGCGAGCTCGCGTGTGATGCAGGCCTCGGGAGATTCGTTCCCTTCAAGTCGCCCTGCCGGAATCTCAACGAGGGTGCGGCCGACGGCAGCACGATACTGGCGGATCAGGACAAGACGACCGTCATTGAGGATCGGCAGGACGGCGGCACCACCGTTATGGCGGACGATCTCAAAGCGTCCGCGTCTGCCGTTGGGAAGTTCATGCTCCTCGACATCGACGGAGATGATCTGGCCTGAAAAGATAGGCGACGACGCCATATGTCTAGCCTCCGAAGGGGAGCTTCCCGCTGGCATGGAGGCGAACCACCAATTCAGCCAATAGCGGAATCAGAAGAAAGGCGAGGGTGTCGATGAGGCCACGGCTGACGTGGCGGCGGCTGAAGTCGCCGAAACCCTCATCCTTAAAGGCCGCCCGTACCGCATCTATTCGAGGAATGAAGCGGGGGGTGCGTTCGCAGTAGTCTGTGAAGTCCGAGCCGAAGTTGGCGGCGAGGAGCCGCTCTTCACCGATGATGGCGAAGGCGTGAAAGAGGACAAAGCAGGCGACGGCGATGATGGCAAAGACGAGGCTGGGGAGCATGCCGATGACGCCGAAGACGATGAAGGTACTGAAGAGGTAAAGCGGGTTGCGACAGAGAGTATAAGGCCCCTCCGTCACCAGTGTCTGTTTTTTGCGCCCGCCGATGTAGACGGTGCACCACATCCGCCCGAGGGCACCCATAGCGATAAGGATGTAGCCGAGAACGCCGATCACGCGCTGGCCGACGGTATCGGCCGGGATCAGCATCGGGGTGAAGAGGAGCGATGCCAGAGCGGCGAGATAGCCGATCTGAATGCTGCGGGTACGGATGTTGCGCAGAAAGGTCAGCTGCGAAGCGGATGCGTTGGGGCTTGAAGACATTGCGGGGTGACTCGTTTCTCGTGTCGGCCCGTCGAGCGGGACAGGATGAAAAAAAGAGCGGCACGCCACCACCAGAGCGGGGCGTGCCGCAGATGATCCGTAAGGTTATTACCAGCCGAGGCTAAGTTTGGCGGTGTAGATCGGCGTTTGGGAAAACTCGGCATCGACGGTGAGGCGTAGAAGGGCGATCGCCATCTGCACCCCGGCGAAGACTCGGGTTTCGGTGAAGTCTTCGCTGCCGATCGCTGCGTTGGTGCCGCCGGTGTATTCGCCATCGATCTGGACGATACCGACTCCGGCGTAGGGGGTAAACATGAGGATCCCCTTGCTGATGACCGCGTCGGCAGCATAAGTTTCGAGGTCGAGGTCGTCAATCCCGTTGACGGTGCTGTAGCTGCCACGGATGGAGAGGGCCGGTGTCGCGGTCGTCCCTTCGAGGATGGCGTACTGTAGTTCGCCCCCGATCACCTGCATATCGCTCTCAGGGATCTGGGTGAGGCTGACACCGACGTCAAGGCCAAAAGGGAGGCCTTTGCGGACGTGGACTCGGGGGACCGGGAGGTACCCCGGCGTGTCGCCTCCGAGGAAGACCTGATCCCACTTGCTGTCGAGCTCGACCAGACTGAGCTCGACGCCGACATCGAAACCGGTCAAGCCCTGCGGTTCGGCCGGGGCGACGCCACGGTAAGCGCTGAGCAGGCCTGCTTCGCGGACGACGGTTTTAAATGTGTCGTTGGCAATGGCCGAGAAGTTGAAGTCGTAATCGCCAGCTGTTGCAACGCCGCTGGTGGTGAAAATAAGAAGCAGGGCGAGAACCAGTTTGCGCATGGTGTAAGTCTCCTCCTTGAGAGTTGATAACGGCATGACAGATTAAGAGGGCCGCATGTTACCATAGGAATATGCGACGTACCACCAGAAAGTGACCCTGTTTCACCTGCTTGTCTCGTTGTTGTCAGACGCGATTCGGTTTACGTAGTTGACAGCGACGAGGCAAGGAACTAGACTTCGTCTTTTTCAGGCTCGCCCGTATCCCGCTCTGTTCTGGAGCGGCGGACCCGCCATCCTCCCTGCGGCTAGAAAGGTGATCCCATGAGAGTCCTTATTACCGACGAAATTTCCCAGGAAGGGCTGCAGCCCCTTGTCGACGATGCCCGTATCAGTATCGACGTCCGTCTCGGTCTGCCGACCGATGAACTGCACCAGATTATCGGCGACTACGACGCCCTGGTGACCCGGAGTGGTACCCGTGTCGACGTTCCTTTGATCGAGCATGCCCACAACCTTAAAATTATCGCCCGCGCCGGGGTTGGTATCGATAATGTCGATGTCGAGGCGGCGAGCAACAAAGGGATCATTGTCGTCAATGCCCCTTTCGGTAACGTCAACTCGGCGGCCGAACATACCATGGCACTTCTCCTCTCCTTTTGTCGCAATATCACCATCGCCAACGCCAGCCTCAAAAGCGGCGAGTGGAAACGGGCTCCCTTTACCGGTTACGAGCTTAAGGGGAAGACCATTGGTGTCATCGGTATCGGCAAGGTCGGTGGTCGGGTCGCGACCCGCTGCAAGGCCTTTGAGGCTGAAGTGATCGCCTGTGACCCCTATGTCTCGGAAAAGCGCGGCGAAGATCTTGGTGTTCGCCTTGTTTCCCTTGAAGAGATCGTTCGGTTCTCCGACATTATCACGGTCCATACCCCCTTGAACGAAGAGACCAAGGGGATGATCACTTCTGAACACTTTGCCGGGATGAAGGACGGCGTGATCATCATCAACTGCGCGCGTGGTGGGATTATCGAGGAAGAGGCGATGCTCGAGGCGCTCGAGAGCGATAAGGTTTGCGGCTCGGCTTTTGACGTCTGGAGTGAAGAGCCCCCCGCCACCGAGACGTTGAAAAAGTTGATCGCCCATCCCAAGATGGTGGTGACCCCGCACCTTGGCGCCAACACCTTTGAAGCTCAGAAGAACGTGGCGGTTGATGTCAGTCGCGAGATCGTCAACTATCTCGATGGACGTCCGCTTGAGAGTGCCGTCAATATCCCGCGCTTCGACCCCGACCTGATGGAGCACATGAAGCCTTTCATGGATCTGGTGCAGCGGATCGGCGATTTTATCGCGCAACTCGCTCCGCCCAACCCCAACAAGGTGACCTTTAGCTACAACGGTAAGATCGCCCGCTATGACTGTGCGCCGCTGACGGTTTGTGGTCTTGCCGCTCTTCTTAATCGGCAGACCGATCAAGAGGTGAACATGGTCAACGCCCGCCTTGTGGCTCGCGATATGGGGATCGCGGTCGAGGAGAGCCGAACCACCGAATCCGAGTCATTCTCCAGTCTGCTGACGATCTGCATTGAGTCGCAGGAAGGGAAGCGGACCATCGCTGGAACTCTCTTCGAAGGGATTCCCAAGATCGTCAAGATGCGCGATTTCTTGACCGACTTCGCTCCCGAACCGCATATGCTTGTCATCTCCTACGATGATAAACCGGGCCTGATCGGCAAAATCGGCACCATTCTCGGTCACCGTAACGTCAATATCGGCAACATGAACCTCGGGCGCAAGGAAAAAGCGGGGGAGGCGATGGTGGTCTTCTCTCTCGACAGTGAAGCCGACGAGGCGACGATCGCCGAGCTCGCCGAAGCGGTGGATGCCCGTTTCATCAAAGCGGTGAACATGCAGGGATAATCCTGCTTTCTCTCAACGTAAAAACGCCCCGGCTGCATGTGAGCAGCCGGGGCGTTTTTACGTTGAGAGAAAAGAGAGGTCAGCAGCGCAGTCGTTCGAGCCAGTCGCTGGGGCCCCCCTCCGATGTTAGCCCGGCTGCGGCCAGCAGAGGGGGAATCGCCTCATCCACCGGGAGGGTCCCACCAAATGGGTCACTGGCGAAGCGGAGCAGGCGCAGGCTCTTAAGCCCATCGAACCAGGTCGATACGGCGTGTTGGAATCGTTGCGATTCGCGGTGGGTCTGTTGCAGTTTTGGCCAAATAGCGCGCAGTTTTTGCTGTTCAAGAAAGGTGGCGAGACTCTCAACGATTTGTGCAGCATCTTCGAGAATCATCTGTGCTGTGCGGTTGTGACCGGAAGCGAGCAGCTGCAGGGTTTGTCGGAGCAGCAGGAAGGCTTCGATGGGGTAGAGGGTGATATCGTTGCGCCCCGCAGCGTAGGCAGCGACGCTTTGACCCGTTCCGAAGGGGGTGCGGTGAGAGATCCGGGGGGAGGGGTGCACTGTGGTGCCAACAAGTTGGGCGACTCCACTGGTGCGGGCGAGCTGTTGCAAAAAATAGAAATCTTCTCCGGCATGGCGTCGGTTCATTCCTCCGGCGGCGCAGTAAGCGCTGGCGCGACAGGCAAAAGCGCTGCCGATGGTGTGAAAGGCGTAAGGGGAGCCGGCGAGTTCAAGGCCGAGGCGGTAGCCGTGCAGATAGAGTTCGTAACGATCGACCGCCTCCTGCAGGTCAGGGGTCGCAGCGTGCTGATGACGAAAGGGGAGGACGGCCCCACCTGAAGTGCTTGCCGCAAAATGATCAGTCAAGGCTCGAAGATAACTCGCTTCGACTAAGGTGTCGGCGTCGAGTGAGATCAACAAGGATTGCGGACCGGCGAGGCGCTCAAGAGCAAGATCGAAACCGATCTTGCGGGCCAGTCCAACCCCCGCATTGGGGGGTAGTTCTTTACCGACCGAGGTCGCATCGACCCAGGTAAGATCAAGATCGGGTCGTAAGGGCGGCGCATTGTGTAGGCGTTGGAGAGTGCGCTGGTTGTCATACTGTTCTGCATCTGGGGCATCGGCACGAGCATTGACAACAATTACGGCAAGGAAGCGCTCCCCCGTAACAGGGGGCGTGGCGGCAAGAGCATCGAGAGTGAGAAAGAGAGACTCGGACTCGGCCAGTGCTGGGATGACGATAGCGCCGGTGTAGCCTTTGTCGCCGCCTTCGAGTTGCCACGTGCCGGGGAGGGGGCGTTGGCGGCGGTAGCGGGCAAAGAAGGGGGGAGGGGTCACGAGGCGAGTCGCTCCAAATGGTGCTGCAGCTGGGCGAAAGGATCCTTCTCGCCATCGAGCCAGTGGATGGTCGTTCCCTGCTTCTCCATGCGGCGAAACCAGGTCTCCTGTCGCTTGGCAAACTGGCGGATGGCACTGGCGAGCTGCTGGGTCATGTCGTTGAGGTTGAGTTCACCCTGCAGATGGCGGCTGATAAAGCGGTACTCAAGGCCGTAGTTGTCGAGTTGTTTCCAGCTGACCCCGGATGCGTGGAGCGCTTCGACTTCGGCAATCATTCCGGCCTTAAGTCGCTGCTTCAATCGGTGGCTGATCCGCTGGTGCAACAGAGGGCGAGGCCAGCGCAGGCCGAAGATTGTGGGAGAGATGGGGGGAGGCGGAGGGAGAGTCGCTGCCGCTTCGGCTTCGCCCAGAGCGATTTCGATGGCACGGATCAGCCTCTGCCGATCCTCGAGGTCGGTGCGGTTATGCTGCTGTGGTCTCAGGGTAGTGAGGCGGGCCGCCAGCGCGGCGTCATTGAGATGAGCGAGTTCGGCACGAAGGAGCGGGTTCTCCGGTACCTCGACCATACGGTAGCCGCGCAGTACCGCGTCAAGATAAAGACCGGTGCCGCCGACCAGCAGCGGCAGTTGCCCATGCTGGCGGATCGTCTCGATGGCGTTGTAGCATCTCTTCTGAAAATCGAAGACGCTGAATTCCGCCCCGGCAGCAAGGATGTCGATGAGGTGGTAGGGGATCTCCCCATATTCCTCGAGATCCTTCCCGGTGCCGAGGTCCATTCCGCGAAAGACCTGGCGCGAGTCAGCCGAGATGATCTCGCCGTCGAGCTGTGTGGCGATCTGAACCCCCAGCGTGGTTTTGCCACTGGCGGTGGCGCCGAGAATGACGAGCAGATTAAAAGGGTGAGGCATGATATTCGTCTCGAATTTGGAGGGGAAAGGCCGCTACTCTACGAGGAAAATGGAAGGATTTCAAGCGGCGAGATGATTGCCTCTTTGCAAAGGAATTCCATTTCTGATAAAACAGTACGGCATTTTTTGGCGGTCACCGCATCGCCCCATTCCTTTCCGATAAGTGATCACGCAGTATGCATGGACCTGATCCAATCATCCTTTCGCGCTCCGAACATCCGATCTCCCGCAGTCAGATTGGCGAAAATACCCTCAAGGTGATGTATCGCCTGCATCGGCAGGGGTTCAAAGCCTTCCTCGTGGGTGGCGGGGTTCGAGATCTGCTGCTTGATCGCACCCCCAAAGATTTCGACGTCGGGACCAACGCTACCCCAAATCAGGTCAAGAAGCTCTTTCGCAACTGCTTTCTCGTCGGACGTCGCTTCCGTCTTGCCCATGTTCGCTTCGGTGGCGAAGTGGTCGAGGTTGCAACTTTCCGGCGGCAGCCCGAAGAGGGAGAGCTTCCGGAAGATCCCAACGATCACTTTCTTTTTGCCGAGAATGTTTTCGGCACGCCACAGGAAGACGCTTTCCGCCGCGACTTTACCATCAACGCCCTGTTCTACGATATCGCCTCTTTCTCAATCATCGATTATGTCGGTGGTCTGAAAGACCTTGAGGCACGCCGTATCCGGACCATTGGAGAGCCGGAGGTTCGCTTCGCCGAGGACCCGGTGCGGATGCTGAGGGCCCTTGAGTTCTCCGCACGGCTTGGCTTCACTCTCGACCCCGCGGCGCAAGAGGGGATTCTCGGTTGCGCGCCACAGATCGCTACTGCCGCCCCGGCGCGGATTCGAGAGGAGTTGATGGAGCTTTTTCGGCATAAGGTTGCGGCACCGGTTCTGCGGGCAGCCGCAGAATACGGCATGTTGGCGCCGCTACTTGCCGGTTTTGAGGGGGGGGAGGCGACCTACGCTCTGCTTTCCGAGGTCGATCAACGGACCGCTTCAGGGGTGGTGCCGGAGGAGGCCTTTTGTCTGGCGAGCCTGTTTCTCGCCCCGTTTCTCACCGGTTGTCGTGAAATCAAGACGATTGGTGAGGCGCTCCATCTGGCCAACGAGCTTCTTACACCTCACTGTGCCTATTTCCATATTGCCCACGGCATTCGCCATCTTGCCCGCGAACTGCTCATTGCTTGTTTCCGTTTCCGCCGGGGACCGGGGCAGCGGGGGCAGCGTCGTTTTGTCCGGCATCCCATGACTCCGCGTGGTCTTGAACTTTACAATCTTTGGTGCCGGGTTGCCGAAGAGGTGGTGCCGGCAGAGACCTGGCAGCAGATCCTCTGTGAGCAGGAGCAGTCGTCGGCGCCGGCTGATAACCCTCCCCCCTCTTCTTCCGGTCGTCGCCCTCGACGCCGTGGCGGGCGACGCCGTGGTCGGCGTCGGTCCTCTCCCGAGTCGTCGTCATAGGAATCAGTCAGCCCTTGTGACGCCGCATCCGGCGCAAACTGTCGCGCAGAGCCGCCGTCGTTGCCGCATCGAGTGGTCGATCGCGATAGAGGTTGGCGCTGTAGATCTGGGCAAAGTGGATCGCCTCGGAGTCCTTTAATTCTTTCGCCAACGCCAGCAGCCCCTTTTCACCTTCATGGATGGTGATGCCGTGGCGGCGCCGCAGCAGCTTCAAATAAGCATGAAGTAGGCGCTGGCGCGGTGTTTCTCTCCGCCGGGAGAGGATAAACCAGAAGATAGCTCCTCCGACGACGAGGGCAAGAACCACCCCCCCTTTTCCTCCCTCCTCCAACAGTGATTTTGCCTCAAAGCGTTGAAGCTGTTCTCCGGCGCGACGCGCCAGGGTGATCTGGCCCTCGAAGTCATAGGTAATGACCGCTTTGTTCCAGAGATAGTCAATGTTGTCGGCCATCTGTCGGGACCAGCTCAGAGCGTTATTACGCAGATTCAGGCTACTCTCTTCGGCATTGACGGCAAAGAGGCTTGGATCGATGCGTTGCCACCCTCCATGGGGGAGATAGGCTTCAACCCAAACATGGGCCATCGACTCGTTGATCCGGTAGTATCCTCCCAGCTCATTGTACTCTCCGCCGTAGTAGCCACCGACCAGGCGGGCCGGAATGTCGAGTAGTCGCAGAAGTGTAGCGTAGGCAGAGGCAAAAAATTCGCAGTAGCCACGCTTGCTGACAAAGAGGAAATCGTCGACCGGGTCGTCGCTGAGACTGAGTTCCTCAACGGAGAAGGTGAGTTCTTGGGCCAGGAAAAAGCGGTCGAGGGCGGCGAGGCGCTCGGAGGGTGTGTCGCCCCGATTTTTCAGTTCCTCAGCGGTTTGTCGCAGGCGGGGGGAGACCGTACCGGTGGCGAGCCAGAAGGGTGATTCAGGCTGTTTGCTGGTGATGATAATAGCTCCGGGACGGGAGATGCCACGGTATGAGATCCTCTGGTTTTTGTGGCCGCGCTGGGTAAAGATGAGGTCTTCTTGAGCCCGTGTGCGAAAACCGGTCACCCTCTCTGGGGTATCGAGGGTCGGCAGGTAGCGACTCGCTCCCGGTTCCGGGTAGTAGGTCAGCTCAACATGCTCATCCCCTTGAAGTCGAACCACCGACTCCTCAGGGGCCTCGGCTCGAATCCAGCTGCCCCCGACAGGTCGGTTCAAAACGATGCCGCGCCAGTAGAGATCGTTTGTCGCTTGCCGGGGCCCCTCGACTCGCAGGACCATCCGTCGGGTGGAGGACATGGAGGAGACCGTCCCAGGTGCGACGCGCTCCGAAAAACCGGTGTTGGCACTCCCGGCGGGATTGAGAAAATCCCACAGAGGGCGCTGGGTACGGGGGAGGATGGCGAAAAAGAGGAACATCAAAAGAAGCGACCCGAGCGGCAGAAGGAGCAGGGGGCGTAGCAGTGTTCTGAGTTGCGGGGGGCGCAGTTGCAGCTCGGGGGAGCGATGAAAAAAAGAGAGCAAGAGCAGGCCGCTGGTGATGCCGCCAACCTGCAGAAGCAGGAAGATGAAGAAAGCGAGACTTAAGGTCAAGAGGGTCGAGCTTGCAAGAGCGAAAAGGGAAAGGACGAAAATCTGCAGATAGTTTCGGCTGTTTTTGGCGGTGATCAGACGTATCACAAGCAACAGGGCGAGGATGTTGGTCACCGGTTCGACCAGTGTGGTACGGCTGATTTGGAAAGCGTAGTAGAAAAAGACGAGAATCGAGATCAGGGTCGCCGGCAGCGGCGGCACAAGGGGGCGCTTGCGGATGTCGGCAATCAGTCCAGCGCCCCAGGCCAGCGGGAGGACGATCTGGGCCAGCGGTTCAAGGTAGAGGTAGAGCGGAGCAACGCCGAGGAGAGAGACGCTGTAGACACAGATATTGAGAAGGGTTCTAAGGGCGATCATAGAGAGCCAGTTCCCGTAGCAAGTGCAGTTTGTGGGTGCGTCCGCTTGCCGGCGGAACCTGCCTTTCGGGCAGGTTGAGGCCGGTGGGGTGGCCTGCTGCAATGGCGCTGGCGACCAGGGTCGCCGCGATGCTCAACCGCTCTTCGAGGTTGCGGGCAGCAATCTGCTGCAGATCGATCATGAGAGGTTCGCCCTGAGGCGGCGAAAACTCCTTCACTTTGAGCTGGTCCTGCCGTGCGGAGAGTTTCCAGTGGATCTGCCGCAACGGTTCGCGCCCGCTGTAGTCACTGATACGATTCAATTCGCCTTCGTGGCCCCGTCCTCTCTCTTGGTGCTCGCCAGGCTCCTTCTCGCCTTCTCCCGCAATCTCGGGTACCAGCTGGCGTAGCCGGGGGAAGACGATCAATTCTTCGTCGAAAGGGATGGCGCGGCTACGGATAAAAAAATTGACCGGGTAGATAGAGCGTAGTCGCAGTGTTGGCAGCGGTTGGCGCCCACGGTTCTCGAAACGGGCGGAAAGTGGCAGCGCCGCTCTGCTCCCCCCGGCGGTGGCAGGGAAGAGAACACTCTTACCTTCAAGCTCGATGTCGAGGAGGAAGGCTCCTGCCTTGCGACGATTTTCGAGTTGAACGGTGAGCAGAGTGGGAAGGCCGGCGTAAATTTCATCGGGCGTCTCAATTGCGATCCAGACATCGTCAAGGTTGCGTTTACCAAGCAACCCCGAGATCGCCATAAAGCCGAGCAGGACCGAGACCACCAAATAAAGGAGGTTGTTGCCGGTGTTGACGGCCGAGAATCCGAGGAAAAGAGTCATGCCGATATAGAGGATACCGGCCCGGGTCAGTTTCAGACCTGGGGGACCGGCAGGGCGTCGAGCAGCGATGTGAGTACCCCTTTCTTGGCAACCCCTTCATGTTCGGGGCGCAGAACGAGTCGATGGGCGCCGGTGGCGACCGCCACCGCCTGCAGATCTTCGGGGATGACATGGTCGCGGTTGTCGAGATAGGCGTGTGCCTTGGCGGCCTCTGCGAGGGTGATGCCGCCGCGGGTTGAGATCCCTGAAAGGACCATCGGGTGGACGCGACTCGCCTCCATCAGGGCATGAATGTAGCCGACGACCTTATCCCCGAGATAGATGTCGTTGAGTACAGACTGTTGTGCCTCGGCCAGAGCCGCGACGGTGAGCTGAGGTTTGATAGCGAGAATATCGTCACGAATGCTGCCGCCGCGAATGATCGCCTGTTCCACCTCGGCGGGAGGGTAACCGATGCCGGTACTGACCATGAAACGGTCGAGCTGTGACTCAGGGAGGGGGAAGGTCCCGACCTGCTCCACCGGGTTCTGGGTGGCGATGACAAGAAACGGCTCCGGCAAAGGGTAGGTCGTTCCCTCAACGGTGACCCGCTTCTCTTCCATCGCTTCGAGCAGGGCGCTTTGGGTTCGAGGGGTGGCGCGGTTGATCTCATCGACGAGGAGGATGTTGTTGAAGATCGGCCCCGGGACAAAGCGAAATTCCCCCTTCTCCCGGTCGAAAATCGAAAGGCCGGTAATATCCGAAGGGAGGAGGTCGCTGGTGCACTGAACCCGACCGAAGGAGAGCCCAAGGCTGCGCGCCAGTGCCAACGCCAGTGTCGTTTTGCCAAGACCGGGGATATCCTCAAGCAGCAAGTGGCCGCGGGCGAGCAGGGTGATGACCGCCAGCTTCAATGAACGGGCTTTCCCTTGCAGATAACGTTCACTCAATGTGTCGAGCAGGGTGAGTACGGCGTCGCGTTGACGTAGAGGCATAAACCATCCTTTCTTGATTCAGAGGTCATTATAGGCGAAAAGATCACATTTTGTCTCCCTAGGGTTGACAGGGGGTTTTGGCTTGACATGTTTTAAACATTGGTTTAGATCAGACGATTCAATCCGAACCCCCGGAGGGGACGATGAAGCAAGGAGACCCTGTCAATGATACAACCGAGTGAGACTAAAACTCGCATCCTCGACGCCGCCGAGCGTTGTTTCGCCCTAAGTGGCTACCATGGTGCGTCGCTGCGTGCTATCACCCGCGACGCGAATGTCAATCTGGCGGCGGTGAACTACCATTTTGGCAGCAAAGAGGGACTGATTGAGGCGGTCTTCTGTCGTCGCATTCTGCCTCTGAACGAAGAGCGTAAGAGCTTGCTGCAACAAGAACTTGAGGCGGCGAGTTGCGAAGACCGTCTGCCGTCTAGCGGGGTGGTCCTCAAAGCGTTCATTGAGCCGACGATCTCTCTTTGGCGCAAAGAAGAGAATGCTGACTTTCTTCTACTCCTTGGACGGATGTTCAACGATTCGGATGAGACCATGCGGCAAATCTTCTTCCGCCACATGACACCTCTTCTTGATGAGTTTTATGTTGCACTGCAGGTGGCTCTTCCCCAGCTCTCTTCAGAGCAGGTCTTCTGGCGGCTACAGTTTGCCCTCGGTTCTCTCGGTCATCTAATGTGTCGCGCCGGTCGGCTTCTCTGGTGTCCGGCCGGGGTTGACTGCGGTGATGACCCGACCCGCATTGCCGATCATCTCCTCGACTTTCTCGTTCCCGCCATGGAGGCGTGATGCTCAGATCGTTTCTTCTCCTTGTCGTCTCCTCGTGGCTCACTCTGGTCTTGAGCGGCTGCAGCGGTTTTGTCGCTGGCGACAGGGGGGGGCCGCCTTCGCCTCTCCCCGCAAGCTATTCGCAGCCGACGGTCGGGGGGGGACTGCAGCCGGAGCAGCTCTGGTGGCAGCGTTTTGCTGATCCCCGACTTGACACCTTGATGGAAGAGCTCTTTGCCGGAAACCTCGATCTCGTGGCTGGAATCGCCCGCCTCGAGCAGCTCGAAGCACTGGCTCGGCAAAGCGGCAGCGCTCTTTTGCCAAACCTTTCACTTGAAGGGAGCGTCGGTCGGGCGAGATCGCAGGTTTTGGGGCGTTCCGTGACCGCCGACAGTTATCAGCTTTCGCCGGCAGCCTCCTTTGAGGTCGATTTTTGGGGGAAGAACCGGCAGAAAACCAAGGCGGCTGATCGTGATGTGGTGGCGGCCCGAGCCGAACTCGAGAGCCTTTGCCTCAGCCTCTCGGCCCAACTCGCCGATCTCTATTTTCTTCGCCGTGAGCAGTACCAGCAGCTGCAACTACAGCGAGAGAATCAGGCGTTGCTCAGGCAGTTGTTGCAACAGCGTGAGAGGCGGTACCAACGAGGATTGAGTGACAGCTCCTTCCTCTATCAGGCGCAGCAGACGCTTGCCGGTGTTGAGGCTCAGATTCCGCTGTTGGAGCAGGGGGTGGCGACGGCGACCCGGGGGATGGCGCTGCTGCTTGGGCGTACTCCCGCTGGCGAGAGCGAAACGCTGACGCCGCTACCACCTTTGGTTGCGGAATTTCCCGCCGGGCTGCCATCTCAGTTGGTGCAAAATCGTCCCGACATTATCGCTGCAAGGGAGCGGCTCCTTGCCGCCGATGCCCGCGTGGCGGCGGCCATTGCAGATCGCTTCCCCTCCTTTAATCTGATGGCGGCTGGCGGCGGTGCCAGCAGTGAGCTGGCGACCCTGCTCGATTCAGGACAGCTCTTCTGGAGCCTCCTGCTCAAGGCGACGGTCCCCCTTTTCGATGGGGGAAAACGGCGTGCCGAGGTCGAGCGCCAGAAGGCGGTGGTCAAAGAGAAGCTAGCTCTTTACCAGCAGAGTCTTTTGACTGCTTTTAACGAGGTGGATGAGGCACTCCACGCCAACGCCAGCGCCGAGACGCGTGTTGCTGCTTTTGCGGCGGCAGCCACCGCTCAAGAGGCGACTTTGCGTCTCGCAGTCTCACGCTATGCCCAAGGGGGGATCGACAGCCCCGCCCTGCTGCAGGCCCGTCTGCAGAAGAATGAGGCCCAGAGTGCACTTCTGACGGCCCTGCGTCAAGCGATCTCAAACCGTATCGGTCTTGCCCGGGTGTTGGGCGGGACCTGGATGACGACGCGACTCGACCTTCTGCGAGCCGACGTCAAAAAAGAAGGATCTTCATCATGAGCCGTTCCCGTCTCCGTCTCTACCTACCGATTCTGATCCTCCTTTTGGGTGGAGTCGGCATGGTCCTGCTGGTGAAACTTAAGACACCTCCTCAAAAGGAGGTCCCGGTCATCCCTGGAGCACTGGTTGAGGTTTTGAGCGTGGCTCCGGAAGCGCGAACGCTGACCGTTATGGGGACCGGGACGGTGCAGCCGCAGCAGGAGATCTCCATCATTCCGCAGGTGAGCGGCAAGGTGGTCGAGATCGCACCGGCGCTGCAGGCAGGGGGATTTTTTAAACAAGGCGAGCTTCTCTTCGCCATTGATCCTGCCGATTATCGTCTCACCCTCGAGCAGAAGCGCGCCGCTCTGGCCAAAGCCGACGTTGATCTCGAGACGGTGCGAATTCAGGCCGAGATTGCCGTCAACGAATGGCAGGCGCTTCACCCTGACGGAGAAGAAGCGCCGCCGTTGGCCCGTTACGAACCGCAGCTTAAAAGTGCGGTCGCGGCCCGCGCTGCGGCTGCCGCCGCGCTGGAACAGGCCGGTCTCGATCTTGAGCGGACCCGCCTGCTTGCTCCTTTTGATGGCCGTATCCGCTCCGAGCAGCTGGCGTTGGGGCAGTATGTGCGATCCGGGACGACCGTTGGTGAATACGCCGGGACCGCCCGGGCCGAGATCGTTGTGCCGCTTCCACTCTCCGAACTGCGCTGGCTCACGATCCCGACCCGTCCCGGTTCCCGCGGGGCGCTGGCAACGATCCGCTTCGCCGCCGGCGAGAGCCGCGTCTGGTCTGGCGTTCTCTCCCGTTCGCTGGGGGAGGTTGATGCCAAAGGGCGGATGGCGCGGGTGGTGGTGACAGTGGAGGATCCCTACGGTCTTAAAACTCAAAATCCGCCGGCGATTCCCCTGACGGCCGGAATGCTGGTTGAGGTCGAACTGGAAGGGACACACTATCCCGAACTGATGGTGTTGCCGCAGCAGGCGCTGCGCGACGACGAGCAGGTCTGGCTGGCAACGGACGAGGGTTTGGCAATCCACCCGGTTAGCGTGTTGCGGCAGGGGCGCGGCGAAGTTCTCGTGAGCGCCGGACTTGCCGCCGGGGATCAGGTGGTGGTCTCGCCACTCTCCGGCGCCGCACCGGGGATGAAGTTGCGTACTGTTGCCTGGGAGCCACGCTGATGAAGAGTGCCCTGCGCTGGATGGCTCACAATCATGTGGCCTCCAACCTGCTGATGCTGGTCTTAGTGGTCGGGGGGCTGATCAAGGGGCCGACGGTCAAGCAAGAGGTCTTCCCCGAGGTCTCCCTTGACCGGGTGCAGGTGAGCGTCGCCTATCCCGGCGCCGGCCCGCAGGAGGTGGAGGAGGGGATCCTCCTGCTCATTGAGGAGAACCTCACCGCTGTCGACGGGATCAAGGAGATTACCGCTCTTGCGGCCGAAGGTGTCGGGACGGTGACCGCCGAGATCCTCAGCGGCGAGGATGTCGATCTTATCCTGCAGGATATCAAGGGGGAGGTCGATCGCATCACCACCTTCCCCGAAGACGCCGAGAAAGCGGTGATCCGTAAGCTGGTCAACCGCCGCGAAGTGATCTCGCTGGTGGTCTATGGCAAACTCTCCGAGCGTTCCCTGCGCGAGCGGGCCGAGGCGCTGCGTGACGAGCTCCTTTCTTTGCCGCAGATCACTCAGGTCGAGCTCGGTGGGGTACGCCCTTTTGAAATTGCGGTGGAGATCGCCGAGACCGATCTGCGTCGTTACGGTCTGACTATGGAGCGGGTGGCGGCGCAGCTGCGCCAGGCCTCTGTCGATCTCCCCGGCGGGACGATCAAGACCGATGGCGGCCAGATCTTGCTGCGCACCAAAGAACGGCGATACTGGGGCGAGGAGTACGCTGACCTCACCATCGTCAGTGCCGCCGATGGGACCCGGGTGCGGCTCGGGGATATCGCTACGGTGCGCGACACCTTNCGCGATACCGACGAGTTCGCCCGTTTCGACGGGCATCCGGCGGCGATGGTCAAGGTCTACCGGGTCGGCGAGCAAAAGCCGACGGAGATCTCCGAAATCGTCCATGCCTTTGTCAAAGAAAAGCGGGTACAGCTTCCCCCCTCGGTGCGGATTGCCACCTGGAATGATACCTCCGAGATGTTGAGCAGCCGTATGGAACTGCTCACCAAGAACGCCTGGATCGGCCTTTCTCTGGTGCTGGTCGTTCTTGGTCTCTTCCTCGAGATTCGCCTCGCCCTTTGGGTAATGGTTGGTATCCCCATCTCCTTCTTCGGCACCCTCTTTTTGCTGCCATCGCTCGGGGTGTCGATCAACATGATCTCCCTCTTTGCCTTTATCCTTGCGTTGGGGATCCTTGTCGATGACGCTATCGTCGTCGGTGAGAACATCTACGAGCATCGCCAACAGGGGAAACCGTACCAGCAGGCGGCAGTGGAGGGGGTGCAGGAGGTGGCGATCCCGGTCATCTTCTCGATCCTCACCACGGTGGCGGCGTTTCTCCCTCTCGCCTTTGTCAGCGGAATGATGGGGAAGTTTATCGGCGTCATCCCATTGGTGGTGATCACCCTGCTGCTGGTTTCGCTTATCGAGTGTCTCTTCGTTTTGCCAGCTCATCTCGCCATCGGTAAGCGGCGCGAACTTTCAGAGGGCCTGTTCGGAGCGCTCGATCGCAACCGTCGTCGCTTTGGTGACGCTCTTGATCGCCTGATCAGCGGGCCTTACCGGCGTCTGCTCGATCTTAACCTACGCTATCGCTACGCCAGTGTCGCCATCGGTATCAGCGCCCTGCTGCTGGCTGTGGGGCTGGTGCGCGGCGGGGTGATCAAGTTTCAGTTCATGCCGACGGTCGAGGGGGATCTCATCATCGCCGCGGCCCAGCTTCCGCGTGATGCTTCGGTGCAGGAAACCGCCCGCATCCAGCGTCTGCTTGAGGAGAAGGCGCAGCAGGTGGTTGCCGAGATCGACGCCGAGCATTCGGCCGATCCGACGATTCTGCGCAACCTCTATGCGGTGGTCGGCTCGACCATCGCCGGTGGCGGACCCGGTGGCGGAACGGCCGGAAGTGGCGCCTATCTGACCAATGTCGCCCTCTTTCTCACTCCGAGCGAAGAGCGCCGGGTCGAGAGCAGTGAGGTGACACAGCGCTGGCGCGAAGCGGTGGGGCACGTCGCCGGGGTTGACTCGCTCACCTTTCAGACCAACCTCGTCCATATGGGGGCGAACATTGATGTTCAGCTCGCGCATGAGGATTTCACCGTCCTCGACCGGGCGCGGCAGCGGGTGCGTGAGGCGCTTTCCGCCTATCCCGGAGTGAGTGACATTGAAGATACCTACGCTCAGGGGAAGAAGGAGTTGCGCTTCCATCTCACCCCCGCCGGTCGGACTCTCGGGCTCACCTCCGAGGATCTCGGGCGGCAGGTGCGCGGTGCTTTTTATGGTGCCGAGGCGCTGCGGTTGCAGCGCGGGCGTAACGAGGTACGGGTGATGGTGCGCTATCCCGAAACCGAGCGCAAGACGGTCTGGGATCTGGCGAACTTGCGGATTCGCACCCCCGACGGTGGTGAAATTCCGCTGCAGGAAGCGGCGCAGATCGAACCAGGGATCGGTTTCAGCGAGATCCACCGCACCGACCGCAAGCGGGTGGTCGATGTGACCGCCAGTGTCGACGCCAAACAGGTAACCGCTAAAGAGGTTCTCGAGGATCTGCGTGGAGGCGTTCTGCTCGAGTTGACGCATGACTATCCGGGGTTGAGCTACAACCTTGAAGGGGAGGAGAAGGAGCGACGCGACTCGGTGGGGAGCATGCTTGAGGGTTTTCAGCTCGCCATCTTTGCCATCTTTGCTCTGCTCGCCATCGTCTTTCGCAGCTACAGCCAGCCGTTTCTGATCATGGTGGCGATTCCTTTCGGGATTATCGGTGCCCTTCTCGGGCATCTGATCATGGGGTACAACCTGAGTATCCTCAGCCTGTTCGGCATCGTCGCCCTCTCCGGAGTGGTAGTGAACGACTCACTTTTGCTCATCGATCGCACCAACGGCAACCTGCGACGGGGGATGGGGAATCATGTCGATGCTCTTCTCGAGGCGGGGCAGCGTCGTTTCCGGCCGATTCTCCTGACGTCATTGACCACCTTCTTCGGCCTGGCGCCGATGATTCTCGAGACGAGTGTACAGGCACGCTTTCTGATCCCGATGGCGATCAGCCTCGGTTTCGGAATCCTCTTCGCCACCGGAATTACCTTGCTGCTGATACCGGCCCTCTATCTGGTGCTGGAAGATATTCGGGCCCTCTTCGGTCTGGGGCAACTGCATAAAAGCGACGAGGCGATCTCTGAGAATGTACCGTAGGAGAAAGGGATGACTTGTCAAACGCGAATCGGGCGTTAGACTTCCCTGACCTGATATTCTCTCAAATCGGAGATTCACGTCGTTGTTTTCACTCCCTCCCTTTTCCCTAGATCCCCAGCCGGTTGCCGTTCTGGCGGCCGGCGCGACATTTTCCCACGTCGGGATGCTCAGCTTCTTCCTTCTTGCGATTGTTGCCATTCTTCTTGTCAGTGTCTTTCGTTGCCGCCAGACAGAAAGACGCCTGCAGATTTACCGCAAATTTGTTGACTCCTCAGATCAGGGGATGGGGGTCGCGGCTCTCAATGGCGACATCCTTTTCATGAATTCGGCGTTGCGCCAGTTGCTTGGTCTTGCTGGCCCGGATTCCGAGTCGGAGAGGAGGGTGGCGGAATTTTACCCCGAGACCTTGCGACCCTTTCTGGTCGAGACGGTGCTGCCGCAGGTGCGTTCCGGCAAGAGTTGGCGTGGTGAACTTGAGTTGCTTGCTTCGACGGGAGAGGTGATCCCTACTGAGCAGACGGTTTTTGCGATCGCTGACGAACAGGGCCGCCCCTCGTTGCTCGCCAATATCGTTGTTGATATCCGCGAACGGCGCCGTATCGATGAGGCTTTGCGAGATTCGGAGGCGAAGTATCATCGTCTTTTCAGCGCTGAACGAGATGCCATTGTTGTCATCGATGCTAAAAGCGATGCGATTGTTGAGGTCAATGAAGCGGCGGAGCGGCTTTATGGTTGGGAGGATGAGGGCTGGAAAGAGATCGCGTTTAGTGAGCTCTTCGTTGATGTCGGAGTCGCGACAACGCTGCGTGAGGATCTTTTGTCGCAAGATGAGAACGCTTTGCGGATTGTTGAACACCGTCGTGCAGATGGATCCCGAGTGACTACCGATCTCTCTCTTTCAAGTTTCATTTGGCGAGGGAGGCCGATGCTGGTGGCCATCGTGCGCGACGTCTCGGCGCGTACCAGTGTCGAACAGCTCAAGGATGAGATGCTCTCATCGGTCAGCCATGAGATGCGCACCCCCTTAACGGCGATGTTCGGTTTTACCGAATTCATGATTAAAAACGAGCTTGAGCGCCCCCAACAGTTGGAATATCTCGACATTGTCTATCGCGAAGGAGAGCGCTTGCGCGACCTGATCGATAACTTACTCAACCTCCAGCGTCTTCGGGCCGGGTTCAGTGAGATTCAGAACCCTCAGCCGGTGGCGGTGCTGCCGCTGCTGCATGAGGTGACCAGTCTCTTTTGCCGTGCCGAGGAGTCACCGCAGTTACAGATCGCCGCGCCCGGCGATTTGCCGGTTCTTATGGGAGATGAGGAGAAGCTGCTTCAGGCGCTTAAAAACTATGTTTCTAACGCGCTCAAATATGCGCCCCAGGAGAGCATCGTCATTCTTGGCGCCCAGCAGGATGATGAGGTGCTCGATCTTTATGTCGATGATGCCGGTCCGGGAATTCCGACAACCGACCGGGAAAAGATTTTTAAACGTTTTTACCGACTTGATCGAGAGAGTGGCCAGCGTATTGGCGGGACCGGCCTCGGGCTCGCTCTGGTGCGCGAGGTCGCACGGGTTCACGGCGGTGTGGCCGGGGTTGAAAGATCGTCGCGCGGGGGGAGCCGTTTCTATCTACGCCTGCCGTTGTCGACTGATGTGCCTGTTGTGAGGGAAAAACTTCCCCCCCCTCCTTCTGGAACGTGCTAGATTAACACCGGTACTCATATTCACCCGACTGATGGAAAGGACTTGTTTTCCCATGTCGTCTCTCCCTTCTCCGTTCGCCTTGCGTCGGTTCATGGCGCATCTGGTGTTTTGCCTCCTCATTTTTGCCCCCATTCCGGCCACGGCCTACGCTCTGACGGTATCTCCCTCGCTCGAGGGGAGCGATCGTACCCGTCTGCTCAGCCATGTGCTGCGTGAGGAAATCGGGCGATACCACTACAGTCATAAGAGTTTTAACGATCAACTCTCACAGGCGGCGTTTGATCTCTATCTTAAACAGCTCGATGGTCAGAAACGATTTCTCTTACAGAAGGATGTCGCCGAGCTGAAACGTTATGCCAATCTGATCGATGATGAGATGCGCAGCGGTCGTCTCGACCTCTCGGCCCTCGGAGCGAAGCTTTTGCAGCAGCGGCTTGAGCAGGTCAAGGAGGTGGTTCTTTCCATCCTGGACTCCCCGCTTGATTTCAAACGGCATGAAACGTTGGAAACCGATCCGGAAAAGCTCGACTTCTGTGCCGATGTCACCGCGTTGAAGGAGCGCTGGCGCAAAATCGTGACGCTGCAGGTGATCAACCGCTATCTCAATCTTAGAGAAGAGGACGAGGCGGTTGCCGAGGCCGAGACAAAAAATGAGGCTGAGCAAGNGAGAAGATTCGCAAAAGCTACGACGATCTATTTGTGCGGATGCTGCAGGAGACGCCACAGGAGTACGATGACCGTTTCCTCAATGCCGTCACCCGCGCCTTTGATCCGCATAGCAACTATATGCCGCCGATGCAGAAGGAAGATTTTGACATCAGCATGCGTGGCTCTCTCGAGGGGATCGGGGCGACCTTGCGCGAAGAGGACGGCTATATCAAGGTGGTCGAGATCATCCCCGGCAGCGCCGCGGCGCGTCAGGGTGAGCTAGAGGCCGAAGATGTGATCCTCAAGGTCGCTGAAGGGGAGGCCGAACCGGTTGATGTTACCGATTCACGCCTGCGCGATGCGGTCAGCCTGATCCGCGGCAAGAAAGGGACCGAGGTCCGTTTGACCGTCAAAAAGCACGACACCTCGATCCGGATCATTCCGATTGTCCGTGATGTGGTCCAGATCGAAGAGACCTTCGTCAAAAGTGCTATCCTCGATGACCCTGAGGGGCCGAGTTTTGGCTATTTGCGGATTCCTTCCTTCTATCGTGATTTCCAGGCATCGACGTCAGAAGGGGGACGTAATTGTAGCGACGATGTGCGGGACGAACTGAAGGCGCTCAAGGAGGCGAAGGTTGCCGGGATTGTCATTGATTTGCGTAACAACGGTGGCGGGGCTCTGACCGATGCGGTCAATATTGCTGGCTTCTTTATCCCGAGTGGACCGGTGGTGCAGATCAAGGATGGTCGTGGGCGTTTGCGTGAGCTTGATGATGAAGATGCGGCCGTTCTTTATAATGGGCCGCTTGTGGTTCTCGTCAATCAGTTTAGTGCGTCGGCCTCGGAGATTCTCGCCGGAGCGCTACAGGATTACGGCCGGGCGGTCATCGTCGGCAGCGAGCATACCCATGGTAAAGGGACGGTGCAGGCACTCCTCGACCTCGATCGTTCTTTACGTTTGCCGGGAATGGATAAGTACCGTCCACTCGGGGCGTTGAAGGTGACGATTCAGAAGTTCTATCGGGTCAGTGGCGGTTCGACCCAGTATCGTGGTGTGACACCTGACATCATCCTCCCTGATCGCCTGGCGCATCTTGAGAGCGGTGAAAAATATCTCGACTATTCCCTCCCCTGGGATACGGTTGCACCTTCGGATTATCGCCGCCGGGATCATGTGACGGCGTTTCTGCCGCGACTGCAAGGGCGGAGCCGCCAGCGGATCGCGGCCGATGAAAAGTGGCAAGAGCTTCAGGAAGAAGCGAAACTGGCCCGACAACGCAGTGAGCAGACCCGGCTGTCACTTCACATCGACGAGGTGCGCAAAGAGCGTGAACAAGTGAAGGCTCTTGCTGCCGACGGCCATTCCGAGGGGCACCCTGAGGATGGGGAAGCGGAGAATGGTGGCGACAAAAAAACGTGGCAGGATGAGCTGGATGAGGATCTCTACGCGCAGGAGTCTCTGGCGGTGTTGCGCGATATCCTCGCCGAAAAAGCGGTGACGGTCTCTACTGGCAGTGGAGGCCCTTACAGTCGTGGTAATTAATGCAGCGCTGAAAACGCCCCGTTGCTACCGGGGCTTTTTCAGAACAGTGTTATTACAAAAATAGTAAAAAATACCTTGACTATTAGATGGGCGGGTCTATGCTGAGGTGCACGATTTCCACCTACTCAAGGAGCCCGCTATGGAAGACCTCTGGAAAGTTGAGAAACTCGGATTCCGCATTGTTGATGTTGCCGAGAGGGCGGAATATGACCGTATCGTTAAGCGGTTTCGTGAAGAGGAAGAGAGCACCAACCGTCGTAATCTTCTTTTTGGCGAGATTACACTTGAAGCATCGATTCCCGCCAGCGAGAAAGAAGGGCCGGGATAGACATCTATTTTGCCCGATTGCACTTGTTTTTTAGGGTGTTATCAGATATTTTTGCCGCTGCTTCTTGTGATGGGGAGGGGAAAAAGCGGTTGACTTCCCCGTCCCGGCCATGATATCAAGTCCGGGTTTGTCCCCCCTACTGTATTCTGTATACAGGTTGCGATGCCCGAAGACAAAAGACAACTGTTCAGAACTCTTGGGTTTATGTCCAGTGTCGGGATCTCCATGGTGGCCGCAACATTTATCGGTCTGGCGATGGGGTACTATCTCGATCGCTGGCTTGAAACCACACCGTGGCTGACGCTCATCTTCCTCGGTTTCGGAATCATCTCGGGGTTTCGTAATATCTATATTCTCACCGAGAGAGAACTGAGACGACAGCAGCGAGATGAAGAAGGCCAGGACGGTAACACGCGGGGATGAACAACTTCTGCAGCAGATCCACCGCCGCAACCGGGTGGTGTTGGGACTCCTGCTGCTGCTGAGTCTGCCGTTGCAAAATCAGGGGGTGACCCTTGGGGTGGCGGCAGGGGGGGCGGTCGCCATCGGTGCTTTTTACTGGATGGGCCGCACTTTACGTCAGACCCTGCGCGAGACCGACGGAGGTGCCGCGCGGCGATATCAGATGCGTTACGTTCTGCGGTTGGTCGCTCTTGCGGCCGTGCTCTTTGTTCTGGTCGCCGTAGTTCGTGTTGACCCGATCGGTCTTACGGTCGGTTTGTCCGTCGTTATAATCAGCATACTCTGGTCCATTATACAGCGATCGTTCTGAGCGAGGAGGCAACAGAAACATCATGACTCATCCTTTTCTTCTTCTAAAATGGCTCGAAGAGCAACTTCATCTGCATCTCGGCGAACATGTGACCTACACTTGGTTCGTTATGGTGGTGCTCATCGTCCTGGCGTTTCTTGCCACCCGCTCCCTCAAGACCGTCCCGGCCGGGATGCAGAACTTGATGGAAGTGGTCGTTGGCGGGATTGAGAACCTCATCGACGAGACCATGGGGCCGAAAGGGAAGGCGTACTTCCCCCTGATTGCCACCTTCGCCCTCTTTATTCTGGTGTCGAACCTGATCGCGTTGATCCCTGGGTTCTATCCTCCCACCGCCAACCTCAATACCAACTTTGCTCTGGCTCTGACCGTTTTTGCCATGACCCACATCGTTGGAGTCAAGGAGCACGGCATCAGCTACCTCAAGCACTTTATGGGGCCAATGCTGGTGTTAGCGCCGCTAATCTTCATCATCGAGATCATCGGTCATATTGCCCGCCCCCTCTCCCTCTCTCTGCGTCTTTTCGGCAACATGTATGGCCACGAGATCGTGCTGATGATTTTTGTCGGTCTTGTCCCCTTCCTGTTGCCGGTGCCGATGATGCTCATGGGGGTTTTGGTGGCGTTCATCCAGACCTTCGTTTTTTCCTTGCTGGCGATGATCTATATTGCAGGTGCGATCGAAGAAGCCCATTAAGACGCGAATTCCTCGCGTTTCAGTCCTATAACGTATAGGAAAACAAAAACCGTAGAAAAGGAGTTCAACCATGGAATTTTTCGCAATGTGTGTTATCGCTGCCGGCATCGGCATGGGCCTCGGTTCCTTCGGTACCGGCATCGGCCAGGGTCTCGCGATCAAGAGCGCTGTTGAAGGCGTTGCTCGTAATCCCGGCGCCAGCGGCAAGATCCTGACCACGATGATGATCGGTCTGGCGATGATCGAGTCCCTCGCCATCTACGTCTTCGTTGTCTGCATGATCGTGCTCTTCGCTAACCCCTTCACCGCTAGCGTGATGGAACTGGCCGGCAAGTAATTCTTCGCCAGCCAATACCGGATGCATGAGGTCAAAGGGGACGGTTCAAGGGAATCGTCCCCTTTGTCGTCGTGCGGACGGTACTGCAGCCGCTTCTCCCGCTTCAGAGGGAAGGGCACTACTTGGTACGTGAAATGATTATCATGGGGCGGTTTTATTCTGCTGCGTCATGAGGGTTGTCACTTTTGGGGTGGTGACTCAGGAGGGTCTCGCATGCCGCGCCGTTGCGGGGGAGAGACCGAAAAAGGAATGGTACGAAGCAGGCGCTGCCTGCCAGATGATGGAGAGAGAATCAGTCCCATTCTCTGCCCCGCAATTTAAACAAGGAGGAAGTTCGATGCAAAGGAAGCTCTATTGCCTCATCCCGCTGCTGCTACTGCTTCTCGGCAGCGCATTCCCCGCCCTCGGCGCGAATGGCTCGGCCATCGCCCCGGAAACCTGCCTCGAGTGCCATGACGATGTGGTTTCGGTGGGGGACTTCGCCCAGTCGGTTCATGGTGCCAACGCCTGTACCAGCTGCCATGTCGAAGTGACCGATCTAGACGAGCATATGGACGGCACCGTCATGCCGGGTCCGGTCAGCTGCGTTCGCTGCCATAAAAAAGAGTCGAGCGAGCACTTTTCCAGTGTTCACATGGTCAACGACATTACCTGCTCAAGCTGCCACACCGATATCCATGCACACACCGCCTGGAATGGGGATAAAAAGCGTGTCGTTGAGACTTGCAGCCAGTGCCATGACACAGACGATTATATGGCCTCGAGCCATGGTCAGGCTGTGATGCTCGGTAAGAACGATTCGCCGGCCTGTAACGACTGCCACAATCTGCATGAGATTGCAGAGCTTTCTTCGAACGTTGCTCTGACCCGTGAACTCGACAGCAAGGCCTGTCTTGTTTGCCATGCCGATGAAGAGATGATGGAGCGCAACGGTGTCTTCAGCGTTGCCGCCAAGACCTTCCTCGACAGCTATCATGGGAAAAACTACCGTCTCGGCTTCCCTGAAAATGCCGCGGGATGTGCCGACTGTCACACCGCTCACAAGGTTCTTCCCAAGAGTGATGCCGCTTCGAGTGTCAGTGATGCCAACCTGGTGGCGACCTGCGCTGCTTGTCATCCCGATGCCTCTGAGCTCTTTACCAAGTACCATGCGCATGGTGATTACCATGACAGCGAGAACTACCCGATCCTTTACTGGACCTTCTTCGCCATGACCGGTCTGCTGATCGGAACCTTCGCGGTCTTCTGGGTTCATACCCTGCTCTGGATGTTCCGTGGCTTCGTCGAAAATCGTGAGAAGCGCGCCGCTCTTCACGCCGGCCATGCGCACCATGTGATTCCCGACGGTCACACCCAGTACATCCGCTTCACCAAGCGTCATGTCTTCCTTCATGTTTGCGTTATCGTCAGCTTCCTCGGTCTTTCCCTTACCGGGCTGCCTTTGAAGTTCGCTGACCAGCACTGGGCGCAGCTGATGATGGAATTCTTCGGTGGGACGGCCAACGCCGGCCTGATTCACCGTGCTTGTGCTGTGCTGACCTTCTTCTACTTTGGTTCGGCGATCCTGCTGAGCATTCACTTCCTCTTTGTTCGTACGGATCTCAAAGGGAACTTCTTCCAGCGCCTCTTCGGGCCGGATTCCCTCTGTCCCAACCTGCGTGACATTCAGGACGTGATCGGGATGGTTAAATGGTTCCTCTTCCTCGGGCCGAAGCCGACCTTCGAGCGTTGGACTTACTGGGAGAAATTTGACTTCCTCGCGGTCTTCTGGGGTATGTTTGCCATCGGTGGTTCGGGCTTGATGCTCTGGTTCCCCGAGATTTTCGGCGACTTCCTCCCCGGCTGGGTCTTCAATGTGGCGACCATCGTCCACTCGGATGAGGCGCTTCTGGCTACCGGCTTCATCTTCTCGGTCCACTTCTTCAACACGCATGGGCGTCCTGAGAAGTTCCCCATGGACTTCGTTATCTTCAACGGTCAGATGGCCAAAGAAGAGTTTATCGAAGAGCGTGGCGATCAGTGGGCCCGCTATGAGGCTGAAGGGATCACGGAGCAATACAAGGCGAAGAAGCCGACGGGGGTCATCTACGACTTCATCTTCAAGACCTTCGGTTTCATCGCTCTCTTCACCGGTCTCGGTTGTCTTGCCCTTATCATCATCTCGCTGTTGACCGGCGGTGGCCACTAGGCCCTGAAGGATTGCAACGACCCACGGGGGCAGCCATCTGGCTGCCCCCGATTTTTTCGGAGTGACGCATGAGTCAACATGAGAACGGTCTGGAGAAAAAAACGGGACGTGACGGAATGGTTCTGGCTGTGGTTGCCATGGGGGTCTATATCATCGGTGGACTTTCGACCTTCAGCGGCCTCGGCCTGATCTGGTTGATGAAAGGGAAGGACCTTTTCGGTTTAGGGGATGGGCGAAGTATCGGCTATCTTTTACTCTGTGTTGGACTCGCGTTGAATATCCTCGGGGTGTTGCTGATGCGTATTTTTCGCAATCGTGATTTGGCCTGAATTTAAGGCGATTATGGCAAAGGGGCGACTCCGTATCACGGTGTCGCCCCTTTTTTGTGGTGAAAAATCGGTCACGGTGTAAGTCGAACTCATGCGGGTGTCGCTGTACTTCATCATAATTGATGTGATAACCGAAGGAGAGCACACGGCAGCAGGCGGGGCCCGTGATTCGTGATGTTAAGCGACCTTTTTTTCACGTATTTTGCTGCCGCAAGCGATCACCCATCTCGTGGTGTGTGACTCCATGTTTTCCACTTAGGTCAGGCGTTCATCGTTGGCCAGTTGACACATCCCTTGAAACTCTTTTCGTTTCCATATCACATCTTTTACAGCCAAGGTGCTCACCTTGGCTGTAAAAGATGTGATAAATGCGGTCATAGATGGGGTGCAAAAAAAGCCGCAACACAGAAGCGTAGCGGCTTTTTGAAAAAAGAAAAAGAGTGTCAGCGACGTTTTGCCTCCCAATGATTCATCCCCGCCAAAAGCAGCCCAAGGGTGATGAATGCACCCGGAGGGAGAATGACGAGAAGAACAGGGATGTAGCCGGCGCCGAAGATGGAG
Source organism: Desulfuromonas sp. (assembly GCA_002869635.1). Taxonomy (GTDB): domain Bacteria; phylum Desulfobacterota; class Desulfuromonadia; order Desulfuromonadales; family BM515; genus BM515. Next base: position 3,276 of record PKUF01000113.1, on the reverse strand, counting down.
ATGCCGAGCAGGCTTCCACTGCCGAAAAGTTCCCTGACCGCTCCAAGAATGAAGAGAGAGAGGGTGAAGCCGAGCCCCATGCCGATGCCGTCAGCTAGGGACGCCAGAGGCTTATTTTTTGAGGCAAAGGCTTCGGCGCGACCAAGGATGAGGCAGTTAACGACGATCAAAGGGATAAAGATTCCGAGTGCCTTGTAGAGGTCGTAGAGGTAGGCCTCCATCAGCAGTTGGACCAGCGTGACAAAGGAGGCGATGATCACGATAAATGCCGGAATGCGGACTTGAGCTGGAATCAGGCGGCGGAGCAAGGAGACAACGAGGCTGGCACAGATCAGCACGAAGGTGGTTGCAAGGCCCATCCCGAGGCCGTTCTCGGCGCTGGTGGTTACCGCGAGGGTTGGACAGAGGCCAAGGAGGAGACGAAAAACGGCATTATCCTGCCAGATCCCTTTGCGCAAGGTCTTTATAAGGCTCATTGTTTCACCTCCACGGCCGTGGTTGTGATTTGTTCTCGGTTTTCGCGATAAAAGGTGAGACCACGCTGGACGGCTCCGACGATTGCCCGTGGTGAGATGGTGGCACCGGTGAGCTGGTCGAAGTCGCCGCCATCCTTTTTGACCCGCCAGTCGATGTTGTTGAGATTCTTCCCATGAAACTGTTGGCGGAACTCCGCTTCTGTGATCAGGCTGCCGAGACCAGGCGTCTCGGCATGAGAGAGAATTTCAAGGCCACTGATGGTTCCGTCGGGGGCGATCCCGACCATGATGTCGATATTGCCGCTGTAACCGTCGGGAGCCACAACCTTGAAGGCGATGCCGCTGAGATCATTTCCTTGGCGACCACGGTAGAATGTCTTCTCGATATCACGTCCCTTTTTATCCTTACCGGCGACAAGTACGACGAGATCACTGTCGGGAGCATTATCGGCCGGAGGGAGGACCGCTTTGAGCGCTTTGAGAGTTTCGAGGCGGCGCTGTTCGGCAATGGGAGCGCGGGTAAAGCTTTCGGCCAGCGAGAGGACAAAGCCCGCGCCAGCAGCGATGAGAGTCAGAGCGAGGGCGAGGCGCATAATCTCTTTCATAACGCCTCCTTGGTCTGGCCGGTGCCAAAGACCCGAGGGGCGGTGACACGGTCAATGAGTGGGGTGACTGCATTCATCAACAGAATTGCGAAGGAGACCCCTTCAGGATAGCCGCCGAAGAGGCGGATCAGTAGGGTAAGAACGCCGCAGCCGAGTCCGAAAAGGACCATCCCTGAGGGACTGACCGGCGAGGTGACCATGTCGGTCGCCATGAAGAAGGCCCCAAGGAGAAGTCCACCGGTGCAGAGATGGAAGATCGGGTCCGGGTAGCGGTTCGGATCGATGAGCCAGAATATGCCGCCTAGGATCAAGGTTGACCCGAGGAAGCTGACCGGGATGTGCCAGGTGATGATCCTCCGCCAGAAGAGATAGGTCGCACCGAGGATCAGAGCTGCAGCGGAGACTTCACCGAGGGAGCCGGCCATCTGGCCAGAGAAGTAGTGACTTAGAGCATTGTGCGGCAATTCTGGGAGCGTGCCGCTAAGCATCACAGCGGTTTTCATCTCTCCCAGCGGGGTGGCGGTGGTTACAGCGTCGATGTTCGAACCGAGCGGCGCCGGTGAGGTCCAGGTTGTCATCTGGACCGGGAAGGAGATGAGAAGAAAGACCCGGGCGACGAGAGCCGGGTTGAAAGGGTTGTAACCGAGTCCCCCGTAGACCTGTTTGCCAATAGCGACGGCAACAACGCTGCCGAGCAGAGAGAGCCACCATGGTGCCGAAGGGGGAAGGTTGAGAGCGAGAAGGATGCCCGTCAAAGCAGCGCTGCCGTCCCGCAGAGCCAAGGGGCGCTGCATCAACTTCTGACAGATGGCCTCGCTCGCCAAGGCCCCGGCAGTACACCAGAAGAGGGTAGCGAGAGCCGGCAGGCCAAACATGTAAATTGAGACGAGACAGGCTGGAATTAGGGCATAGATCACCGCACGCATGATCTGCTCAGTGGTCTCGCCAGCTCTCACGTGAGGCGATGAGGAGAGATAGGGGAGCATGGGGTTAAACCTTTCTGCGCCGCGCAAGAATTCCCCCTTTGGCGCTGCGTACCAGCTGAACAAGGGGGATGGCGGCAGGACAGACATAGGTGCAGCAGCCGCACTCGATGCAGTCCATGGCGTGGTGGCTCTCGCAATCTTCGATACGATCGAGGCGGGCATAGGTCGCAAGGGTCGTCGGAAGCAGATGCGCCGGACAGGCACGAACACAGCGGCCGCAGCGGATACAGGGCCTTTCTGGGACCAGAGGGAGAGTCTCTTCGGTGAAGAGGAGCAGTCCCGAGGTGCCACGGGTCACCGGGATGTCCAACGAGAGCTGGGTCGCGCCCATCATCGGTCCGCCCATGATGATCTTGGCCGGGTCCCCGGTGAGACCGCCACAGGCTTCCACCAGATCCGAAAGGGGCGTACCGATGCGGACCCGCAGATTCTGTGGCTCAGCGATTCCCGGTCCGGTGACGGTCACAATCCTCTCGATCAGTGGACGACCGTCGAGCAGCGCTTCGGCGACGGCAGCAGCAGTTCCGACGTTCTGTACCACGACACGAACATCCATCGGCAGGCCACCGGAGGGGACCTCACGTCCGGTGGTGGCGAGGATCAGCTGCTTCTCGGCCCCTTGGGGGTACTTGACCGCAAGAGGGATCACCTCGATGCCGTGACCGTGACAAGCCTCGCGCATGACGGTGATGGCGTCCGGCTTGTTATTCTCGATACCAATCAGGGCTCGATCAACCCCGAGGACCTTTTTGAGCAGATTAATGCCGGCAACGATCCGTTGCGGGCTTTCGAGCATGAGTCGGTGGTCGGCGGTGAGGTAGGGTTCACACTCAACCCCGTTCAAAATCAGGGTGTCGATCTTCTTCCCTTCGGGAGGGTTGAGTTTAACATGTGCTGGGAAGGTCGCTCCCCCCATGCCGACAATGCCGGCATCGCGAATGCGGTCACGCAGCTCTTCGACCGGCAAGGTGTTAAGATCATTTTTGGGGCCTGTGTCGGACCCTGCATCCTTGCCGTCGGTACGGATCACCACTGCCGGGAGTGGCCGTCCGCTGGGGTGCAGGCGCGGTTCGACGGCGATGACCTCACCGGAACTGCTGGCATGGACCGGGACCGAGACAAAACCCTTGGCGCGGCCGATCACCACTCCCTTGGCGACCCTCTGGCCTACCGTGACGCAACATTCGGCCGGGGCACCGATATGCTGTG
>PKUF01000030.1 GCA_002869635.1 Desulfuromonas sp. | reverse complement strand
GGCGCTTTGTGGGAAGAGAACAAGGCGGCCGTGATCCACTCTGCCTTGCCCCGCGTCTTTTTCATTGCTGCCCATCTGATGGTTCTTCTGGAAAATGATCTACCTCGATAACGCTGCGACCTCCTATCCCAAGCCTGAAGCGGTCTATCAAGCTGTTGACCATGCACTGCGCCACTGTGGTGCTAATCCCGGTCGGGGTGGGCACCGTATGGCGCTTGATGCCAGCCGTCTTCTCCTGGCGGCGCGCGAAACAATCGCTTCTTTCTTTGCCATCCCGGATGCGTCGCGGGTTGTCTTCACCAGCGGGGCGACAGAAGCTCTCAATCTTGCCCTTTTCGGTGCTTTGAACTCCGGTGACCGGGTTGTGACCACGAGCATGGAACACAATGCCGTACTTCGCCCTTTACGCGCACTGCAGGATCGCGGCGTTGAGGTCGTAAAGGTAAAGGCAGATCAAGAGGGTTTCGTTTCGCCGACGGATCTTAGCGAGGCCTGTTCTCAGCCGACAAAAATGGTGGTCATGACCCACTGCTCGAACGTGACGGGAACCGTTCAGGCGATCGCGGATATCGGGCCTTGGTGTCGTCAGCAGGAGATTCTCTTTGTTGTTGACGCCGCTCAGAGTGCCGGAGTGTTGCCGATCGATGTTGAAGCGATGGGGATTGATCTTTTAGCGGTGCCGGGACATAAGGGGCTGATGGGGCCAACGGGGACCGGTTTTCTTTACATTCGTGAGGGACTCGAACTTTCACCCCTGATTTACGGTGGGACCGGGAGCCACTATTCGTCACCCCTTCCCCCCGAAGAGCTGCCGGAGCGTTTTGAAAGTGGAACTCTCAACACACCTGGGATTGCCGGTCTTGCTGCGGGGGTTGAATTTCTCCACTCGTTGGGTTCGGACGCGGTGCTAAAACATGAGAGAGAACTTTTAGAACAACTGGTTGCGGGGCTCAAAGAGATCCCCGGTGTGCGGCTTTACGGACCGTCCGATCTGAGCTGTCACGGGGGAGCACTGTCGCTGACGCTTGACGGTCGTGATCCGGCAGAAGTCGGTTTTCTTCTTGACCGCGAGCATGATATCATGGTTCGCGTTGGTCTGCATTGTGCCCCTGATGCTCATCGTACGATCGGTACTTTTCCGAGTGGGACAATTCGTATCAGTCCGGGGTTCTTGACGATTGAAAAAGATATAGTGGCATTGTTGGCAGGGTTAAAAAAAATTGCGTAGTTTGTCCTTCTTAGGAGGATTCTCAATGTTTCGAAATATTTGCATTCTACTTCTTCTTGCGCAGTTTGGGTTTGTGTCGTGTTCACTCCCTCCTGATCGGCCCGTCACCCGTGACCAGTTGATGAAGACGAGAATATACAACACGTTTGACATTGTTGAGTCGCCAGAGCAGGTTCTAAAGGCCCTCAATGAGGAGGGTGAAGCGATTCTTGCGGCGAAAAGAGTTGTCAGGGAGAAGGTGTATGATGTCCATATCAAGATCTTGGCGACATCAGAGGGGTTGGAAGTCCTCGATTACGACCGCTGAGGGATAAGGGCGGTTCCTATGAAGAAGACCTATATTCTCGATACGAATGTGTTGTTGCATGACCCTCAGGCGTTGCAACGCTTTGAGGAGAATGATCTTGTCATCCCGATGACGGTGATCGAGGAGATCGATCGGTTTAAAAAGGATCTTAGCGAAACGGGTCGAAACGCGCGGCAGATCTCACGTCTTCTTGATGCCCTGCGTCGACAAGGTTCTCTGGTTGAGGGGGTCCCTCTTGAGAGAGGTGGCGTCCTCAAGGTCGAACTTTACAGCGAAGAGGCGCTGAAAAAACTCCCTCCCGAGTTACGAAGTGATAGTGGCGACAACCGCATTCTTGCCGTAGCGTTGGCTCTTAAAGAGAATTGCGGTTGTCCGGTCATTTTCGTGACGAAGGATACCAACCTGAGGATCAAGGCTGATACCATTGGGCTGGTCGCTGCGGATTATGAGTCGGACAAGGTCTCCATTGATGAACTCTACTCTGGAACCACCGAGATGGTGGCCGCGGGAGAGGAGATCGATCGTTTTTACAGCCAGGGGACGCTTTCTGTGGCTCAGAGTGGTCTCTTCCCCAACCAACTGGTGACACTGGTTGACGAGGGGAACCTCTCGCATACCGGAATTGGTCGTTATCAAGCGTTGCAGCAGCAGATTATGCCGCTGCTCAAAGTCCCTAAAGATGGGGTTTGGGGGGTTCACCCCCGGAATCGCGAGCAGCAGTTTGCTCTCGATATTCTTCTTGATGATGATATCCAATTGGTGACCCTGGTCGGTAAAGCGGGGACCGGAAAAACCCTCTTGGCAATCGCCGCCGGTCTTCATAAGGCGACCGATGAAGGGGTCTTCAGTCGCCTTTTGGTTTCCCGGCCGGTTTTCCCTTTAGGGCGTGATCTTGGGTTTCTTCCCGGCGATGTCGAGGAAAAATTGGCTCCTTGGATGCAGCCGATCTTCGATAATGTTGAGCTTCTTCTCGGGTCGGTCGATGAAAGGGGGAAGCGCAAGCGTGGCTACAAGGAGTTGGTCGATATGGGGATCTTAGAAATCGAACCCCTTACCTATATCCGCGGCCGCTCTATCCCCGCCCAGTATATGATTGTCGATGAGGCCCAAAATCTGACACCGCACGAGATCAAGACGATCATTACCCGCGCCGGTGAAGGGACCAAGATTGTCCTGACCGGCGACCCGTACCAGATTGACAACCCTTATGTCGATTCGGCGAGTAATGGTTTGACCTACGTGGTGGAGAAATTCAAGGGGGAGCAGATCGCTGCCCATGTAACCTTGAGCAAAGGGGAGCGCTCACCTCTGGCTGAGCTTGCCGCCAATCTGCTCTGATTTGTATTCTTCGTTTTGCCGTTTTTGATGGAAATTCATGTTGATTTTGGCCCTTGAAAGCTCCTGTGACGAGACGGCAGCAGCGGTGGTGCGCGATGGTCGCGAGATCCTCTCCAATGTCGTCGCCTCTCAGATCGATACCCATGCCCGCTTCGGTGGAGTTGTCCCCGAGATCGCTTCGCGCCAGCACCTCGAGGCCTTCTCTTGGGTGATCGATGAGGCGCTGGAAAAAGCTGGAACGACGCTTGAGGCGATTGAAGGGGTTGCTGTGACCCGCGGCCCTGGGCTGATCGGTGCGCTTTTGGTTGGTCTCTCCACGGCCAAGGCGCTTGCTTTTGCCCGTAACCTGCCGTTGGCGGGGGTGCATCACATCGAGGGACATATCCTCGCCATCCAGCTTGAAAAGCCGGTCGCCTACCCCTATCTGGCCTTGGCGGTTTCGGGAGGACATACCCATCTCTACCGGGTCGATGGTATCGGAGCCTATACCACCCTCGGCCGAACCCTCGATGACGCTGCCGGCGAGGCCTTTGATAAGGTTGCCAAACTCCTCGGACTCGGCTATCCCGGTGGCGCCCGTATCGACAAACTGGCGGCCATCGGTAATCCCAAGGCGATTGCCTTCCCCCGTCCCCTCCTGCATCGTGATAATGTCGATTTCAGCTTCAGTGGGCTAAAAACCGCTGTTCTCAACCATGTGCGCGCGCTTCCTGATCTGCCGCAGGGAGACGACCTCGCTGACCTTTGCGCCAGTTTTCAGGCGGCGGTGGTAGAAACCCTCTGTCGTAAGACATTACGGGCGGCGAAAGCTGAAAAATTAGAACGGATTGTTGTCGCCGGTGGTGTCGCCTGCAACCGAGGGCTGCGCACGTCGATGACGGCGATGGCGGCGAAAGAGAAACTGCAGGTGAGTTTCCCTTCGCCGGCGCTCTGTGGAGACAACGCGGCGATGTTGGCAGTTGCAGCCGATGCACGGCTGCGTGCTGGTGAAAATGAGCCTCTTGACCTTAACGCGGTGGCGAGTTGGCCCCTCGACCGCGTCTCTGCTGTCTCCCCGGTTGTGGTGGGAGGATAAAAGCATGTGGCGGCGCTGGGCACCGATCCGGCAGGTGAAGCTGAACCTGCTTCGCTTTATTCGTCTGCGCGGGACGCCGGATGAGGTCGCCAAAGGGATGGCGCTGGGTATTTTTATCGGCATGACCCCAACCTTCGGGATGCAGATGGTGATCGCTGTCTTCTTCGCCTTTCTGCTGCGCGAAAACAAGCTCGCCGCTGTTCTTGGCGTCTGGGTCACCAATCCGGTGACCGCTCCCTTCATCTATGCCCTTGAGTACGAAACCGGCCGGCTCCTGCTCGGGATGCCGCGGATCGGGCTCCCCACCACCTTCGACTTCGATGCCTTACAGCATCTGAGCAGTTCTGTTCTTATTCCCCTTTGCGCCGGGAGCCTCCTTTATGGAGTAATTTGCGCCGGCATCGCTTATGCGGTGACCTTGCGCGCGATCCCCTCTGTGCGTGCCTGGCGCGTTCCTCGTTGGCCCCGTCCGATGCGGCGGAGCTGATCTCCTCTTTTTATAAAGACCTTTTGATATGGATCACAGACCGAAAAAGCGGTTCGGGCAGAACTTTCTTCGTGATCGCTCGATTCTCGACAAGATCATCGCTGCTGCCGAACTGGCCCCGCAGAGCCGGGTCCTTGAGATCGGCCCCGGCCTTGGTGCGTTGACCGACCTTCTTTTGGAAGAGGCCGGAAATCTTCAGGTCATCGAGCTTGATCGTGACTTGGTAGAGCGTTTCCGTCAACGCAACGACCCGCGCCTGCAGATTCATGAGGGGGATGTGCTGCGGCTTGACTGGACGGCGATTCTTACCGAGCCCCCCTACACCCTGGTGGCCAATCTCCCCTATAACATCTCGTCGCAGGTGGTTTTTAAGCTCCTCGATCACCATATGCTCTTTGAGCGGATGGTCCTGATGTTCCAGAAAGAGGTCGCCGACCGTCTCTGTGCCGGACCGGGAAACCGCGATTATGGTATTCTGTCAGTACTCTGCGCGCTTTATTTCGATCTCGAGATGGTGACGCGGGTGGCACCGGGGTCTTTCTATCCTCCGCCCAAGGTTCAGTCGGCGGTTGTTGCCTTTACGCCGCTTTCGGCACCGCGTTTGCCGGTGGGGGACGAAGCCTTCTTTCGCCGGGTTGTCAAAGCGGCCTTTGCCCAGCGGCGAAAGACGCTGCGCAACACTCTTGGTGCCGGAGGATTTAACGCTGAGGTGGTCCGCACGGCACTGGCTGAGGTCGGGATTGATCCGACCCGCCGTGGAGAAACCCTCGATTTGAAAGAGTTCGTATCGTTGGCCCAGGCTCTTGCAACAATGCAGGAGAGCGCCGACGCTGGGAGGTGACATGGACGTGACCATCCTGACCCCCGAAGGAGGGGAAGATGCGCGCCTTGCCGAACGTCAGGCCGCACTCATTGCGGCCTTGGGCGACCGTTTTGATACCGAGACCCGCGACGGAGTTCAGGCTCTTGCGGCAGCTCTCCTGCCGCAGGCTGCGCCCCTCTTTTTTTCTGCGGAAGTCGAGGAAAACCTTGAATGGTTTGTCGCGGGTTTTGAGCTGATCCGCGATCGACGTGAAGGGTGTTCCCTGACAACACTCCCGGTCGGTTCATTCGGGGGCTGCATGCTGCTTATCAGTGCCATTGACGCCCCCTACCTTCTCGATACGGTTCAAATCCATCTGGAAAAAGGGGAGATTCCCTTCCGTATTGTCGCTCACCCCCTGTTCACGGTCGAACGGGATTCCTCAATCCGTTTGGGTGGTGGAAATGGCGTGAGGGAATCGTTCATGCTTATTTTTCTCGAGCGTGTTGAGTTCCCGTCATCGCTGCAGGAGGGACTGCGCCAGGGATTTGAGGCTGCGCAGTCTGTTGCGCACGATCAATCGGCCCTGCAACAGGAATTTTCCGAACTGGGAAACCTTCCGGTATTGGCTGAACACGCTGACTTCTTCTCCTGGTTGCAGGATGGAACCCTCTTGCTCTTCGGTTGTGAGCGGCGCTGTGTCAAGGCACAGACAACCTTGAAGCTTGGGCTTCCTTTGCCTCCTGAGGAGGTTGAGAGGGTATTTGCTGCAGCGGGAGATAGCCTGCACCTCGATGAACTCGATTCGCTCAGCCCCGTATTACGCCTGGAGCGGTTGACAGCGTTGAGCCTGATCATCGATCGCCCCGATGGCGAGCGCGAGTTCTGTCTTTTTTATGGTCTTTTCGCGCCTCAGAGTCTCGACACACCGGCCTCAGCACTCCCTCCTTTGCGCCAGCGGCTTGACGCGGTTCTCAACGCTCTGGAGATCCCTCGCGATTGCCACGATTATCGTAAGGCGGTAGAGATCTTTAACGCTTTACCGAAGGCAGAACTTTTTTTTATTCCGGATGAAAATCTGCAACAGCTTGTTCACTCCTTCTCCTTTCTTTATCGTCGTGGCACCGTAAAGGTCGTGGCGGTACAAGGAGGGTTACGGCGTGAGCGCATTCTTCTGGTGATCCTGCCTCGCCCCTACTTTACCGACGAGATTGTTCAGAGGATGGAGAGGGTCGTGTGCCGCAGTTGCAGTGCCGGTCGTGTGCGAACCCGGCTCATCCAACTCTCTGTTGACTATCTCACCCTCCATCTGCGGCTACCACCGGGAGGTGCGTTTGCACCGGTAGCTCTTGAGCGCTTGGAGAGGCAGTTGACCCGTGTTGCCCTCCCTTGGGAGGAGCGGCTGCGCCGTTTGCTGCGCCGGAGCCTGCGCGAGGGGGAGACGCAGCAACTACTTGCGCGCTATCGCCGTGGTTTCGATAACGAGTACCGGACATTGATTCATCCCCGTTTCGCCAGTCGTGACCTTCTGGCGTTGGAACAGGTCCGTCAGAGCGGTCGCGAAGTTTTTGCGCTGTGGGGTCCTTTTCGGGGGGATGAGCGCTTCTACCGCCTGCAATTCTACAGTCTTAAACCGACGCACCTTAATGCCCTGATGCCGTTTCTCGAGAACCTTGGGCTCTGTGTCATCGACGAGGCTGATTTCTCTGTAACGACGGATGATGCGCGTTTCTATATCAAGAGTTTTTCTGTTTCTTCGGCAAATGATGTGGCCCACGATCTTGGTGATGTTCGCGTGGCGCTCCTTGAAACTCTCGAGAAACTCTATCGTGGCGAAGTGGAGAACGACTATCTTAATCGACTGATCCCCTTGACCTCCTTAAGCCATCGTCAGGTCGACCTCTTTCGCGCCTACCGTAACTACTTCTTTCAACTCGGAACCTCCTTCAGCAAGCGTCGGGTCGCCTATGCCTTGATCGACCACCCCGCTGTGGCGGGGCTTCTTTATCGCTATTTCGAGGCCCGCTTCTCTTCTCACCTCGGATGGAGTGACCCCCTAGAGCGCGAGGAGAAGGGGCTCTCCCCCTTGCGGATGGAGCTGGTGGCGGCTCTGGAGCAGGTGAGCGACCCCAACGAGGATCAGATCCTCCGTACCCTCTTCCAGGTCCGATGACATAAAGGCCACCAGTTCATACAGTGGCCGGTCGCCCAGT
>PKUF01000132.1 GCA_002869635.1 Desulfuromonas sp. | reverse complement strand
GTGGGATATCGTCCCGTCTTTCCCTTAAGGCGGGGATGGTCAGATTGACCACCTTGAGCCGATAATAAAGATCTTCACGGAAACTGCCGTTTTTTACCTTGTCACGTAGATCCTGATGGGTGGCGGCGAGAATCCTAACGTCGACCCGTCTCGGGTTGACATCACCGACCCTTTCGAACTCCTTCTCCTGCAAGACCCGCAACAGGCGCACCTGCAGCGCCGGTGAAATATCCCCGATCTCATCGAGAAAAATCGTCCCACCGTCTGCTTTTTCAAAACGGCCGATCTTATTCGCTGTGGCGCCGGTGAAAGCGCCGCGTACGTGGCCGAACAGTTCACTCTCTAAAAGATTTTCTGGCAAAGCAGCGCAATTGACCTTGACCAGCGGTTTCTCTTTGCGGTTACCGGAGAAATGGAGCGCTTCAGCGATTAATTCCTTGCCGGTTCCGCTGTCGCCGCTGATCAGAACAGTGGTGTCGACATCGCTGAGGGCCTCAATGTGGTCGTAGATCTCCTGCATTTGCTGATTCTGCCCGACACAGCGCTGATAGGTATTGCGCTGGCGCAGGTTCCTCTCGAGTTCTTCAATCTTCGTTTCATCCCGAACCACCAGCACGGCACCGATTGTTCTCTGTTGTGAATCGATCAGGGGGGAGGCACTTAGGGCAAGCATTTTATCTCCCCGCTCGGGTTGCGGGCAGAGCTGGCGGGCCGATTCGGCAACAGTATGGCTGTGCAGAGACTGCTTTAAAACGGTCAGACAGGGGTTTTTTTGACTGCAGCAACAATCCTGCAGAGATTTCCCAAGGTTCTCTTGAGTGATCCCGCAGATCTCCTCGGCGCGGCGGTTACTGGAGAGGATGCGCATCTGGTCATCGACGGTGATAATCCCATCGCGAACGCTGTTAAAGATCGCCTCAAGGTTGAGTTGGTACTCTTCTTTCTTTCGCTGGATATTGCCAAAGGAGAGAGCCATACGGGCCACACGCAGAACCATGTCGCGGTTGATCGGTTTGGGGATATAGTCATAGGCACCGAGGCGTAGCGCCTCGGTGGCGGTATCGATTTCGGGGGCGCCGGTGATGAGAATGACCGGTGCGCTAATCTGGCGTTTCTTGATCTCTCGCAGTAGGTCGATGCCGGTACTCTCGCCGAGGAGAATGTCGGAGAAGATCAGGTCGAAGCTGTAAAAATCGAGCTGTTTGAGAGCCTCTTGGGCCGTTGCCGCTGTGGTGACGTTGTATCCTTCGCGTTTTAAAAAAACATCAAAGGTGAATCGGATACTCTCCTCATCATCGATGATCAGAATATGGTGATGGCTCATGGAAGAACCTCCTTGCTGGCGACGGGAAGATCGATGTCGAACCGGGTGAACTCCCCCTCTCGGCTTTCGAGATGTAACTGACCACCATGAGCTGTGATGATATCGCGACAGATCGCCAGCCCCAGTCCGGTCCCGACCCCTTGCGGCTTGGTGGTAAAGAAGGGCTCGAGAACGCGACTCTGAAGTGATTCGGGGATGCCGATTCCTTGATCTTTCACCGAGACTCTCAACCAGTTGTCGTGTCCTTGCAAACATTTTGCAGTGATTGAGAGACGTTTCTCCGGATGGCTCCCGCGTGGGAACTTCTGACTCAAAGCGTGGCGGGCATTGTGCAACAGATTAAGAAGGACCTGTTGCAATTGTTGCGAATCCCCCATGATCGGAGGGAGTTCGGGGAGTATTTCGAGCTCAAGAAGGATCGACTCCTTACGTAGTTGTGCGCCGCTGATCGAAAGAACCGCCTCCAGAGCCTCTTGGAGCTGGATTGGGAGAAAGCTACCTCGCCCCGGGCGGGAGAAATTGAGGAGATTGCGAACAATCAGTGAGATGCGCTCGCCCTCACGGATAATACGGCTGCTGATTTCCCACTCTTGGTCACCGTCGCGATAGAGGTCGTGCAGCATCTGGCCGTAGTTGATAATACCGGTGATCGGGTTGTTGATCTCGTGGGCGACCCCAGCGGCGAGTTCTCCGATAGAGGCGAGGTGGGCCGAGCGGGTTGATTCTTCATGGAGACGGGTCTTCTGGGTGATATCCTCTAGCAGAACGAGGGTGTCGTTCGGGTGTCGCTCGTCCGGCTGCAAAGGTAGCGTTCGGATATTCCAGACCCTCTGCCCTTTTTCTTGAAGTTGGCTGTTCTCGGCTTGACCTGAGGTCAGACTGCGCATGAACGGGCAGTTGCTGCAGGGAAAGCGTTGCTGGCACCAGAGCATGCAGAAGTTTTCTTTGTGAGGGGTCGAAAAGTGGATATCGAGCAGCTGCGTAGCGCTACGGTTGGCCCAGAGGACTTCAAGCGAGGGCGAGAGGTGAAGGATCGCATCGGGGATGTGATCGAGCAAGGTCTGGAACTCGTGTGAGAGACGATGAAGCTCCCTTTCTCTCTCTTGAAGTCTCTGCTCGCTCTCTTGATGGGCCCGTAGTAGCAGAGCATTCTGAATGGCTTGAGCCAGACGCGGAGCGAGCAGCGAGATGAGCCAACGGGTCTCTGAGGCAATGCCTCCCGATTGTTGGGCACCGCAGGCCAGAATCGCCAAGGTTTTATTGTCGATCCGTAACGGGATATCGAAAGAGCTAAGAACACCCGCTTGCAATCGTTGGGCGTCAAAGGGCGAACGGTAGGCCAGTCGCAGATCGTTGTGATAAAGAGAGGACCCCTGATCGAAGAAGGTTGAATGAACCTTGTCCCCCAAGTCGACTTCGGGGCAATCGGTGAAACGATGGTCGTTTGTCGCCGAGAAGATGCGATAGCTTCCGTGGTTCTCTTCAAGGGGGAAAAGGATATGGAGGTCATTGATCTCAAGCCGTTTCTGCAAAAAGAGCAGAATTTTCTCGAGCAGCGGTTCAAGTTCAAGGGTGGCTATTTCAAGTTCGAGGTCGGCGAGGATCTCAAAAGAGTGTTCGTCGCCGCGATGTAGATGGTCGATCCGTTTTTGGGCACTGATATCGACCATAATCCCGCCGAGAAAGGCGTCTTCATCCGCAGGAGCAATCCATGAACAGCGGTCCCTGACCCAGACCCAAGAGCCATTTTTGTGACGCAGACGGTAGACTGTTTCGTGACTGTGATGGTACGAACTTCTTTGCCGGCGGCTCATCACGACATTGTCGATATCGTCGGGATGTAGCAGCTTCTGCCAGAAGCCCGGTTGTAGCCAATCCTCCCGGGGATAACCGAGCATCTCCGAGGCCTGCCGACTGATATCAAGGAAACGAAGAGTCTGGGGATGCATTTTCCAGAAAACGCCGTCGATGGTTTCAACCCAGGTGGGGGGCAATGGCCGATGGGACGGTGGTGGGAGCGTAGCCGTGGTGTTTGCGCCTCCAAATTCGAGATGTACGATCAGTCGATAGCGATCTTCTGCTTGAGGTGTCAGGAGACTAAAACGGACGGTGTGGTTTTCTCCTCTTTTATCTCTCAGGATATAAGGGGTCGCGTGTTTCCCACGTTGGCTGAGCAAAATCGGGATGGTCGACGAAGAGTAGTAGCGAGAAGAGGGAGCGAAGAGGCTGAGCAGAGAGTTTCCGAACAACTCTTCGGGGCGGTAGTTCAGCAGGGCGAGCAGAGGCCCCGTGGCATCGCAGATGATCCACTCTTGGTCAATCTCAAGTTCCAGTTCTTCGGCCGGACTCATGACGGATTTGTTTTTCTGATCCACCGCAGCTCTTGGGGTCGGTAAGGAGGAAAAATCACCTCTGCACGATAGCAGAGGTGATAGGGAAAAGCAAAATGCTTGTGAGGGCTGAAACGACAAGAGGGAGGTCGCAGATGACCTCCCTCTTGTCGTTCGGATAGGATGAGAATCAGGCTTCGGCCTTCCAGTGACCATGGAGATTACAATATTCCCGCGCGGTCACGTTCTTGGCAGTCACCGGAAAGAGGGCCTCAGGTGCATCGCCGGGCTTGAGGAATTGACGGTAAACCTTGCCGTCGGCGATCAGTTCGATCCACTGAATTGAGTGGGCCTCTTCCATCGGGTGAGGTACCGCTCCTACCTTGACCGTGATGCTTTCGGTGCCTATCTCGATTACCGGGACATGTTTTTCTGTGGCCGCATCAACGGTATTTTCGCTGAGCAGTTCCATCTTTTGGTTGCAGCAGGTCAGAACACCGCCGCCAGCGTGAAGGACCTCAACGATGTTGCCGCAGAGGGCACATTTGTAGACTTCGAGTTGTTTGGCCATGACTGTTGCCTCCTTGATCAGTAGTTTTCGCCGAGAAGTTCGAAATGAGCCTGAGGATGGTCACAGGCGGGACAGAGCTCGGGAGCGTCGGTCCCTTCGTGCAGATAGCCGCAGTTGCGACAACGCCAGACCGTTTTCTGCTCACGATGAAAGACTTTACCCGCCTCGATGTTGGCGAGGAGGTCGAGATAGCGTTTTTCGTGCTGTTTTTCCGCAATGGCAATCGCCATAAATATCGCTACAATTTGTGAGAATCCCTCTTCTTTGGCGATTTCGGCGAAAGAAGGGTACATCTCGGTATGCTCGTAGTTTTCCCCTCCGGCGGCCTCTTGGAGATTCTCGGCAGTGCTGCCGAGAACGCCGGCAGGAAAAGCGGCAGTGATCTCCACTTCGCCTCCCTCAAGAAGTTTGAAGAGCCGTTTGGCGTGCTCTTTTTCTTGGTTGGCTGTCTCTTCAAAGATCTCTGAAATTTGAACAAACCCTTCCTTGCGAGCTTTGGCGGCAAAGTAGGTGTAGCGGTTACGGGCCTGACTCTCGCCACAGAAAGCGGTCAGGATATTTTTTTCGGTCCGGGTTCCCTTCAATGACATCGTCCACTCCTTTAAGTTTGAGGAAGATTGAAACAAGTCATAAAAATAGCACTCTTTTTCATTCGGTCAAGGGGGGATTCCTCTCTTCAAGGATGACAACATCTGGTTAATACTGGAAAAATAACATGATCCTAACAGGGGAGCTGCCGCTATGCCTTGATTTTGAGCCGTATTCTATGGTGTAATACGAACGTTTTACCTTTTCCTTCTTACGGCTCAAGGAGTTTGCCATGCCGTCAACTGCTGTGCTTCCGCTAACCTATTTCGCCTCTTCTCGGCGCTTGCTGCAGGACGATCTCGAGCGTCAGCGCAACTACTTTTCTGACGATTTCATCGCGCGCCATATCGTTGATGCGGTTCCGACGATGATGGTGATTCTGAACGACTGTCGGCAGATTGTTTACGCCAACCGGGTATTGCTTGACGCCTTGAATATCGACGACTTCGCCACGGTCTGTGGGGCGCGTCCTGGTGAGGCGTTCAGTTGCCTCAATGCGGACGTTGGTCCTTCAGGATGCGGGACGGGCGAAGCGTGCAGTGCCTGCGGTATGGTGGCAACCATTCTGGCGGCCCTAGAAGGGAAGCAAGAGAGTCAGGATTGTCAGTTTACCTCTCTGGCTGAGGGTGAAGAGGTGGCACTGGATGTGCGTGCCTCATCAACCCCTCTGACCTACCAGGGGGAGAGCTTTGTTGTCTTCTCACTGCAAGATATTAGTGATGAGAAGCGACGCCAGTCTCTGGAGCGCATCTTCTTTCATGATATCCTCAACGTAGTTGGTAGCATCCGGGGATTCAGTGACTTTCTGCGTGGACACGACCCGGAAGATCGTGATGAGATCGTCGAGATGATCTACCAGGCTTCCGGTCAGGCGGTGGAAGAGATTCAGGCCCAGCGTCAGTTGCTGGCCGCAGAAAACCGGGAACTGGTGGTGCGAACCACCGCATTTGACTCTCTTGACTTGCTCCTTTCACAGGTAAAGATCGCCCAGCGGCTTGAGGTGGCAGAGGGGTGTGAAGTTCTTCTTGCGCCAGAGTCCGAAGCGGTACCGATGACCAGTGATGCGACCCTTCTTTCCCGGATTCTTGGGAATCTGCTTAAAAATGCGATTGAAGCATCCCCACAAGGGGGCGTGGTGACTGCCGGTTGTAATCGTCAAGGAGAGAGTATCCAATTTTTCGTTCATAACCTTGGTGAGATGCCGCGCCACATCCAACTGCAAATTTTCCGTCGCTCCTTTTCAACCAAAGGGCGTGATCGCGGTCTGGGGACCTACAGTATTAAACTGCTCAGTCGCTATCTCAAGGGAAAGGTCGAGTTTGAGACCGGGCCTTGCGGAACCACCTTCACGGTCTGCTACCCTCTACATCTTGACTCTTCACTTTCGACAGTGATCATCAACTGACTCTTTTGGATTTTGAATTGGTTTTATCGGCGCCCTTTCGTATGCGAAAGGGCGCCTTTCTTCTTGGTGCAACAAGGAATGGTTGGGTGCATTGCCGGTCGATATCTGTTATACAATGGTGGCGAAAAGGAGTTGCCGATGTACGATGATTTTGATGACTATGGCGAGTTTTTTGACGAAGATCTCAGGGCGAATCTTCTTGAGAGGGCGCAAGAGGCACTCGACCGAGGGGAGAGTGACGAGGCTCTCGAGTATGTTGAGGAGTATCTCGAAGAGAACCCTCTTGACGTTGAGGGGCTTAACCTTTGCGCCGTCGCAGCCGCCAACCTTGGCGACGATCCTAAAGCCCTCGCCCTTTATGACAAGGCGTTGAAACTGGATCCGCGTAATGGGGCGCTGCATCATAACTATGGCGTCCTGCTGGAGAAGATCGGAGAACTCGATCGGGCGGTGTTGCATTACCGCCGCTCTTTGGTTTTGCAGCCTGACTTTCCCGAGGCGTACATCAATCTTGGTAATGTTCTTGATGAGCAGGGCCGTTCTGATGAAGCACTTGCGATGTACGATCAAGCGCTAAGAAAGATGCCCGATGCCCCCGACGCCTATTACAACAAAGGGTTCGCGCTCAACCGCCTCGGTCGTTTCGAGGAGGCGCTCGAGAGTTTCGCCAAGGCGTTACAGATTGAACCGCAGGATGCCGCCAGTCACAACGGTCAGGGATTTGCTCTCTCAGGGTTGGGGCGGGATGAGGAAGCGCTGGTCAGTTACGCTCAGGCGATCAGTCGCGATTCTCAGGTGGCGACCTATCCCTACAATCGGGCTCTCTCCCTGACCCGTCTGGCTCGGCGCGAAGAAGCGCTCGCCGATCTCGACACCGCTTTGAGTCTTTCCCCCGAATTTTATGAAGCGATGATCGAAAAGGCCGGGGTTCAGGGGGATCTGGAACGGTTCGATGCAGCGATGGCGACCCTCGACCAAGCCCGTGTGCTGCAGCCGACCAGCCCTGAGGCCGATTTTTATCAAGGAGTTCTCTATGAGCGCCAGGGGCGGCTTGAAGATGCGCTGACGGCGCTTAATCGCAGTCTGGATCTTGATCCCGGGGCGATTTTCGCCCTGAACAACAAGGGGAACGTTCTTATCGACCTCGGTCGTTTCGATGAAGCGCTCGCCTGTTTTGATGCGATTATTGCTCGTACCGATAGTTATCCTTTGGCCCATTACAACCGGGCTTGTCTTTTTGCTTTACAAAAAAAGGTGCGGCCGGCGGTACAAGCTCTGGCTGAAGCGGGTAAGGCTGATCCCCGGTTCTTTGAGGATGCTGC
>PKUF01000039.1 GCA_002869635.1 Desulfuromonas sp. | reverse complement strand
GGAGCCACAACCGGAGCCACAACCGGAGCCACAACCGGAGCCACAACCGGAGCCACAACCAACGGCAGAGAGCAGCGACGAGTTTGACGACGAACTCTCTTTCGACATGGACGACATCCCTGGGGTCTCCCCCCCCCCAGAAGAGGAGTACGCCTTCTCTTTTGATGAAGCAACAGCTGAACCAGAAACCAGAGACGAGGCCCCTGCGGAAGACGACCTCGACAGCTACGCCTTCAAAACTGATCAAAACGCCTTCGAAACCACAGATGAAGACTCATTTTCCGGCGACGAAGAAGAGAGCAACGCCTTTGCCTTCGACGCCGACGAAGAGCCCTCTGTCTCGCCAGAACAGGACGCTCCTGTCATTTCGGATGAAACGTCGACAACGCCTCAGGACAAGGAGGTCTCTTCGTTCTCCGACAACACTGAAGAGGAGGGCATCTCTTTCGACACCTCCGGGAAAGACGAAGGATTTTCGTTCGACAATGCAGAAGGGAACAACGAAGCGTTCTCACCCGAAAGCACGGATGAAGCCTTTGCCTTCGACGATTCGCCATCGCCTGAAGAAGGAGCCGACGACGGTGAGGCAACCGCCTTTGACGAGGGCGGTTTCGACTTTGCAACAGAGGGAGACGACGCCTTCTCTTTCGACGAACCAGAGACGTCATCGCCCGACACAGCTGCTGACTTTGCGACCGAAACCGATACGAGCTTCGATGTCGGAGCAGAAGACGATGCCTTCTCTTTTGACAGCGATGGCGACGCCTTCTCCTTCGACGAAGGAGAATCGGTGTCATCCGAACCAGAGGCAGAAAACAGCTCTGACGAGGAGTCATCCTCGGATTTCTCTTTCGACGATCAAGATGACGACGGCGCCTTCTCCTTTGACGAAAGCGAGGATGAGGCCTTCGCGTTCAACGAAGAGGATGATGCCCCCTCCGAGGATGACAATGCCCAGGAGAGTGAAAGTGAAGACTTTGACTTCAGCGGCATCAGTTTCGGTGAAGAAGAGGAAGAGTCGAGCGCCCCCCTGGTTGACATCGAGCCTCCCACAACGGAACCGACAGCTGAAGAAGAGGGTCCCTCTTCCGAAGAAAGAGGGATGGGGGAAGAATTCAGCGCTGAGCCCCAAGAAGCGTCCGCCCCTCCCGCTCCGGCCCGTCGCTCCCCGGTGGGGATCGTCCTTGCACTGCTGATCCTGCTGATCCTCGCCCTCGGTGGTTTTGCTGGCTACATCTATTGGCAGGAAGGACGCATCGACCTTGAAACCTTGATGGCAAGACTGAGTGGTCAGACCGCTGAGAGCACGACCCCGCAATCGGTAAGTCGAGTACGCCTCTCGGCTCTAAAAAGCAGCTTCATCGTCAACCATGAAGCGGGACAGCTCCTTGTCATTCGCGGCGAAGCGATCAACGACTCGGGCAAACCCCTCTCGGCCATCTCAGTCAAAGGACTTCTCTACAAGAATAACGGCGAAATCGCCCAGCAGAAGATCATCTATTGCGGCAACCCCCTTGACGATGAAACCCTTCAAAATGAAGCTTGGGACCGCATTCTTGAACGAATGCGCAATCAGTTCGGCGATTCACTCTCCAACCTCAACGTCGCCTCCGGCAAGGTAGTTCCATTTACGATCGTCTTTCGAAGTCTCCCCGAGGACCTGAGTGAGTTCGCGGTGGAGGTCGCTGACAGCAAAGAGGGCTCGGGACAATAGAACCCTAAACCAAGAACACAAAAAAGCCGCACGCCATTTAATTCCAGGCGCTGCGGCTTTTTTACCCTGAGAAGAAGATCCGACTAGGAGTTCGGCGGCTCATCCTTATCATCTGGTGTCACATCGATTTCATCCGTCTCCTTGATCGATTTTTTAAAATTACGAACCCCTTTACCGAGAGCACCTCCGATCTCCGGAAGTTTGCCGGCACCAAAGATCACCAGCACCAAAACCAGAAGAATTATCAATTCCGTCGATCCGAATCCAAACATCGGCACCCCTTAAAATATAAGACAAAAAAACGGCCCCGCTGATCACAGGGCCGCCCGATTGAGCAGACTATGGGGCAAGGATCGCCGAAACTGGACAGGTGTCGAGGCATGCACCACAATCGGTACAAGTTGCCGCGTCAATCACACGGACATCTCCCTGCTCGCTGATGGCATCAACCGGACAAACCGGCTCACAAGCCGCGCAATTGATGCATTCATCATTAATTGTATGGGCCATATTGTCTCACCTCCTCTCATCCCAAAATAATTGAATACAACGTTCTAACCGATGAAAAGACTACACCACAGAGCCTGACTTGTCTACGAACAAGAAATATTTCAAGCTTGGGCTAGAGATAAAAAATCTTGCTTTTAAACCGGTATTCCGCTACCATTTCCGTCACTTTTCTCCCAACAGCGGTGGGGGTTCAGAAGAGCGATCATATTTTCAGCGCTCTTTCGGGGCGAACCTCCCACAGCCTAGATAAAACATGATTTTGACATCCCGGAAGATCCAGCCGGGAGCATCCTTCTGGAGGAGGTAGAGGTTTCAATGGATATTCTTGCGTTAAACTGCGGTAGTTCTTCGGTCAAGTACCAGCTCTTTGACTGGAAGAAAAAAGAGGTGATTGCCAAGGGGATGGTCGAACGAGTCACCGTCGGCGACTCCTTTATCATTCATGAAGTCCCTGGTCGCGAAACCTACCGCGAGGAATATGAGTGCCCCGACCATCAGGTCGCCATTCACCTGATCATCAAAACTCTCACGGACAAGGTCCACGGTGTCGTCAGCAGCATGGACCAGATCTCGGCCGTCGGTCACCGTGTGGTCCATGGTGGTGAGAAGTTCACCTGCTCGGTGATGATTGATGAGGCGGTGCTCGACGCCATCAAAGAGGTTCAGCACCTCGCGCCGCTGCACAACCCACCAAACATCTCAGGGATTGAGGCTGCCCAGTCGGTCCTCCCCAACGTGCCCCATGTGGCGATCTTCGACACCGCCTTTCATCAGACCATGCCCCGAAGCTCCTACACCTACCCTCTCCCCTACGACTGGTACGAGAAATATGGTGTGCGCCGCTACGGTTTCCATGGCACCAGCCACCTCTATGTCTCGAAACGAGCTGCGGTGCTCCTTGGCAAAGAGGCGAAAGATTGCAACATCGTCACCATGCATATCGGCAATGGGGTCTCCCACTGCGCCATCAAAGGTGGCGTCTCCATCGACACCTCCATGGGGTTGACCCCACTGGAAGGAGCGGTCATGGGGACCCGTTGTGGCGATATCGACCCGGCCATCCCCGCCTTTATCATGGAACATGAAGGGCTCTCCCCCAAAGAGATCGACTCGATTCTCAACAAGAAATCGGGAGTCCTCGGCATCACTGGTCAGTTTACCGACCGCCGCGACATCATTGAAGGGGTTGAAGCGGGGAATGATCGCTGTGCTCTCGCCCTAGAGATCGAAGCCTATCGCCTGAAGAAATACATTGGCTCTTATGCCGCAGCGATTGGCGGGATTGACGCCGTCGTCTTCACTGCCGGCGTCGGTGAGATGGGATGGCTGATCCGCGAGAAAGCGGTGGAAGGCCTCGAGTACATGGGGATTCATCTCGACAAAGAGAAGAATCGCAACACCATGACCCGCAAAAAAGAGAGTGTTATCACTACACCCGATTCCAAGGTCAAGGTCTTTGTCATCCCCACCGACGAAGAACTGGTTTTCACCGAGGATGTTGTTGCGATCCTTGAAGGGACCTACACCGACCATATGAACTTCCGTTATAGCTTTGCTCTCAGCGATTTTCAGCGGAGCTAAACGAGCTTTTCTCCACCCGTAAGGGGAGAAGTGGCCGGCAGTCAGATGCCGGCCATTTCCGTTTCCTCAAGCGTTAGGAATAATGATCATGCTCGGCATTGAAGAGATAGGCAGCTACATCCCCGGCGATCGAGTCTCGAACTACGACCGCAAAGAAAAATTCGGCATCGATGACTTCTTCATTGAAGAGAAGATCGGCGTCAAGGCGGTCTCCCGCAAAGCAGAGAGCGAAGAGACCTCGGACCTTTGCGTTGCCGCCTTTAACGACCTCGTCACGCGTTCCGACCTTAAGGATGAGGAAATTGAGGTGTTGGTGGTGGTCACCCAAAACCCCGACTACCGCATCCCTCACGTCTCCGCAATGGTCCACGGTCGCCTCGCCTTGCCCGAAACTTGTGCCTGCTTCGACGTCTCCCTCGGCTGTTCCGGTTTTGTCTACGGTCTCTCGGTCATCACCTCCTTCATGAACCAGAACGGTCTAAAGAAGGGAGTGTTGATCACCTGCGATCCTTACTCCAAGGTGGTCGATCCTGATGACAAGAACACCGCCTTGCTCTTTGGCGATGCCGCCAGCGCGACCCTCATCAGCGACAGACCGAAGCTGGTCCCGGGGCGCTTCACCTTCGGCACCCTCGGCAGCGAGCACGACAAGCTGATCGCCAAAGACTCGCTCTATATGAACGGGCGGGCGGTCTTTAACTTCGCGGCCAAGACCGTCCCCCCCGATATCGAAAAGATGCTCGCCGCCAACGGCATCAAAGTCGAAGAACTCGACCGACTGCTGCTGCATCAGGGGAGCAAGATCATCGTCGAAACCATCGCCAAGAAACTCGGCCTTAGTCTCGACAAGGTTCCTTACAACATCTGCGATTTTGGCAACAGCTGCGCCTCGACCATCCCGCTGCTGCTCCAGAGAGAACTCAGCGACGATACGGTCAAGCTTCTCGCCATGAGCGGCTTCGGCGTCGGTCTCTCTTGGGCAAGCGGCCTGCTGCGCCGGGTCTAATCGGTCGCCGATTCAACCGCTTAAAAACCAAAAGGCCGGTGGATGCAACATCCACCGGCCTTTTTCTATGATTGAAAGAGAGAGACTATCCCTGTGCCTGCACTGCAGTAATGGCGGCAACACTGACAATATCATCAACAGAGCAGCCACGAGAAAGGTCGTTCACCGGCTTGGCCAAACCCTGAATGATCGGACCGACCGCCTCAGCCCCGGCGAGTCGCTCGACGAGCTTGTACCCGATATTACCGGCGTCAAGATCGGGGAAGACCAGGGTGTTCGCTTTGCCCGCAACGGGAGAGCCGGGGGCTTTCTTCGCTCCAACCTTGGGAAGAAGCGCAGCGTCGGCCTGCAGCTCACCGTCGATCTGTAACGACGGGTCCATCCCTTTAGCAATCTCCAGCGCTTGCAGAACCTTGTCAACATCGCTGTGGCGAGCACTCCCCTTGGTCGAAAAGGAGAGCATCCCGACCCGGGCTTCGACCCCGAGAAAGCTCTTACAACTTGCTGCCGTCGCAACGGCAATCTCAGCCAGCGCCTGAGCGTCGGGGTTGGGATTAACGGCGCAATCGGCAAAGAGGATCGTTCCGTTCTCACCAAACTCGGGAGTCTTGGTGACCATGAGGAAGACCGAAGAGACCGTCTTCATCCCTGGCGAGGTCCCGATCACCTGAAAAGCCGCACGCAGAACATCGCCGGTGGTGTTGTCAGCCCCGGCGACAGCACCGCCAGCATCACCAAGACGCACCATCATCGAACCGTAGTAGAGATTATCCTTGCCGGTGAGGAGCTCTTTGGCTTCCTCGCGGCTCAACCCTTTTTTCTTGCGGATCTCCACCAACTCGTCAATATAGGCCTCAAGCTTCGGCGACGCCTTGGGATCGAGCAGCTCAACCCCCTCCAGCGAGGCCCCCAGTTCGGCCGCTTTTGCCTTCAGTGCGTCAGGCTCCCCGAGCAGCACGACCTTGGCCAGACCGTCCCCAACGATCTGTCCGGCGGCTTGAACCATGCGGTCATCATACCCCTCGGGAAGAACGACAGTCTGCAGGCTCCCACGCGCCTTCGCTTTGATCTGATCGACAAGATGCATTTCATCTCCTCCTTAAAACATAGTTTTGAATTTGTGTTTTTATACCCGATAAAGTTTTTACGGTCAATATTTTTCCATGCATCTTTAAGGGCTTGAATTCTGAAACAGA
The DNA here is from genome assembly GCA_002869635.1 of Desulfuromonas sp. GTDB lineage: Bacteria > Desulfobacterota > Desulfuromonadia > Desulfuromonadales > BM515 > BM515. The sequence goes on along the minus strand of PKUF01000039.1, from coordinate 6,259 downwards.
AGAACGAAAAAGAGACATTCGCATCTTTAGCAAGAGAAAATGTAGCGGTGGGAAGATTCTTTACGCTATAATCCATCCTGTCAGTCTAGGCCGTCTCCGACCCTCACTCGTCAGCTTGTGATGCCCCCTTTTCGTTCTCAATTGCTTTTTCTTTTCATCCTCCTGTCGCTACTGCTGCATCTGCTGTTGCTCTGGCTGACCCCTCCCCCGCAAAGTGACCCGATCCCTGACGAAGCACCGGTCTACGTCGAGGTGCAACCGCCACCACCAGCGGAGCGCCCGCGCGAATTCATCCCGCCCCAGCCCGAAACGCCCCGCGATCGTCCGGCAAAACGCCTCGGCGCCAGAGATCATCAGGTGGAGAAGGAAGAGACGCCACAGGGCGAGAGTACCGAATCAACCGCACCGCCGCCGACGCCGCAACCGTCGCCACGTCCTGCCGAAGTGGCGACAACGCCGCCAGAAACCTCCGATATCCCCCCTGCCGAGGAGCGACCAGAAACAGTTATCGAGGAAACAGAGGCACCGGCAACTCCCCCCCCCTTACCGGGTCTTGAGGCGCTACTGGCGGCGGCGAGTCAGGCGGCGAGCAGTGTCGCCGAGCAACAACAGGAGACGATGCGGGAGAAGTACCGGGAGGAAGTCAAGGAGGGGGATGCGGTCTGGCTCGATACCGAACGGGATATCCTCTTCTCGTTCTTCGAGCGCTTTCGTAGCAATATCTACAATGTCTGGAACTATCCCGCCCGCGCCGCTGAACGGGGCGAGGAGGGGACCTGTCTACTCAACATCACCATCAGCCGCGACGGCCAGGTGCAGTCGGTGCGGCTGGTCGAGAGCTCAGGCTTTCTTGCCCTCGATAACGCCGCCATCGCCGCAGTGCGCCGCGGCGCTCCCTACGGCGACCTTCCACGGAGCTACGAAGGGGAGAATCTCAATCTCTTCGCTTTTTTCCGCTACAACCTCATTTCACGCAAATACCGCGGCGAGATCTTCTAGTCAGGTGAGCAGGTCGGGAATCCGCGTTTCCTGACCGAGGGTCATCAGATGCACCCCTTGGCAATAAGAACGGGCTGCTGCCACCAACTCGCGGGCAATCGCCACCCCCTCCTCCAGCGGCACAGACGCCTTATCAAGTCTTTCAATCATCGCATCAGGCACCCGCACGCCGGGAATATTGGCGTTAAGAAAGCGTGCCATACGGGCGCTCTTAAGGAGCAGCACCCCAAGGATCACCGGCGTACCACAGCGGGAGGCTTCGGCCATAAAAATCTCAAGCCGGGGAGTGGAGAAGACCGCCTGGGTCTGAAAGAAGCGGGCACCGCTGGCGACCTTTTTGTGAAACTTCTGCAGCATCAGCTCGAGCGGTTCGGCCTCGGGAGTCACCGCCGCCCCGGCAAAGAAGCTCGGGCTCCCCTGCAGGGGGCGACCAGCAAGATCGTTCCCCTCCTTAAGGGTGGTCACCGCCTGCAGCAGCTGCACCGAGTCGAGGTCAAAGACTGAACGGGCCTGAGGATGATCGCCGAAGCGGGCGTGGTCACCGGAGAGGAGAAGGATGTTCTCGATACCGAAAGCGGAAGCGGCCAACAGGTCGGACTGCAGGGCGAGACGGTTGCGGTCGCGGCAGGTGACCTGCAGCACCGGCTCGATCCCCGCCGCCACCAGCTTCGCCGCCACCGCCATGGGAGCCATCCGCATATTGGCTCCCTGATTATCGGTGACGTTGATCGCCGTCATCCCCTCAATCGCCGCTGCTGTGGCGAGCACTTCGGAGAGATCACATCCCTTAGGTGGTGCCACCTCAGTAGTGACTACAAACTCCTGAGCGCCAAGGCGCTGTTCAAGCATCGACATTGGGGATCTCCTTTGCTGCAAGAGCAGCACACTCCTTGTGGCGGTAACAGATCGTCAGATGATCGTTGACCATACCGATCGCCTGCATGTAGGCATAACAGATAGTCGGGCCGACAAAACGGCAGCCGTGCCCTTTGAGTTCCCGGCTGATCTTTTCGGCCAGCGGGGTGACGGAAGGAACATCAGCAAGACGGTGCCAAGTATTCTGCAGCGGCACTCCATCGACAAAACGCCAGAGGAAGCTGTCGAGAGAGCCATAACGTTCACGAATCGCCAACACAACCTGAGCGTTGCCGATCGCGGCCTCGACCTTAAGACGGTTACGGACAATACCGGGGTCGCCAAGGAGCCGTGTCACGTCAGCGGGGGTGAAGCGGGCGACCACCTCAGCGTCAAACCCGGCAAAGAGGCGACGGTAGTGGGGACGCTTGCGCAGGATCGTCAACCAGCTCAACCCCGCCTGTGCCCCTTCGAGGACCAACATCTCGAAGAGCCGCATTTCGTCGTGCAGTGGCGCTCCCCACTCATCATCGTGATAGGACTGATAGAGAGGATCGACGCCGCACCAGCCGCAGCGCTCAAGCGGCATTTCGTTCATGATGACAATGTGGTGAGAAACTCGAGCAGCGCCTGATTAAACGGCTCAGGTTGCTCAAGATTGACCATGTGCCCTCCCCCGACAAGGGTGACCAGCGACGCTTGCGGCAGAGCGGCCGCCAGCTTCTGCGACTCAGCCAACGGGATGGCGTTGTCGGCATCGGCACCGATCACCAGTGCCGGCAGATGAAGGTTCGGCAAAAGGTTGCTACTGTCGTCGCGATCGCGAATCGCCATCAACCCGCCAATCAACCCTTGCGGCGAGGTCTGTTCCATCCAGCCTCGCACCTCGGCGACCAGTTGTGGTCGTTCGTTCATCACAGTCTCGGCAAAGACTGCCGAGCTGAAGGCGTCAGCGATCGGGGCCGCGCCGACCTCACGCGCCAGTGTCGCAAGCTGGTTGCGCTTGTCGCGTCCGGCGGCATCCTCGCCTCCGGCGCGGGTGACGATAAAGAGTGCCGCCGCAAAACGCTCGGGAGCTTGCTTGAGGAGGTTGAGCAGAACGTAGCCCCCCATCGACATCCCACCGACCACCGCCTTTTCAATCCCGAGATGATCGAGCAGCGCCAGCAGATCGTCGGCGAAGATTTCCATGCTCGCTTCTTCCGCCCCCTCACTCTCACCGAAACCACGCAAGTCCGGAGTAATCACCCGATAGCCGGCGGCAACCAGCGCCTCAACCTGCGGCCGCCACATGGTACGGCAGAGAGGGAAGCCATGAATCAAAAGAATGGGGAGTCCGCTCCCCGCATCATCCCATGCCAAACGCAGACCGTTGACCTTGTCAATCATTTTCAAAACTCCCTAAAACGCCCGGCAGGGCATTGTTCCTTAGGCGCCAAGTTCGTAACGGCGACGCGCTTCATCGGCGTCGAGCACCGCCAGAAATGGTGGCGAGGACTCTCCCAGTTCGGGACGCCGGGGGCACCGCTCCCAGTATCGCCCGTCGGTCGGATCGCGATAGAGCTTCCCCTCCTGCGACGTCGCCACCTCTTCCAGTTCCCGTTGGCAGAGCACGTCGATCCGACTCCAGATTGCGTCTTTGACCATGCCGCTGCCAAGGTCGATCCAGAAGCCGTGCAGTTCCTTCTCATCCGTCCGCAGGCGGATATCGTCACCGTCCCATCCCATATTCAACGCTCCTTGTCATTTGCATCCGTTTTATCTTCCTGCGCCGCCAGCTCCTGAGCCGCGTCGACCAAGGCGTCGGCCAGCTCACCTTGCGCCACCTTGCGCACCACCTCACCCTTGCGAAAGAGGAGTCCTTGCCCTTTACCACCCGCGATCCCGAGATCGGCCTCGCGCGCGTCGCCGGGGCCGTTGACGACGCACCCCATGACGGCGATGGTGAGAGGCCGCGACAGGTTCTGCAACCGTGCTTCTACCTCTTCGGCGATGGGAATCAGATCGATCTGACAGCGACCGCAGGTCGGGCAGCTGACAAAGACGGGGCCACGCTCTCTTAGGCCGAGACTCTTGAGGATCTCCCAGCCGACCTTCACCTCCTGCACCGGATCGCCGGTGAGGGAGACTCGCAGGGTGTCACCGATCCCCTCATAGAGGAGGACGCCGAGGCCAATAGCACTCTTGATCGTCCCACTCCAAGTCGTCCCCGCCTCGGTGATCCCGATATGCAAGGGGTAGTCGACCTGCGCCGCCAACAGCCGGTAGGCTTCGACGCTGCGACGGATATCTGAGGCTTTGAGACTGACCTTGATCCGCTCAAAGCCGAGGTCCTCAAGAATACGGACATGCCCGATGGCGCTCTCCACCATCGCCTCGGCAGTGGGGTGACCGTAACGCTCAAGCAGTTCCTTTTCGAGGGAACCACCATTAACTCCGATGCGGATCGGCACCTCACGCTCGGCGCAGGCGCGCACCACCTCTTCTACCTTCCAGCGCTCACCAATGTTCCCGGGGTTCAGACGCAGACCGGCAACCCCCCCTTCAAGAGCGGTCAGAGCGAGACGATAATCAAAATGGATATCAGCAATCAGCGGCAGAGACGAAGCTTGAACAATCGGTGCTAAAGCCGCAGCAGCATCGGCGTCGGGAACGGCACAACGGACGATCTCGCAACCGGCCGTGGCAAGGCGTGCGATCTGTGCCAGCGTCGCCGTCACGTCGCGGGTATCGGTATTGGTCATCGATTGCACCGAGACCGGCGCACCACCGCCGACGGCGACCTCTCCGACCTTTAGGGATCGGGTGGTTCGGGTCATACACAACTCCCCAAAAGAGACGCGAGCAAAGAAGAAATAACCGCCTGTTTGTAGCGCAGGCAGATGGCCAAGGTAAAGGAAAAAGGGGGAGAGCAAACGCCTCTCCCCCTATTGTCGATACCCTGTGAGCCTTCACAATTGACAGCCGCCGGGGGAGACGGTATCGTGCGGCCACATTATCCCCTGCCCAAGGAAACGCTTATGGCTACGCCGCCCCGGAAAAATCGTCCCGCCCGTTCCCGCAAAAACCAGGAGACCGTCGAAGCTGAAATTGCCCGTCTCAACGACGATGGCATCGGCATCGGTCGCCACGAGGGGAAAGAGATATGGGTCGCCGGCGCGTTCCCCGGTGAGAAGGTGGCCGCGACCATTGAAGCCGAGGGCCAGAGGCGCCGTATCGGACAACTGCGCAAAGTGCTGCAAAAACATCCGCAGCGGATCGTCTCTCCCTGCGGCTGCAGCAATAGCTGCCAGGGGTGTCCCATGATTACCCTCTCCCCCGAGGGCCAGCTTCAGTTCAAGCAGACTCGGATCCGCTCGGCTCTTTCGCGCTACCCCTCTTTAAGAGGCATCGAGATTGCGCCAGTGCTTGCCGCCAAACACCCTTTTGGCTATCGCACCAACGCCAAGCTGGTAATGGGGCGCAAGCGCGGCGAGATCCGCATCGGCCTCTACCGCCGCGGCACCCATGACGTCGTCGACGTTGGCGACTGCCCGCTGCACCATCCGCTGATCAACAAGATCGTCGCTGTGGTCCGCGACGAGGTTGCCAAACAAGAGATCTTTGTCTACGACCCGGTCAAGCAACGCGGCCTGTTACGCTACCTCACCGTCAAAGTCAGCCCGGAGTTGAACAAGGCGATGGTTACCTTCGTCACCGCCGAGCGCGACTTCCGGCGACTGACCCGCCTCGCCAAAGCTCTGAGCAAAAAAATTCCCGAGGTCATCTCGGTCCAACAGAATGTCAACAGCTCAAGCGGCAACGTCGTCTTCGGCCGCGAGACCCTGAAGATGCTCGGTGTTCCCGATCTGCTCGATCAGGTGGGGGAAACCAGGCTGCGCATCGCCCCGACCTCCTTTTTTCAGGTCAACCACGAACAAGCAGCCCGCATCTACGCGCTGGTCCGCCAGTGGGCCGACTTGAGTCGCGACGATTTCGCTCTCGACCTTTATTGTGGCATCGGAGGCATCGCCCTCAACCTCGCCCGCGACGCCGGTGAGGTCTTCGGCATTGAGGTGGTGGAAGAAGCAGTGCGCAACGCCCGCGAGAATGCACGACTCAACGGTCTGAGAAACTGCCGCTTTAACGCTGGTGATGCCAGGGAAATTCTCGATGATCTGCAGGGGGATCTCCCCCCTGGGGCTGTTATCACCCTCAATCCGCCTCGTGGCGGCTGTGACCCGGAGTTGCTCGAAGCCGTCGCCTCTCTGGCGCCGCGCCGGGTGATCTACGTCTCCTGCGACCCCGACACCCTCGCTCGTGACCTCGACATTCTAGCCCAGAATGGGCTGCAAACGGTGGAAGCCCAGCCGGTCGATATGTTCCCCCAGACCTCCCATGTCGAGACCGTGGTCCGTATCGAACC
>PKUF01000043.1 GCA_002869635.1 Desulfuromonas sp. | reverse complement strand
CGCCTGCACGGCGGTCAGGTCATCGCCAGCAACGCCAGTGGCGGCGGGCTGCGCGTCGACATCACTCTGCCGGCGATCTAACCTCCTCGGCTCCGTTCTGACGCCACCCCTCGGGGATTGATCGCACATGGAGATCCCGCTGCGGGAAAGGAATCTCGACCCCTTCCTGACGGAAACGGGCATCGATCGCCTGCCCCAACTCGCTTTTCACCTGCAACCGATACTTCACCTCTCGCATCCAAACCCGCAGCTCGAAATCGAGAGAACTATCACCGAAGCCGGTGAAGATCTGTGACGGTTCCGGTGCCTTCAACACCAGAGGATGATTTTGCGCCACCTCTTTGAGAATCTTCAGCACCAGGGTCATGTCGCTACCGTAGGCAACCCCCACCGGCAATACCAGACGGGTGACTTCGCTTGAAAGGGTCCAGTTGGTCACCTTTTCGGAGATGAGCTGCGAGTTCGGCACGATGATCTCAGCCTGATCAAGGGTCTCGACGATGGTGGAACGCAGACCGATCTTGAGGATCGTCCCCCACTCGCCATCGAGGACCACCACATCCCCCACCTTCACCGGCCGCTCAAAAAGAAGGATGATCCCACTGACAAAGTTGTTGACGATATTTTGCAGACCGAAACCTATCCCGATCCCGAAGGCACCGGCAATCACTGCAAGATTCTGAAAATCGACGCCAACAGCCCCGAGTGCCAGCATCCCCCCAAACAGGATCAGTCCGTAATGCAGCAGCTTCTTGATCGCATCACGCACCCCGCGATCGAGGGCATGCTTATGAAAAATCTCATGATCGAGAAACGCCTGCAGCAGCCAGGAGAGGAAAAACATCGCGTAGAGAATCAGGGCCGCGCTCAGGAGCATCCCAACAGAAAGCCGGGCATCCCCTAACGTCACCGCCAACCCAGTCAACCAACCCCATGCGTCATAAAAGGAGGTCACCACCTCCGCAACCTGCAGCAGATAAAGGAGAGCGACCACTCCGAGCACAAGCGCATACCCCTGCTTGAGGCGCTCAATTAAGTCATCGGCAGTCTCAGCGAAGAAACGATTCGACCTGAGCCGACCCACTTCATGCAGCAGATCAAGCCCCCCCCGCCCCAAACGTAGCGCCATCGTCAAAATCAGCCCCATAAAGACAATTTCGATGGTCGATTCAATCAAACGCGAGGCAAACATACTGTAACCACTGAGCTGCGCCGCCAACGCCAGCGCCAGAATTGCCACGCCGCCACGTAGCGCCAGAGAAAAACCGTCGACGTTCCCCTGACGTTGACGCTGATTGACCCTGGACAACCAGAAAAGAAACGGCATGCCCCCAAGGCAGAGCAGGGCGAGATAGATGCGATAGAGCAGTTCGGGAAAAGCGATCAGCTTGAGCAACAAAGAGAGGACGAAAAGTGCTGCCAAAAGAAAGACCATGACGATCTTGCGCCGATTGCGGAGCAAGCTGGTCACCAGCACCGCTGTCGAGAAGGCCGCGAGCCCCCAGAGAATAAGGCCCCAAAGCGGTGACTGCTGTTCGTAGAAGAGCCCGAGCCCGGCCACGGCAACGAAAAATCCGCTGGCGAGGGGATGCTGCAGGGCAAAATCCCATTCGTCGGTTTTTCCCGGACGATACTGCAGACGGCGCAGGCTCCCCCAGAGTGTGAGCACCAGAAGAACCTGCACAATCAACTGCACCGCGTTGCGGCGGAAAAAACTCTCGTCGGGGAGTTGTACCTGGGCAATACCCTGATCCATCTGAGCCAGTACGTTGTCATTTAAAGCATAAGAAAATTCAGCATCAAAAAAGGAGGGCGAGTTACGCTCGAAGATCGCCCCTTCATCCCGAACCAATAGCGCCTCATAGTGTGCCAGGCGCTGACCAACCAGTTCAGACAAAGCGAGGAACTGTTGCTGTAGTTCAAGCAGGGTCACAGTCCCTTTTTCGCTCTCGGCCCCCGGCGCGACAAGCGCTTTTTCAATCCGAGAAAAAAGCTCCTCTGCCGCCGAGAGGTGAGTCTTGGCGAGGCTCTCTTGCCACCCCTGCCAGAACGTCGACTCGGCACGCCACTCTTGCTGAATGGCGTCGAGTCCATTGAGCCGATGGGCGATCTCATCAAGAAGCGTGTTCAGCTTATTCTGCTGCGGCCTGAGCCGCTGTTCGGCATCGACGAGGCGACTGCGTCCCCACTCCGTTTCGCCCCCCCAACTCGCGAACTGACGGGCGAGATCCTGCTGCCGTGACTGCAACCGACTTAGTTCCAGGCGCAACGCATCGACCCTCTTTAGGGCCGCAATCGCCTCTAGAGCGTTCTCTTTTTTCGTCTCGAGACGAGTCACATACGGCAAGAGTTCGGCGATACCGGGATAGGTCACCGCCCTTTCCGACGTCGGACTCTCCTCGGCCGCCACAACGATAGGAACCGTGCTCGTCAAAAACCCTAGCAACAGCAGGGTCATAACCATTAGGTGAGGAACTGGGAATCGAGACATCCATATCTCCTTGCGTTCAAATCGTCTTCACAGCATGGCTGTCCACTCCCCCCAAGGGGGAAGATGAAAGAGCTATTGACAGGGATTCTCATCGTGATATTCATGAGTTTTCCATACACTCCCGCCAAGAGCAAGAGGAGAAGGTGATGAAACGGAATCGACTGATCAGCTTCAACCGACGCAAAATCGGCGCCGCTCCGGGAAGTCTGGTCCATGTCGGCGAACGCAAGATTGAGACCCCACGCATCACCTGCATCAGCTACACACTCGAGGAAATCCGTGAAGAGACAGTCCATAGTGCCACCGCGGCGCTGACGACGCTTAAAGAACCGGGCATTCACTGGATCAACGTCGATGGACTGCACGACATTGCCCTGATTGAAACCCTGGGGCAAGGGCTCGGACTCCATCCGCTGACTCAGGAAGATATCCTCAACACCGAACACCGCCCTAAGTACGAGGCGTTCGAGGAGCACCTCTTCATCGCCCTGAAGATGCTCTCTCTCTCTGAAGAACACCACATCAATGCCGAACAGGTCAGCCTGATCCTTGGCCCCAATGTCGTCATCTCTTTCCAAGAACAGCAGGGGGATCTCTTCGAAGGGGTGCGCACCCGCCTGCGCCAAGGGAAGGGACGGCTGCGAAAAATGGGGTCTGACTACCTCGCCTACGCTCTGGTCGATGCCGTCGTCGACGGCTACTTCGTGGTGATCGAGGGTCTTGGCGAAGAGATTGAAACGCTGGAAGAGCAGCTCATCGGCCTCCCTGATCCGGAGAACCTCCGGCGGATTCACACGCTCAAACGGGAGATGGTCATGTTGCGGCGAGCGGTCTGGCCGCTGCGCGAAGCGATCAGCGCTCTGCAGCGCGATGAATCGCCGTTTGTCACCCCCTCCACCGAGATCTTTCTGCGCGACCTCTACGACCACACCATTCAGGTCATGGATACCGTCGAGACCTTCCGCGATATCGTCGCCGGCCTGCTCGACCTTTATCTTTCGACCTTAAGCAACCGCATGAACGAGGTCATGAAGGTGCTGACCATCATGGCGAGCTTCTTTATCCCCCTCACCTTCATCGCCGGAATCTACGGCATGAACTTCGAACAGATGCCCGAACTCCACTGGCGCTGGGGCTACCCTGCCGTCTGGCTACTGATGGGGGGAAGCGCTCTGGGAATGTTCCTCTTCTTCAAACGCAAACGCTGGCTTTAACCCCCCTCTTTTGCATCTCGAAAGAGATCGACAGCGACGCAGATTCTGCCGACATCGATGCCGAATGGGACGACATCCACACCATCTCTGCGGTACATTCGTCCCTCGCCACCCGGCACCCCTCCTGATACACCGTCGCGCTGACGAACGAGGGGGGCGATCACTTTTGAATATTTGCGACAGGTCCCCGCCAACCGCATCGGCTACGGGGCCACGATGTTGCCACAGCTCAAGATCGTTCAGGAGATCATCACCCTGGTGATCTTTATCCCCTTCTCCCTATTTTATATGTAAAAGCCGCTTAAAATCGACGATCTCTGATCCGGCCTCTGCCAGATGAGAGCATTTTACTTCATATTTCGCGCTTGAGTCGTGTTGCTTGACTTCAAGATCACAACCGCTAGATTGAAAGGAACTCTCCATCTCCTGTGAGGTTGCCATGCGTGCGCGCTCCCTTCGACGAATTCTCCCCCTTTTTTTAGGACTTTTCATCGCCGCTTGCGGCAGTAACAATGGTGGAGGAGGCGGGGATGTTCTCGACCTTCTCCCCTACAGAGGCCTCGAAAGCGCGGCCCTTCTCGACGCCAGCAACGTCGAGGAGATCTCTGAACTCGCGTTTTTCGTTCCGGCCGAGATCCCCGATCTCAGCGCGGCGCTCAATGACGGGATGGCATTGGCCAGCCGCAGCAGCGCTCTCGCCAGTGAGCTCATCGCCCAACGCGCCCTTGGCGACAGCTGGAGCGAAACCGGATCCTGCGGCGGGACTCTCGCCGTTCAGGTCTTTGTCAACGAACAGACCTTGGCCTTTTCGGCAACCTTATTCGCCGCCTCTTACTGCGACGACGAGACGATACTTGACGGAACGCTGCAACTCAGCGGTCATCTCGACAGCACTCTCACCTTAAGTGATGTCATCACCACCTTCACCCCGCTACGCCTTCAGTCCGAAGGGCTCGATGTCACCCTTGCAGGGACCTTCGACCGTCCTGCCGTTCTCAACGAGGTTGCAGAGACACGGCTCAACCTGCATCTGCGCGACAATCTCGACAACAAGACCTACCGGTTGCTCGATTACCGCACCACCCGCGGCGTCATCGGCGACCATTTTTCCGAAACAGTCAGCGGCCGTGCTTATCACCCGGACTACGGCTATATCGACCTGCTCACTGCCACCCCCCTGCTACGTCGTTTGAGCGAAGAGTACCCCTACGCCGGCACCCTCCTCTGTCGTGGCGCCGAGGAGCGGCAGATCCGTTTCCGCGCAATCTCCAATGCGGCGTACCACATCAATGCCGACCTCAATAGCGATGGCCTCTTTGATGAAATCGTGGGGGAGATCGTTCACTACCCCGGAGAGAACAATCCTCCGCAGATTTCCTCGGGAAACGATGCCGTCGGCAACATCGGCTGCGGTGCCGTCACCATCGACGGCGCCTCCAGCAGCGACCTCGACGGTGACATCCTCAGCACCGCCTGGAGTTTTCAGTCCCGTCCCGCGAACAGCACGACTCTGCTGACCGCCAGCGACACCCTCGCCCCCTCGTTCATCCCGGACGTTGAGGGGGAATACCGACTGCAACTCAGTGTCGACGATGGCTTCAGCATCGCCCCGGTCACCGCGACGGTAACGATCAACGTCTACGGCAACCTCTTTTGCCTTGCCGAACAGATCTTTTTACCGGCAGTACAGGAATCGAAACCGACCGCTGTCACCATCGCCGACGTCACCTCTGACGGACGTAGCGACGTCCTCTTTCTCACCGCCAGCACCGAAACCCTGAACTCGGACCCGGCTCAGGACAATCACCTCTACGTTTTTGCCCAGGACGCCACCGGCGTGTTGTCTCCTGCCGTGAGCTACGCTGCTGGTGATGGCGACGCTCTGGTCGCTACCGACCTTAACGGCAACGGCCGCACCGATGTCGCAGTCACCCGCCGTACCGGGCTTGGCCTTTTGCTGCAGTCAGCACAAGGGACTCTGGACCCCCTGCAGCCCCTCAATTACGGTGTCACGATCGACCGCTACGAACCCCACACTCTGGTCACTGCCGACTTCACCGGCGATGGTCGCAATGATCTCGCCAGCGCCTATTCCGATTTCACCGCATCCAGCATCCGTCTCTACCCACAGAACAGCAGTGGCAACTTCGATGCCCCCCAACTTTACAGCGGCGAGCCGGGATACTGGCATGGCCACGCCGCTGACATTGACGGCGACCTCGACAACGACCTGATCCTCGCCGGTACCGATCTCGGCAAAGGGTCGGTCTTGATCGGCGCCTTCGCCCGTCTCCTGCCCCAGACCGGGGGAACCCTCACACCCCCCGTTCCCTATCTCGACGACAACACCCTCTCCCCCGAGACCTTCTGTTCCACCGCCTTCGCTCTGGGCGACCTGAACGGCGACAACCACCCCGATATCGCCACCAGCTGTCAGGGACTCAGCGCAGAGCATGCCATGCTGCGCATCTACCCGCAGCAGAACGATGGTCGCCTCGGCCCTCCGCAAAACAGCACGGCCCCCGCCACCTACTCGGCGCTAGGGGTCTATCCTCTAAGCGGTACATCCCGACTCGACCTTGTCGCCCTTGAGACCGGCAACAGCATGAATATCGATATCTACCGTCCCGGTCCAGACGCCCCACAGGCCGCCGAGACCTATCCAGCCGGATTCCCCAACTACAATTATTCTGGACAAGCGTACGCTCTGGGGGATATCAACAGCGATGGTGCCGTCGATCTCGTCATCGCCCTCTACGTCGGAGATGGCGAGAGGAACGGCTTGCTCGTCATCCCCGGCAACCCTAACCGCTAGAAGTTCGAAAGAACCACGATGACTCTAAAGAATCTTCTCCCCCACCCCGAGGGGGGGCTTTACCGCGAGATCTTCCGATCCCCCCATGAGGTTGTCGCTGGCGATGGCCGGCGACGTTGCGCCTTGACCCACATCTATTTTGCCCTGCGCCCAGGGGAGGTGAGTCGTTTTCACCGCGTCACTTCGGACGAGGTCTGGAACCTTTACCGTGGCGACGGACTGCGTCTGATCACTTGGGATGGACAGACGTTGACCACCACCCTCCTTGCGGCCGCAGAAGAGTCTTTCTGTACCATCGTCCCAGCTGGCGTCTGGCAGGCAGCAGAGCCACTCGGTCGTGAGGTTCTGGTCGGCTGCTCGGTGGCCCCCGGCTTTGACTTTGTCGACTTCACTCTCATCTCACCTGAGACAAAGGAGGCCGATCAGATCCTCAAACACGACAACGGCCTTTCGCGTTTTATCATCCCAACAACATGATAAACGCCCCTTGCACGAGAGGCGTTTTATCCCGAAGCGGTGAACTTAGGCGGATGGATCAATCGACCTTACCCGTCATCTCAGCGATATGTACCGGGCACGCGAAGGCGCGTTCGAAAAGGTCGGCCTTGCTCACACCACCGTGAACCTCGACCGCGAGTCCCCCCTCCCCTGTAAGACTCAGGTCAAGGATGTCACCCAGCCTCCCCGTCAGCGTCTTGACTTGCTGGGTGCGGCGGCGATCAAGGCCATCGGCGAGGCGCAAAATCCCGCCGAGTTTCATCACCAGCGCCTGATCGTCAGCACTGAGGCGATGATAGTTCTCATGCCGGCTTTTCGGTAGCGACTTGCGATGGTAGCGGGCGAGGTTGGCAATCAACTCCTTCTCCCGCGGTGAGAAATCGAAGAGGGTGGCGTGGCGGATGAGATGATAGCTATGCTTGTGGTGTTTGGCGTAGTTGATGAAGTAGCCGATATCGTGAAGAATTGCCGCCGCCTCGAGCAGATCCCGCTCCCGTTCCCCGAGGGCAAAACGCTTTGCGACCATGTCGAAAAGGATGACGGCGTGCCGCCGGGTCTGTTCGGCGTGAGCCATGTCGACGTGGCAGCTGTGGGCAAGCTTCTCCACCGCCTCACGCCAGTTGCTCGCCGCGCTGGCGGCGAGGAGATCGTGCCGAGACAACCCTTTAAGGATCAGCCCCTCACGAATCCCTCTTTCGTTAATCCGCAAAATATTG
>PKUF01000095.1 GCA_002869635.1 Desulfuromonas sp. | reverse complement strand
GAACGCGCCGCATCGGAGTAGTCGACCGCCCCTTCATCGAAGGGGGTGGCCAGCACCACGTTCCCGAACAGCGGGTCGTTTTTGAGCATCATCGGCATGGGCTAGGCGTTCCCCTCGGCGATCTGCTTGGTCCCGGTGACGGCGATGGGACCGCCGGCGCTGATGGTGGCGTCGTTCAACTCGATGTCACCGCCGCCCCCGGTGTCGGTAACATCGAGGTCCATAACGAAAGCATCGGCGCTGGTCTTGATCCGCCCCCACGCCGCCTCGCCATCGGCGTCAGCTTCGGCGTCCTGGGTAATGGCATCAAAGGTCAGTACCCCGTCGACCACCTCGCCGCAGGGGTAGCTGAAGGTCAGGGTGCCGAGCAGGGTCTGGTCGGTGATCGCCGCCCCGGTGGCAGGGCGGGCGCCAGTGTAGAGCTCAAGCACACCTGCAGCCCCCCCGGCGTCGATCGCCGTCAAAAGGGTGGTGGCGCGGGTGGTGCGCAGGGCGGTAGGGAATCCGAGGGCCATGTCGCCTCCTAAAGGATGAGGATGCCGGCTGTTGACCAGGCAAGAGTAAAATCGCTGTTGACGCTGCTCACGTCACCCGGGGTGTCATCGAGCAGCACCGAAAAGAGCAGGGGCGATTCAATACCACCGACCGTGGCGTCGCGATAGATGATGGCGCGACGGGCGGTGATGGTCGCCGCGGCCCAGACAAGATTGGCGGCATCAAGCGTGCTGACCGCGCCACCGACCTCGAGCCAAACCACCCCGTTGTCATTGACCGAACCGCCGCCGATGGTCGGCCATACCGGCTCGGCCGCATCGGTGGTGCCGGGGACGACGCAGAGGTAGAGCCGCCCGTTGTCGGCCGTCGGCCGCACAACGTCACCGAAGGCGACCGGCGAATCAGCCGCCCAGAGGGTGGCCGTCGCCGGGGTGGTCGTTACGATCGAGACGCCGGTGAGCGATTTGCCACCGGCAACGTAGCCCGCGCCCGCGATCTCGGCGGCCGCTACATCGGCAAGCACGGTGTCGGCGGCATCGAAGGCGTAGCTGCTATCGACGAGCAGCGCCTTGATCTCGCCGCCGTCAAACGGCACGCTACCTGCGAGCAGCAGCGGTTTGAGGTGGTTGTACGGTTCGATCTGCAGGGCCATGGGGCCTCCTTACGACAGTTTGCGGATCACTTCGATGGTGATGGTGACCTTCCCCCCTTGCGATTTGAGCCGGGCCGGAGATCCTAGAAAGATCCCTTCGTCGCAGCTGACCACCAGCTGCGACCAGCTCTGCTGCATCGCCAGCAGGGTGTCGTACTCGGCACGACTCGCAGGCGCGACAACGGTAAAGGTACGATCTGCGTCGGTGTAGCCGAAGTCGGTCACCACCGCCCCGCCGTCGAGGGTTGCCACCCGGCTGCTGCGGCGGCTGGTATCGGTCAGGTTGCACTCGTTTTTGGTCTCGGAGAGAGCGACCGGGCCGATAAGACTGTATTGCGGCGCTGAAAAAATAATCATTATCCAACCCCCGCCAAAAAAAGATCGAAGTCTTCGGCCATCTTGACTCGCGCCTTGTCGAGAATCTGAAAAATGACCAGTTCGATCGCCGGCTCAACACCGTCGAGGTCAATCGTGATCTCCCCCTTGCCATCACGGATCATCTCGGTTCGCGCTCGCATATAATCGCGCTGGGCCTCGCTCAGGCGCACCTGGGCGTCAACCAGGTCCCCTTGCTGCCCAACCTGCTCCTGAATGATGTCGGCGATAAAATCGGCCCGTTGCATGTCGGAGATCGAGCTACCGAGACCGGCGAAGACGTTAATACTCTTGCCGACCAGATCAGAGAGTGACGCGACCGAATCGCTGACGCTGTCAAAAGCGGCGATCGCCTGATCGGCGTCAGCCTCAATCTGGGCGACCGCGATCTTTGACTCAATCTCAAGCGACTTGATCCGCTCGTTGCTCACCAACTCCATCAGCTTAAGTTCGAGTTCTTTACTCTTTTTTGCCGCGCCGTCGAGCTCCCTGGCGGTCTTTGCCGCCGGGCCGTTGTCATCCCCCATGGCGTGCAGAGCGGCGGTCAGATCATAGGCCCCCGAGGCGGTGCGGGTGAGTTGGTAGCCGGTCTCCTCGCTGCTGTCGGCCACCGTTTCAAAGGCGCCGCTGACCGGATTGAGCACCAAGCCGAGTGCCTCCATGTCGCCGCGCATGGCGGCGGTCGTTTGCCCCACCTTTTCGGCGCTGGCGGCGGTGGCGAGAAGGGCCGTCGTCTGTGCGTCAAAGGCGGCGGCGACCTCTTGTGTCGCTTCGCCGGCGGCGACCCAGCTTTGGGTGGCCTCGTCAAAAACGATTGTCCCCTCGGCGATCGCCGCCTTGAACTCTTCCGTCGAGGTGATCACAACGCCGGTCTTCTCAGAGATCGCCACATATTTTTCCACTAGCGCCGCGGCCGACTTTGCCGCCCGATCTGCGGCCGCGGCCGCTTCGTCTTCGGCCTCTTGCCAGCCGATGTAGGCGTCGACCGCCAGCCCGACAGAGACAGCCGTCGCCGTTACAACGGCTCCGACACCGGCCGGGCCTGAAAGTTTCGTCAAGAGAGACGCGAGAGACGGAAGCAGCGCATCGACAGCAGGCTTGAGTCCGCCAAAACCAACCTTTGACAGAACGCTGAGAATATCTCCTGTCCCCTTTGCGGCAGTGCCAAGGGCCGAAAGCGGGCCGGAGACAAGGTTGACCGCCAGTGCGGCTCCAGCAAGGGTTCCAACGAGCCGCTGCGTCTCGGCGTCAAGCGAGGTGAACCACTCGACCCCCACCAGTATCGCGTCAAAGAGCGGTTCAAGGGCGCGAACTACTCCCCCCGAAAAGTCGATAAGACCTTCCACCGTATCAACCACCCTCTGCACCGCCTGTCTCAGATCTTCCGGTTTGCTCAGATCGAGCCCACCGAAAAGCCCATTGATGGCGTCGCCGATCCCTCCCACCTGCGCTTCGATGCCACCGAAGTCGACCTCGGCGAGCGCCGTCGGAAGTGCTGCCGCAATCTCCTCAATATAAATCTTGGCGTCATCAAGTTCCTTTTTCAGCCCATCGAGCAAGCCATCAAACGCCCCTTCCTCAACAGCGCTCCCCAAGGACTGCACGATGGTCGTCAAGCTGCCGACCAGCCCCGAGTAGGAATCCTTGATCTTGTCACCGACTCCGATCAGGACGGTGTCGACGTTGTTGGCAAGCTGCTGGTTGATCTGATCAAGCTCGCCCGCCATCTTGCCGTAAGCGGTCGTGGTCGCCCCGGCGCTGTTCTGCATATCGGTCAGCGTGGAGTTGAACTTCTCGGCCCCGTTGCCGGTCAGCACCAGCGCCCCGTTGAGCCCTTCGACGCTGCCGAAGAGGCTGCTCATGGCATCGATGTTGCCACCGGCCTTCTCCTGCAGCTCGGCGAGGAACCCCGAGAGACCTTTGGTCGCCAGTGCTGATGTGTCAAACTGAAGCCCGAGCCGCTCAGCAGTTTCAGCCGCATCGACGCTCGGTTGCAGGATGCTGCTCAACGCCATCTTGATCGATGAAATCGCCGTGCTGGTCGGCATCCCCGAGGCGGTCAGGGCGGCAATTGATGCAAGGAGCTCTTCGAAGGAGACGCCGCTATTGGCAGCGATCCCGGTGACCTGAGCAAGGCTTGAGGCGAGCTCGGGGATGGTCGTCTGCCCGTCTTTGACGGCGGAGAAAAGGGCGTCGGAATAGCGGGTCGCCATTGACGCCGACTCGCCGTAAGCATTGATACTGCTCGCCAGTAGCACCGTCGAATCGTTGAGATCGGCCTTGCCGGCGATAGCGAGTTGCTCAGCCTGTGAGACGAGGGAAAGGCTGTCACGATAATCGCCCCCGGCAGAGATCGCTGAGTAGATCGCACCGTTAATCGCCTCAATACTGGCGGTAGAGCCGTTAGCGTAGTCAAGGACCTGCTGACGGAATTCCCCTATATCGCCGCCGGTCTCCTCAATGAGGGTGGTGATCTCGGCAAACTGCCCACCGAACTCGCCGGCCTTAGAAACCGCCAGCGCCAGCCCACCGCCGGTGAGCGCCAATAGCGCCGCGTCAACAGCCAGCACTCCCTTGGTCAGATCGGCCAACGGCTGGGTGACATCCCGGGCAGAGTTGGCAAGACCACTCACACCATCTCCAACACTCGAGAAAACGTTGGAGGCGTGGTCGGTGGCGGCGATGATGATTTCGAGTGTCTGCTTCGCGTCAGCCACGGTTTGCCTTTCTCTCTTCGCAATAAATCCCGATCAACTCCATCTCAGTCGATGACAAAAACGGTGGGAGCAGGTCAGGGAGGTTCTCATGCGGCAGGCGCCCGCTTTTATCCCAGAGGCTCAGGGCGACACGGACGCGGGGGTCTCGCCAGAGCCTTGCGGCTTTCCCGGCACGCGCCCCATCCCCGTGAGGTTCAAAATCTTGGTGGTTGCGGCAAGAAACACCGTCGGATAATTCATCGCCAGTTTGAGCGCGCTCTGACGATCAAACACTGGCGTCACGCTCCCAGCGAGGAGGAGCTCGACGCGCCGGCTGAACTCAGCCGGCGTCTGCTTGCCGGCAACTCCAAGTGCCTCTGCCACCGCCGTGGCGGCCTCTTGGTTGCCGCCCGAGAGTTTCTCGGCGAGCGCAATCAGCTTGCTGCTGCGGTCCGCCGCCTCGTTGGCGGTGAGGGCCTGTTCGCCGGTGATCCCCCGCAGGATCAGAACGGGCTCGGCTCCTTCGGGGAAGAACGGAGCCAGCTCCGGCACCTTCATGGTGTCGGTGCGGTCGGTAAACTTGGTGCTGTTAAAGCGCTTGATGTCCATACCCTCTTTTTTGACGGCCATACTCTCTCCTGCCCAGGGCGGGGCGGTTATGACCCCGCCACCGCCCCGGTGGTTTAGTCGATGAAGTAATCGGCGCTCGCCTTGACAGCGGCGATCGTGACAGAGGCAGAAATATGGTCGGCCACCGGCATGGTGCGGGCCGCGGCCACCTTCCCCTGGGTGACGATACACGGCGTCTGGTCCCGATCGGGGAAGAAGCGGAAGGTTCTCACCTCGCCCCGAGCCGAGAGAATCAGATCACTGACGCCGTCGGCGAGTTTTGCCTTGAAGGCCGCCTGCCCCAGAGACTTGCTGTCACTGTTGTCGACCCCGCCGTAGTGCTGCGAGCTGCTGCTACTGATACTCTCCTCGGCCGGGGTAAAGTCGACGCTGCGGGCGACCTCCGAGAAGTTCGGCGTGGCGGCATCGAGATAGACCCGGCGGGTGGCGGGACCAATGTGGATCAGCGGCAGAACCCGCCCGAACTTGACATGGCCGCGGCGCGCGGCGACGGTCTTGCTGTGGTCGCCACGCCCGGTGGGATCGGCCTCGAAGCTCTCGGCAAACTCGGTGCAGTGGACGATCTGGTCGGCGGTAATAACAGCCGCAGCGCTGGTCGTTACCTTGACCTGCGCCAGCTCGATTGAATCAACAGGGATGAGCGGGGGGCCACCGGCGGCACCACGCACCGCCGAGAAGGTGGCGTCAGCCCCGTCTGCCCCTTCGACCACGGCAACTGCGCCATCTTCGTCGATGGTGATGCTGATGATCTTCGCCACATCTCCAGCGGGGCGGGTGATCGCGTTATCAACGGCGGCCGCGACCGAAGTCTTGACCCCCTTGATCATGCAGACGATGGCGGCGGTATCGACCTTGTCGGTACCACCGCTGGCGGCGACACTGACCATATCGACCCCGGCGATGACACCGTTGGGGCGCACGTCAGACGGCGCAATGTGAGAGAAGGTGTCAACATTGGCGACGCCAAAGTGCTGGTGGTCACCGAGATCGGTCATCAAGGTGATGCCGAGGGGCGTCTTGCTGGTCTCCATTTCGAGCAGACCGTTTTCAGCGTTCATGGAAGGCTCCTTAAAGGGTGGTTAAAGGGTGAAGCCGGTGCTCATGTCGAGGCCGTAAACAACCAGACCCCGGGCGGTATAGACCAGGCTGATCCCCTCGGGCTTGAGGCGCTCGATCTCAAGCCCAAGGTTTTGCCCGCGCAGGGCTTGCAGTGCCGCGCGCACCAGGGTGGCGGCACCGGCGTCACCCTTTCTCGCCTTGGCCTGGCTGCGTAAATCCTTGGCGGCAACCAGAACGGTGAAGCGGGGTTTTTCATCGGTTGAGTTGTAGGCGACACCGTCAAAGCGACTCGACGGCCAGGCGATAAACGCCGCCGGCAAGGTCGGGAGCAACTTTGGTACCTCGGCTTCGAACTGGCCGGCGTAGCTGTCGACCGTTTTCAGATCGGCGATTTCGCTCTTGAGCCGGGCGGCGATCGCGTCCTCAATGGCCTCGATCATCAGTAGTTCTCCAGGGTGTCATGATCGAACATCCGCGGCGGCGTCTGGACGTGCATCGCACCGCTCCCCTCGGCCGGCGACGTGGTGATCACCGTGGCGCCGATCTGCACCTTGCCCGCCTGGATCTGACCGAGCAGGCGCAGGGCGTTGGCGTGGTCATCCTTGACCCGCTGCGGGGTGTCCCAACCGCTGCGGCCGTAAAGCGCATAGACCGCCAGATCGACGGCGAGGTTGCGCACGGCGCCGGGGACGGGAGAGAGCGGCAGCACGTAGCGGCCGCGCATGTAGCCGTCGATGATCTCGCCCGCCTCGGTGATCGCCGCGGTCACGACCGTGGCGTCGACCTCTCCGGTATCCGACTGATCGGGGAGTTGGATCAGTGACGCCTCATCGAGGCGCCGGGTGAGGATGTCGTCCTGGGTGCAGTACATGCTCTCTCCCCATTGGGTTAGGGGCGGGGCGCGAGGTGTTTCACGCCCCGCCCGTCATGCGGTCAAACGGTTACCCAACCACCGTCGCGTTGCAGATCGCGTTGACGTTGGGGACAGGGAACGGCTTGGCCTCGCCGACCAGCTTGTAACCACTCGGGTCTTCGATCCTGATCGGCTTGACCAGCATCGGCAACGGCTGAAGGTTGCCGTCGAGGTCATCAAGGGCGCAGTAGGGCATGAAGTGGCCGCCGTCCATGGCAATCATCTTCACGTCGTTTGTCGCCACCACCGGTACCATCGCCCCGGTCTGCGGGTTGCGGTAGGTCTCGGCACGACGCTTGATCAGGAAACCGCCAATATTGATCCCTTGATCAGTGATCTCGACGCGGATCTTCGCCGTGCTGGTGCTCGCTTCGGCGATGACGAAGAGCGCGCCGTAGGCGGCGCTGCCTGCCCAGATCTCCACGGCGCCGCCAAACCCTTTGCCCTGCAGTTTCTCCTGCATGCCGGTCAGCGTATCGAAGACCGCCTTGACCTTGGCACCGTTAGCTGACCAGAGGACGGCAGGCTCGAAGGTGAGGATCGATCCGAAATCGACCTCATAGGTGTCAAAGCCACCACCTTCAAGCTGCACAGGCCATTGGACCTTGCCGGTCAGGGCGGTGGCGGCCACCGCCTCGCTGGTGGCGCGAACGACACGACGCAGCATCTCGGTGCGGTTCTGCGCCCAAGTTTCAAGGCTTGCCGGCCCGAGCAGTTTGAGGTTGTTGAGATCGGCCCCGGTGATCATGCTGTTGGGCCGCACCGGGAACGGTTCATAAAAGCCGACCGCAGTCGATTCTTTGACCGCAGGGATCGACGGCGCGCCGCGGCGGACCATGGGCAAAGCATGGACAACCGGGGTCAGCATGTCGGCACCGATCAAAGCCAGCGGGTGCTGCGGTCGGTTGGCAAAGATCGTGTCCATGACCGGCGTCTTGAGGATNTGAGGATCGGCAGGTTTTTGAGGTAGCGAGCCACGGCCGTCGGAGTGAAGAGGCCGCGGAGGTCAAGCACACCGGCGATGCCGAGCGGCGCAAAGTACGTCGGGTCAAAGGTACTGGCGGCAGCGGGGGTGGCGCTCCAAGGGACGAGGGCGAAAACACCGACGGCCAAAAGCAGCAGAAGTGCCCAGGGCGTACAGGTGAAAAACAGTTTTTTCATGGTCTTGATTCTCCCTTAAAGAAGTGGCGCCGGTTACTCGGCGAAGATGCCGCGGTCGGCCATAAGCGCAAGCAGGGCGACACTCGGAGCGGCCTTCTCCACCGCACCGACCTTGAGGGTCGAGGCGATGACGCTGCCGTGGCGGATATAGACGCCGGAGCCGTCCTCGTCAGTGTCAACGGCAACATCGAGAACCCCATTGACGGCGGTGGTGTAGCCAACAACGATGTCGGTGCCATCGCCAACGTTGGCGTTAAAGGTCACGGAGACTGCGCCAGTACCGTAGTTGACGGTGCCGCTCCCCCCGGCATCGCCGGTCAGCCGGCCAAAGCCGTCGTCGGCAAAGGTCTCGACGCCGTCGGAGACCGACACGGTCCCGGGCTCAACCGGCAGCCCCGCCGCCAGAACGGCGGCAAAAGCGGTTGTCGCACCGTCGCCAGTGGCAAGTACCTCGCCGGCCACCACCTCAAGGGGGTTGAGGTCGCCGTTGGCAGCGCGGGTGAGCAACAGGCCGGTGGGGAAGACCCCATTGCCGGCGGCGAGCAGGGCGGCGAGCAGCACGGGGCTGTGGGCAGATCCCCGGGCGCGCTCATCGTCACTGGTCAGGGTGGTGGTTTTTCCATTGATCGTCATCGTGCTCTCTCCTCTTTGTGGTGTTGGTTAAACGTGCTGGGTCAGGCCCTCGGCGAAGTTGGCATCGGAGGCTCCCTTGTCGTCAGCCGGCGGCACCATCTGCTTGAACAGCGGGTGGCTGCCACGGGCCTCAAGGAACTGGCAGAAGGCGTCACGCGGGCTCACCTTCTCACCTTCTCCGAAGGCAACGGTCGTGGCGGTGGAATTCTCCAGCGCCTCGAGGAACGAGGCGACGAACGCCTG
>PKUF01000093.1 GCA_002869635.1 Desulfuromonas sp. | reverse complement strand
GAGACCACCGACACCGAGGCCCCGAAAAAACCGGCCCGTCGTCGCACAACCAAGAAAACGGAGATGCCTGCGGCGGAGACAACGGTAGAGAGCGGCGAACCGACTAAACCAGCCCCACGACGTCGCCGAAGCACCAAAAAAAGTGACGAGACCAGCGAAAGCTAAAAACAAAACGGGCCGGAAGTGATCTTCCGGCCCGTTTTGTTTTAATTAGTCCTGCCGTCTTTCGCTCTTGAGAAAGACGACCAGCGCCCCGGCGCCGCCATAACGTCCCGGCGCCCGCCCCCACTCACTGACCCGCGTCCCGAGTTCCTGCTGCAGCATCCCTTCGACCACCTGGCGCAAGACCGGATCACCTTGTGAGCTTTTCCCCTGCCCGGTAATCAACAACACGGTCTTCAACCCTTGATGACGGGCATTATCAAGGAACCAGCGCACCTTCTGAGCCGCCTCTTCGCGCCGCAGACCGTGAAGATCGAGGCTCTCTTCCGGCCGTAGCTTCCCTTGCCGCACCTGTTTCATCCGCCGAGGCTCAGCAACGACAGTCTCTTTTGCTTCGGGAAGCTCATCCCGAAAGAGGGGGGAGATTCCCTGCAGCGCATCGAGGAAGAGTTTCTCATCCCCCATCTCCTTTTGCGCAGGAAGCGACATCTCATCTTCAGCCGCATCAAGGGGGAGGCGAGGCTCTCGCTCTTCAGAGAGGGGATCGACTCCAAGAAAGCTCATCTCATCTTCAAAGGAGCGCTCGGGTTCATCACGCGGCACGATGACCTTCTCAGGTTTCGACACGACTTGCTCTTTTTGGGTGGGAGAAACGGAAAACCCCTTCAGGTGACCGAAGGGGTTATTCTTGAAATCTTTCTTGCCGGCGGCAGCCATAGTGGCTCCTTCCGTGGCGGGTAAAACGGCTTATTTGCGGACGATCTTGCGCCGCCCCTGCATCGCCTTGGTCTGCTGCTTGACAAGGGTCCCCTGACTCTCAAGGTGAAACTGGTACCAGAGGTCACCCCAGTCGAGCATCTTCATTTTCTTCCCCTCTTTGAGCAGAACGAGGTTGCTCTCAAGCAGCTCGTGCCCGCCGACTTTCTTCACCCCTTTTTCCATCGCCGCGATCGCCTTGGCCGGCTGACCGACCTTGTCGAGGCAGTAGGCGTAGAGGTTCCAGAGCATAGGCTCCTTGCGGCTGGCAGCAGTCCCCTTATCGAAGGTCTCGATCATCTTGTCGATCTTTTGCCGTTTCATGTAGCAAATACCGAGCATCCCCATGGCGACCCAGTGGCGGACAAACCCTTTTTGCAGGTAAGTGAACGCCTCGTTGAAGTCACGCTTGAGGTAGAGGAGCATGCCGATCTGGGCGTTGAGCTGCCCCTTGACGTAGATCTGCCACGGAGTGAAACGGAAAGCGTCTTTGAGCTCTTTGACCGCCTTGTCGACCCGCCCGGCCATGACATCTTTCTGGGCCGTCTCCATGATCACACCGACCTTCTTCATGACCACACGAGACAGGAGGAAGTAGACGAGGATAAAAGCGATCGTCCCGAGCAATGCCGCCCCCCAGACCGGAAGGTCGGCGAACATATTAAGGGCAACGGCCGCGGCGATATAGAAAGCAAAAGAGATAAGAAGATTGTACATGCGCGAAGAGCGCTCCTTTCTTGGGAAATCAGGGCGGGAGTGTAACAGTCCGTTTACGAAATGTCAAAAGCAAACCCCGCGCCTAAAGCGGCAGCACAGAGTGACGAACAACCCTGTCGATCCTTTTTTCGGCAAGACCATCGGGGAGGGAGCAATTCTCCAGGAACTGGGTGTTGCCGCGCTGCAGCAAAGGAATGGCGGTCTCGTCGCTCTCAAGAGTAAAGGGGGCACCACACTCTTTAGGGCAACCCCGATCTCCGAGCCCTTCCCGGTAGGGGCAATTACGGCTTGATGAGACCATGGCGTAAGGGAGATGAAGCGTACCGACAAGACCTTCGGGAAGCGGCGCAACCCCCTGCAGCAGGTTGTCGAGTTCAACTCGGACGATCCCCACCTCCTGCAGCAGCGCCACCATTTCACGGCTGTAAACACTCCCCTGCTGAAAGTAGTCGCGATCGAAGTCGCTTAAGGCAAGATCGAGAATCCGTGGCCCGCGCTTCTGCCCCGAAAGAACCCGCCCCAGCACCAGCGTCGCCTGCGGCGCAAGTTTCTTAAGCGTCGCCAGTGCTCCCCAGTCAGAGAGAACGATCTCGTCCTGCGGCATCAACTGCGGCGCGATCGCCGCCAACGCCTCTTCAAAGCGGGGGAAAAAAAATTCACTCAGCACCGGGGTAAGCAAGGTCAACGGCCGCTGCGCCTGCCGCGCCAATGCAAGCGCCTGCTCGATCTGCGCGACTTCGGGGAAGAGCCAGGGGCAGAACTCAGCCCCGAAATAGTAGCGTTCCACCGGCGACAAAGGAGCCGCGAGGTCGAGGACACCCGCCTGCGCCACTTTCTCAGCCACGCTTATCCTCACGCACCGTCAAGGTCAGGTGCTGTCCCGGCAAAATAAAGTCGTCCTTGGAGAGGCTGTTCCAGTCGAGAATACTCTGGGTCGAGACGTCATACTTTCGCCCGATCCCCCAGAGGGTATCCCCCGACTTAACCTTGTAGACAATGGTAACCAGCTTCCCACTCTTGCTGCTCGCACTCTTCTTTTTGCGTGGGACACTTCTCTTCGCCCCTTTGGCCGAAACCACCAGCACCTGACCGGGGCGGACCAGATCGCTCCAGCCCAGCCGATTCCAAACCCGCAGATCCTTCACACCGACATCAAAACGGCGAGCGATTTTCCAGAGGGAGTCGCCGCTTCGTACAGTGTAGATCCGACGCCGGGTGCGATTGTAGTCGTCTGTCAACTCCTCGATCGGCTGGCGGCTGAACCCTTTTTTCAGCGGAAGGATCAGGTCGGTGCCGACCCGCAGGGCACGGGGGTTGGTTATCCCGTTGAGGGAGATGATGTCATCGACCCGAATATTGTAGCGTTGAGCAAGGGCCAAAAGAGTGTCACCCGAGGCGATCTTATGGCGCAGATAGTTGGCGCGCTCTGTTTCAGGGATTTTGGCGTAACCGACGAGAAACGCCTCGACCGTTCCGACCGGGACGCGCAGAATGTAATCCTTCACTCCCGGCGGTGTACACCAGCGCTTGAGCTCGGGATTGAGCTCCTTGATCCGGTCATAATCGACCCCGCAGAGACGGGCGACGATTTCAAGATCGGTGGCAGTGGGGATGGTCACCGTCTCGTACTGAAACGGCTCGAGATAGTCGATGTCGGTAAAGTTGTATTTATCGAGATGCTTGACGATACGCAGCACCGCCAGCAGCTTGGGGAGATAATTCTTGGTTTCTTTTTGCAAGTAGTCGCCGTGGCTCAATTCCCAGAAGTCACGGGTTCCGTAGCGCTTAATCGCCTTGCGTAGCTTGCCGCTACCGGCATTATAGGAAGCGACGGCGAGATACCAGTCGCCATCGAAGCAGCGATAGAGGTCCTTGAGAAAACGGGCGGCGGCAACGGTCGCCTTCTCGTAGTCACGTCGTTCATCCCGCCACCAGTCGTTTTTCAGACCGAAAATCTTGCCGGTGCTCTCGATAAACTGCCAGGGGCCAGCGGCGTGAGCCCAGCTATAGGCCCGGGGATTGAATCCCGATTCGACCATGGCGAGATAGGCGAGATCGAGGGGCAGCCCCTTGTCGGCGAAGATCTCCTGAATCATCGGTACATAGCGCCCTGAACGCTGCAGCCAGCGACTAAAGCCCTTGCGCCCGTTCCCCTCGCTGTAGTAGCGAATGAAGTAGTCGACTTTGTCGTTTTCGACCATGGGAAAATCATAGAGATCCTCCTCGGCGACAACTTCGGTCTCCCCCTCGTTCTGTGGTGGTTTTTCCCCGTCCCCGAGAAGCAGCAGGGTATCCTCACGGGTCACGGCATCGGGCGGCTCTTCGCTCGCCAGCTCTTCTGGAGAGACCTCTGGCGGCAGCTCGGGTATGGTGACACAGATAGCGGCCTCCTCCTGTGCCTTTTGCGCCGACTGAGCGGCGAGCGCTTCGGGTGAGGGCGGAAGCATCGTCGGGGTACAGGCGGCAAGCATCAATATGACGAGAAGAAGCAAAATCAGTCGGTACATCACATCTCTCCTAGAAAGGAGACAGGCTATAGAAGGGGGCAAAGTTGTGTCAAGTCAAACTCTCTTCATGAGGCCAAAAGCGGGCTTCAAGTGTCTCGAGCAGCGACTCAAAACTGCTGCGATCATGGGCGCTGACCGGGAGCGCATCATAGCGCCGGCAGAGAACCTCCACCTCATCAGGGACGACGAGATCAATCTTGTTAAAAACCAGAAGCCGAGGGATACGGTCAAGCTCGAGGTCGGCAAGGATCGTCTCGGTCGAGGCGATCTGCTCGGCGAAGCGCGGATTGGAAAGATCGACAACATGGAGAAGCATGTCGGCATCCTCAAGCTCCTCAAGGGTCGATTTGAACGCACCGACCAGACTTTCGGGGAGATCGCGGATAAAACCGACGGTGTCGGTGATGATCACCTCACGCTCAAGGGGAAATCGCAGGCGTCGCGATGAGGTGTCAAGGGTGGCAAAGAGGAGATCCTCAGTGAGGACCTTGCTCTGGGTCAGGGCGTTGAGCAGGGTCGACTTGCCGGCGTTGGTGTAACCAACGATGGAGAGGATCGGTACTCCGGAGCGGACCCTTTTTTGCCGTCGCTGTCGCCGCCCCCGGGCAAGATTTTCAAGCTGCCGCTCAAGCCGGGTGATGCGGTCGCGAATCCTCCGACGATCAATCTCTAGCTTGGTCTCACCGGGGCCACGCCCACCGATCCCTCCCATGAGGCGGGAGAAAGCGGCCCCTTTGCCGGCAAGACGCGGCAAAATATACTTGAGTTGAGCAAGTTCGACCTGCACCTTGCCATCGAGGGTGTGGGCACGACGGGCGAAAATATCGAGAATCAACTGGGTGCGGTCGATGACCTTAAGCTCGGTCATCGTTGTAAGGGAGCGAACCTGGGCCGGCGAGAGATTTTGATCGAAAACAAGAAGGGTTGCCCCCTGCTGCAGGGCGCTGATCACGACCTCTTTGACCTTCCCTTCCCCCATCAAGTAACGGGGATTGAGCTGGCGCGGCCGCTGGATCACCCGCTCGAGCACTACCACATCGGCGGTACGGGCGAGTTCATGCAGTTCGTCGAGGGAGTCGTCGATCTGCCGCCTCGGTGCTTGGCTGACCGAAATGAGGATTGCCTTCTCCCGCCCATCAGAGAGGTCGACTGTCTCGGACATCCGCTTCTCAAGCTCGGCCTCAAGGGCCGAGAGAAAATCATCAAGACGTAGATCGAGCTGCTGCAGTGACGGAGCGGAGATCTCCTCCACCCGCTTCCCTTCCGGATTGGGGGGAAGAAGATGTGCGCAGTCGATACGCCCGGGAAGGCCGTCGGAACCAACCTGCAGCACTGCCATCAGGTCGAGGCGCAGCAGAGCGAGGTCGGTAAGGTCATCACGCGAGAGCCCTTCGCCAGCAAGATGGGTATGGATGCAGCGCAGACCACGCAACCCACTGCGCCCCAACCCAAAACCGGAGAGGTCAGGGATGACAATCTCGCGGTCATCGCCAACGATGACGTACTTGACCACCCCCTGGCGATCAATCATCACACCGATCTGTCGTCGCAACTCAAAGGAGCGTTCACAAAGAGTTCGGGCAAATTCGCCGGTGAGGATCTTCTCTGCAGGGACTTTACGGCGATAAAGGCGTTCGAGAGCATTGACCTGACTGGAGCGCAGACCGTTGAGATTTCCGTAGAGCATCATTCCTCCGTCAGGACGCAAAAAGGGACCCCTCAGGGTCCCTTTCTAAATGCAGCTGTTTGCCGTTTTGCGGCATCAGGCGCTGGCAACGACGAAGTTGAAGCCAGCATCGACATAGTGAATTTCTCCGGTGACGCCGCTGGCGAGATCGGAGAGGAGGTAGACCGCCGATTTCCCCACTTCTTCCTGAGTAACAGTTCGCCGCAAGGGAGCATGGTCGTCCATCAGCTTCACCTTGGCGCGGAAGTTAGCGATCCCTGAGGCGGCAAGTGTCTTGATCGGTCCGGCAGAGATGGCATTGACGCGGATCCCCTGCTGCCCAAGCTCGGCAGCGAGATAGCGCACCGAAGCCTCAAGCGCCGCTTTGGCCACCCCCATAACGTTGTAGTTGGGTATCGCGCGCTGGGCACCGAGATAAGAGAGGGTCAGGACGTTCCCCCCCTCGTTCAGAAGCGGCAAAGCGGCACGGGTCACCGAAACCAACGAGTACGCGCTGATATCGAGGGCAAGGTTGAACCCTTCGCGGCTGGTCTGGACAAACGACTGCTTGAGATCTTCGCGATTGGCAAACGCGATGGCGTGAACGACGAAATCGATCTTACCCCATTGCTTCTCGATCTCGGCGAAGAGCCCCTCAACCTCTTCTTCTTTACTGACATCACAGGGAAGGATCAGACTTGAGCCGAGACTCTCAGCCAGCGGCCGAACGCGTTTCTCAAGCGACTCATTGAGGTAGGTAAAAGCAAGCTCGGCCCCTTCGGCACGCAGCTGCTGGGCGATCCCCCAAGCGATGCTCATGTCGTTGGCGACACCAAGAATCACCCCTTTTTTATTGCTCATCAAACCCATATTGTATCTCCTCCTTGGGAATATACTTCTTTTAAAGGAAGCCCTTTTAACAAAAGCATCCCGATAAATCAAGGGGATTTCCCCCCATCATGTTCGGATCACTCCTCTTCCGGCGGTGGCGCCAGTGGCGAACCGACCAGACGCAGGATGTCGTCAGCTTTTTTGAAGCCGGGAATGACCCGCCCGTCAGGAAGGATGATTGTCGGGGTCGAACGGACCCCCACCGCCTCACCGTCAGCAAGCGACTTCTCCACTGCGTCAGTGTTACACAGCGGCGGTGGCACCGCCTTGCCGGCAAAAGCATCATTGAGATGCTCAATCGAACGGGTGCAAAGGATCGTCTTGGCAATGTCGTGCGCCTTGGGGTGCATCTTGAGCGGGAACATCTTGATCAAAAAAGCGGTGTCGGGGTCGCGTGCGACCACATCTTTCATCTCATCGTGCAGTTTGCGGCAGTAGGGGCATTCGGGATCGGTAAAGACGATCACCTTACGCTTCGCCTCCTTACGCCCGAGCAGCAAAGCATCCCCCGTCGGAATCGCCTTGGTATCGACACGGTTGAGATCAACCAGACGATTCTGGGTAATGTTCTGATTGTCGGTCAGACGAACAATATTCCCTGCCACCAGATACTGTTTCGAGAAGTCGATATAGAGAGGAAATTTGCGCCCCCCCTTCTCGGTCTCAACAACCCAGAGACCGGGAACTTCGGAGAAATCGACCGCGACCACCCGGTCGACCGCTTGACCAAGCAGAGCACTCGCCTCCTGAAGGTTCATGCTGTGACAGTCACGACATTCACCGGCACCGCACCCTTCCGGAGACATCGCCAAAACCGGAGATGACAGCATCAGAAAAAAAACTGAGACAATCAAAAAACGCATGGTTTATCTCTCCTTTAGAACAAAGAGCGTGCCCCCCTCGGCACGGAACAAAGGACACTTTACCTCGCATCTCGCCATTTTGGCAAGAGCCGAAGCAGAACGTAAACAGGGCTGCGGGGATTGACTTGGCGACATCAGGGGGGTAAAAGAGGACACCTTCAACCAGAGGAATTGACACAGATGGACCCCCTCAGACTCATCGG
>PKUF01000092.1 GCA_002869635.1 Desulfuromonas sp. | reverse complement strand
TGTCGAGCAGCTTCTCGTAATGCTCGATCACCGACAGGTCAACCTCGACCATCTTGCGGACTACGGGATCGCCTTTCTTTGAGGATTTGCGTCTCTCAAAGGATACCGGATGGTCCGGTATCTATGGAGGGGGCCTGCACTAGTATCAAACTAATCAACCGGACGGAAAATACGTCTGTGCAAATTTGAAAAGCAAAACCTAAATTGCGGACGTAGTCCGCACGGCGCGTCGCCGCCGGTTATCATGAACCGTTAACCACAAAAGAAAGTAACAAATGGACGAAGAATTTGAAATAGTAGACAAAGTCTTTTGTCGTTTAGTTGATCAAAAAACTAACAATGATTTGGAACAAATCGTAATTGATATTTGGCATAGTTCTGGACTTATTAGAGGTGGTGGTTTACATAATTATGTGGGTGAAGCTGCAGATATAAACAAAGTAATAGATTCTTATTCATTCATTGGTCAGAGCCAGTGTTCAAACTGCATTGCAAAGGCAAAAGAATATTGGGAAAAATACTCTAGTGGTAAGCCTGAATCAGACCTGGATTGCGACGATTTCAGAGAAATCTTTGATAGTCAGTTAGACGACTTGGAAGAAACCTTTTATAACTCAGAAGAAAAGATTATCCAAGCATTAGTACAATTCGTACAGAAAAACAAATTAAATGGTTAACCAATCACTTCACCTAACGGCGTTCCGCCGCAGGTGAGTTCAACCGTTAGCTACTAAAAAATATGAAACTTCTTATTACATACTGCCTACTGGGAATATTTTTGCTGAGCACACTCGTTTCGAGCTTCGTAAATTTTCCTGCCTACCAAATTGAACCGAGCCCAATTGGGCAAATGGCTTGCGTATCCTTCTGGGCATTTATGCTTTGGGAGTTGATCAAAAATCATAATTTAAAACCAAAATTGACCTGGGGCCTCGGCTTCTTTCTTTTCGGCATAATTACGGCATTCGTCTATTTTGTAAAAATTTTCATTCCAGAAAATGAACACAAAAAACTAAATTTTCGCATCAACAGCAGCAGTGACTACACAAAAATATTTATTTTGTCTTTCTGTGTAGCCATTCTTCAAATGTATATTTGCTCAATAATTTATATGTCAGTAGGAATACCATTCCCAGAAATATACAACTTAATTGTTAACGAAATAATATATCTACCAGCGGTATTATTTTTAAAAACACTATATTCTGTCACATCCGTAAACATGCATGAACATAGTTGGGGAATAGGCATACTTTCCGAAGGGGTAACATTTATTTACACGTGTTTATTGTATTCTGCAATAATTTATATAATTTTACGTATTAAAGAAAAAAGTAGCTAACCCGTATCAGGCCCCCGGCTGTCAAGGGGTAGAGATATCCGCACACGAAAAAGATTAGGGTCATGACTAGAACAGGGGCATGAAAGGTATGCTAACCTGCTGTCATGACAATGAAAAATCGGTACGCAAATCGTTCAAAAATTTCAGAGGCCAAATTCAGGGAGATAGTTAGGCTCTTTGCCCTCAATTTGGAGGCGACTCAGATCGCCGAACTGACCGGCCTGAATCGCAATACCATCAATCGTTTTCTTCGGGCAATTCGTGAGCGACTAGCCGATTTCTGCGAGCAACAATCTCCCTTTTGCGGTGAAGTCGAAGTCGATGAATCTTTCTTTGGGCCTCGGCGAGTAAAAGGGAAACGAGGTCGAGGCGCCTACGGAAAAACAATAGTGTTTGGCGTCTTCAAGAGGAACGGCAAAGTTTACACAGAGATCGTTCCTGATTGCTCCAAAGCCACTCTACAGGCCATTATCCGAGGAAAGGTGCAGCCTGAAAGTATCATCTATTCTGACGGCTGGCGTGGCTATAACGGCTTGGTCGATGTCGGATATGGCAAGCACCTTCGGGTCGATCATGGACGTGACGAATTTGTTCGGGGCAAGGCACATATCAACGGAATCGAGGGTTTCTGGGGGTTCGCAAAATCTCGCCTGACCAGGTTCCGTGGTATGAGTAAGGCAACCTTCTACTTGCACCTGAAAGAGTGCGAGTTTAGATTCAACTATCGAGACCAGAACCTCTATCGGATGGTACTTAAAATCATCCGGAATTCGCCCCTGTTCTAGTCATGACCCAAAGATTAAATCTTCGAGAGTTCCGGGGACAGTATACGCAATTATCAACTCAAGCGCCAATCGGGACAGATTCATTCCTACTCCATTTGCGATCAGAAAAAACCGAAAGGAGACGTTTCACTCTCACCACCCGCTGGACCTAGTCTGAATTTATGCTAAGAGTCTAGAGAAGCTTAGCTTTAAACCTCAGACCCCACGGATGAGCCTTATGCGCCCAAACCCGCATTACCGCCGCATCCTCCCTCTGCTGCTTCTTTTCACGTTTTTTGTCACCACAGAGATCTCGGCGGCAGACATCGCCATTCGCTACGATATTCCCTACAACGTTGACCTCACCGATCCCTTACAACAGCTCGACATCTACACTCCCACCCCTCATAAGGGGAGGCTGCCGCTGCTGATCCACCTGCACGGTGGCGGCTGGCGCATGGGTGATAAGAAGAGTCTGGATGAACACGGCATCTTCTACGCCGAACGCGGCATCATTTTTGTCGCGGTCAACTACCGCCTCTCACCCGAGGTCACTCACCCCACCCACGTCGGCGATTGTACGACAGCGGTTGCCTGGGTGTTGCGCCATGTCATCAAACTTGGCGGCGATCCTCAACGCGTCTATCTTTCGGGACATTCAGCCGGAGCTCATTTGGCCGCACTCCTGGCAACCGACCCACGCTATCTGGGACGTTACGACCTCAGCCCGGCCCGCCTGCGTGGCGTCATCCCTGTTGACAGCGCTGCATTTGACCTCGCCGCAGAGAATCAGGATTGGAGCATCAGGCGTTATATCACTAGCGCCTTCGGTGAAGAGATCACCACACTGCGGGCAGCGTCGCCTCTGATTCAGGTTATCAGACATCGTGCTTATCCGCCGTTTCTGATTCTCGTCTCAAGCCTGCGCGAGAACGCCGTCGCCCAGTCGCAGCTTTTTACCGCCCGACTCAGTATGAACGGAGGAATCGCCGTCTGCAACGTCATCAATGACCTGAGTCATTCAGCCATGAACATTGGTATGGCCGAAGAAGAAAGTCCGGTTTCAACAGCAATTCTGGGCTGGATCAACGCCAGCGCCCCTCTTCAGTAAGAAGGGACGAGCGCCCCTTTTCTCCCCTCCCCTTTTTGTGTTAATCTGCGACCGTCCTGAGTGGCATCATGCCGTCTCATTATCCCGCAACGAAAAGGCCTTCATGATCGATCTACAAACGCCCCTGCTTTACGGCGCCTTTGGCGCCTATATCCTCTCGACCCTGCTCTATCTACTGCACGTGGCGATCAAGCGCCCGCTCTTCTGGCGCTTGGCGTTTAGTCTGGTCTGCGGCGGCTTTTTGTTACAGAGCACGGTACTGGCGATTCGCTGGACAAGCGCTGGTTACCTGCCGGTGACCAACCTCTTCTCGACCCTCTTCTTCTTCAGTTGGGCCTTGGCGGCGATCTACCTCTACTTTGAGCTGCGCTACCGCATCGCCGCCACCGGTCTCTTCGTGATGTTTCTCAACTTGCTGCTGCTCGGCGGAGCGATCCCCCGCGACCCAACCCTCTCGCCGCTGGTGCCGGCGCTCGACACACCGCTTTTCAGCCTGCATATTGTCTTCTCGTTCTTCGGCTACGCCTTCTTCGCCATGGCCTTCTCCCTCGGCGTCCTCTTTCTCATCCAGAAACATATAGGGACGGCGCTCTTGCCGGAGACAGCGACGCTGCGCAAGCTGAATGAGGAGGCGATCTTTCTCGGCTTTATCCTCTTTACCCTCTGCATGCTCTTCGGGAGCATCTGGGCCTATATCGCCTGGGGACACTGGTTCTCGTGGAACATCAAGGCGGTCTGGTCGTCTTTGGTCTGGCTCTTCTACGCCGGAATGTGTCACGCCAAGTTTATCCGCCGCTGGCAGGGGACGGGCTACGCCTGGCTCTCGATTGCCGGGTTCGCCGTGGTCCTCTTCACCTACCTCGGCATCGGCCTGCTGATGACCAGCAATCACCCCCTCGACTAGATCGGTCTGTGACCATGCTGCTTCGACTCTGGAATCTTCTCTGTTCGCTGAAACTGACCATCTGGCTCGCCTCGCTGGCGACCCTGTTGACCATGGTCGGCTCGCTCCTTATCCACTTTTATCCGTCGGTCTTCGGCGATATTGAGGCTGGCCCCTTGGGGAGCTGGCTCACCGGCACCGGGGCAAAGAACCTGCGCTTGAGCTTCTGGCTTTATCTTGCCTCAGGGGCGACACTGCTGCTGGGGATCAACACCCTCTGCTGCTTTCTCGACTGGCTGCCGAACTGGCGCAGCCGCTGGCGCAAGACGGGGGAGTATCTGATTCACCTCGGCTTTGTCTTTCTTGTGATCAGCTTTGTCTGGGGGAGCCTCGCCGGGGCACGTAGCGACGATCAGGTGATCGCCGTTGGCGAGAGCCTGTCGCTGGAGAAGCTCGTTCCCGGCTCCGGTTACAGCTTGCGTCTTGACGCCTTCGAGCCGCTGCTGGGTGAGAGCGGCCGCCCCATGGATATGCTAAGCACGGTGACGCTGCTGCAAGACGGACAAGAGCTGATGCAGCAGCAGGTTCACAGCAACACCCCGCTGCTTCATGACGGGCTGGTGGTGATCGGTCGCTCTTACGGCAGCACGGTGGAGGGGTTCCTCTTCGCCACCGCCACCCAGCGCGACCTCCCCTTGCGACCCGGCGACACCCTTGAGATTGCTGATGGCGGCATGTTAAGGGTGCTGCGTTTCTACCCCGACGCCATGCAGCGCCGTGACGGCAAAGTCTTCCCCCGTGGGGCTCAACTCGGCGACCCGGCGATTGAGTTGGAGCTGATCCGGCCGGGGAGCGATCCCTGGCGCGGCTGGTATCATCTGCGCCAATCCCCACCGCTGCAACTCAAGCAGGCGGGGGTGATCCTTTGGCCGCAACAGCCTCTCTTGAAGAGCTACAGCGTCTTCACCATCAACCGCGACCCCGGTGCGGCGCTGGCGATGACGGCGGGGGTGCTGATGGCGCTTGGCGCCTGCGTCGCCCTCTTCTCTTTCTATCGCAAACGGGCGCGGGGCGACCGCCCCGACATCGCCTAGGAGACTTCTTGTGGACTGGAAACGATTCTTTGACCAGCTCGGGATGAACGGTACCCGCTGGCAGTGGAAGATGATGAAGTACGAACGCACCTTCAAGGGGCTGCTGCGCGGCAAGATGCCGAGCGGCGCAGGACCACAGGTGACGCAGATCCTGCTGGTGACCAACCTCGTCCTCTTTACCCTGATGATCCTCCACGGCACCGCCGTCGGTTTTGGCCTCGGGAGCTTTATCAACCCGCCGACCCAGCTTCTGCTCGCCTGGGGCGGCCAGTTCTGGCCCGCGGTCCTCAAGTACGATCAATGGTGGCGCTGTCTCACCTACGCCTTTGTACATGGTGGCATTATCCACCTCGCCTTCAACATGATGGTCCTCTATCAGGTCGGCCCGCTTATCGAGAGCGAGGTCGGGCGGGCCCGCTTCACCATCCTCTACACCCTCACCGCCCTGACCGGGACCATCGCCGGCTATTTCTGGCACCCGATGACCCCGGTGGTTGGCGCTTCGGGGGCTCTCTTCGGCCTGATCGGTTTTGCCATCAGCTGGTATCACCGCATGGGGGGGGCCGGTGAAGCGTTGCGCAATTTCATGCTGCGCTGGGCCCTCTTCGCCTTTGTCTTCGGTCTGCTGGTCGGGGCCGACAACGCTGCCCACCTCGGCGGTCTGGTCGGCGGAGCGGTGCTCGGTTTCCTCTTTCCCAACACCTATCGCCTGAAAAAACAGCTTGAGCCGCTCTTCAACCTGCTCGGGGCGATCTGCGGCCTTGCCCTTGTGACCAGCTTGATCATGCTCGGTATCTGGCTGATCACCGGTTAGGAGGGACCGCGATGGCGAAAGAGAAGTTCCCCATCACCCCAGCGATCCGCCTGCTGCGACAGAAGAAGATCGATTTCACACCTCATCTTTACGCCTACGAGGAGAAGGGGGGGACCACCGTCTCAGCCCGAGAACTCGGGGTTGATGAACACGGCGTCATCAAAACCTTGATCATGGAGGATGACGGCAAGCAGCCGTTGATCATCCTCATGCACGGCGACCGTCAGGTCTCCACCCGCGAGCTGGCGCGACAGATAAGCGCCCGTAGCGTCACGCCTTGTGCCGTTGATGTCGCCAACCGCCATAGCGGCTATCTCGTCGGCGGCACCTCCCCTTTAGCCACCCGCCGCCCCATGCCCGTCTATGTCGAAGCCTCAATCCTTGAGCTTCCGCGCATCTATCTCAACGGCGGCAAGCGCGGTTTTCTTATCGGAATCGCCCCCGAAGTCCTGACAACACTCCTTAACGCGACCCCGGTCAACGTCGCCCAAAGCTGAGGGAACCCATCGAGAGGGTGCGTTGACTTGCCCGTCGCCAGAGGCTATAAGGGATAAAAGACCATTCTCGTTGACGCAAAGGTGATGCCATGGGATCGTTCCGTACTCTTTTGCTGCTCCTTCTCCCTCTGCTGCTGGCAGGATGCAGTCATGTCCTGTCCCCCCCGGCCCTTGAGCGGGTCGATCACAATCTGACCTTCAAGAGGGTCAAGGCCGCCCCCGAGGAGCATCTCGGCACAACCTTACTGCTCGGCGGGGTGATCCTCTCCTGCGCTGCCGAGCAGGAGAGCTCGACCCTCGAGATTTTCCGCTGGGATCTCGACCAATGGGGCGAACCGATCGCTCTTGATGAAGAGGCGGGGCGTTTTCTCGTGCAGGTGGAGCGCTTCCTCGACCCCGCCCTCTACAGCCGCGGAAGGATGATCACCCTCACCGCACATGTGGCCGGCAAGGAAGAACGCGAATGGGAGTATGGCATTCGTTACACCTACCCCCTCTTGAGCGGGGAGGAGCTCTACCTCTGGCCAACGCCGCTACGCTACATGCTCTACACAACCATGGGCCCCTACGCCCCGGTCTATATCCCGCCACCTCCGGGTGACCATCCCAACCCCTACGACCATGGCTTCGCCCCTTTTCCCTACACCCCGTACTGGCTACGACGCTGAGCGAGATTTTTATGACCAGTCCTTTTGATTTCTGTGCCCGGCTCGATACACAGCTTGGAAAGCTTGATGCACGCGAGGCGAAACTACAAACAACCGTCGCCCTTCTCACCGAAGCCTTTGGGGTTGGTGAACTTGAGGTGGCGATCTTTGTGGCCACCAACCGCCTTGAGCAGGAGGTTCTTAAGTTTATTTGGCCGTTGCATCTTGCCAATGCCGCCAGCGGCTATGTCTCTCTCAGCTCGGGAAATTCGTTGGCGGTCCAAACCTTTCATGAGAACCGCCCCTTTATCAACGTCACCTTTGCCTCGACTCCGCATGCTGCCTTTCCCGAGATGCTCCCGGTTAACAAGAAGAGCCCGCAGCGTCCCCCACCAATCCAGAAAATCATCAGCGCTCCCTTGCGTCATAAAGGCGGCTTTCAGGGGGTGATTCAGGTCTCACACAAGGGGGAGTCGCTGCAACAGGTCGCCGGCAACTTCGCTCAGGACGATATGACCCTGCTTGCTCTGGCGGCACCAGTGATCGCTTCGCATCTTTGATCCCCCCCCAGCTTTTCATCTTCGTCGACCAACAAAAAAAGCGCCCCCCGGAAATTCC
>PKUF01000066.1 GCA_002869635.1 Desulfuromonas sp. | reverse complement strand
GAACCGGGCGCAGTGATTACAACAATCAGGTCAACAACGTTCTCTGCTTCCCCTTCCTGTTCCGTGGCGCCCTCGATACCCATGCCAGTGCCATCAATGACGAGATGAAACTCGCCGCAGTCCATGCACTGGCCAAACTGGCCAAGGAAGATGTCCCCGACTCGGTCCGCAAAGCCTACGGCGGCGAAGCCATCAAATTCGGGCGTGAATATCTTATCCCCAAGCCTTTCGATCCCCGGGTCCTGCTCCATGTTGCACCGGCTGTCGCCCAAGCCGCAATGGATTCCGGCGTCGCCCGCCGTCCGATCAAGAATATGGCCAAATACATCGAGCAACTCGAAGCGTTGCAAGGCCGATCCAAAGAGGTGATGCGAACCCTGATCAACAAGGCCAAGGCCGAGCCGAAGCGCATCGTCTTTCCCGAAGGGGAAGAGGACAAGATTCTGCGAGCCGCTCACATTCTCGTCGATGAAGGGATCGCCGAACCGATCCTTCTCGGGGATCAAAAAGAGATTGAATCACGAGCATCAGAGCTCAATGTCGATCTCACCGCCATGACCATTATCGACCCTCTCGAGAGCGAACTCACCCAAGAGTACACCGCCATCCTCTTTGAAATGCGGCAACGTAAAGGGGTCACTATCGCTGAAGCAAAACGTCAGATCCGCAAGAATCGCAATTATTTCGGCGCGATGATGCTCAACGGTGGCCACGCCGACGCTCTTCTCTCTGGAATTAACCATCACTACCCCGAAACGATCCGACCGGCTCTAGAGATTATCGGCAAAAAAGACGGATTATCCCGCGTGCACGGTGCTTACATGATGGTCACAAAAAAAGATGTCTCTTTCTTTGCCGATACCACCGTGACGATTGAGCCGACAGCAGAAGAGCTGGCCGAAACGGCGATCCTCACCGCCGAGAGGGCACGCCATTTCGATATTGAACCGAAGGTGGCGATGCTCTCTTTCTCCAACTTCGGCAGCGCCGAACACCCCCTTACCATCAAAGTCAAGCGAGCGACCGCCATGGTCAAACAACGCTGTCCTGACCTTGTGGTCGATGGTGAGATTCAGGCCAATGTCGCCCTTGATCCGGAATTGATCGAGAAGCAGTACCCCTTCTCAGAACTCAAAGGAGACGCTAACTGTCTCATCTTCCCCGACCTGCAGTCCGGGAACATCAGCTACAAGCTGCTGCACAAGCTTGGCGGGGCCGATGCTGTCGGCCCAATTCTCATGGGGATGCGCAAGCCGGTTCACGTACTCCAGCGCGGTGACGACGTCTCGGATATCGTCAACATGGCGGCCGTTGCCGTCGTCGATGCCCAACTCGCCGCCTAGGCTCCAACAAATAGGTCACATTTCGCACTTCCCGCACCCCGTCTGATTCTAGGCGGGGTGTTTTATTTTATT
The DNA here is from genome assembly GCA_002869635.1 of Desulfuromonas sp. Taxonomy (GTDB): domain Bacteria; phylum Desulfobacterota; class Desulfuromonadia; order Desulfuromonadales; family BM515; genus BM515. The sequence goes on along the minus strand of PKUF01000066.1, from coordinate 6,556 downwards.
TCTTTGCTATAGTTAAATGGAATCTTCAATCTTGACCTATTTGATTTACTATGCTATCAACCTAACAACGTTCAACGATAAACTTACCAATCCCAGCAATACCCATTCGCCTATCTGAATTCATCAGCGCCACGGGGAGGACGCCATGAGCCAGGAGAAAACACACAAGTTCGCGACCCAGACCTTGCATGCAGGACAAACTCCAGACCCCACAACCGGATCGCGTGCCGTTCCGATCTATCAGACAACCTCCTATGCCTTTGATTCAACCGAACACGCCGCAAACCTCTTCGGTTTAAAAGAGATGGGAAACATCTATACCCGCCTGATGAATCCGACCACCGATGTCCTTGAGCAGCGCCTTGCCACGCTGGATGGAGGTGTCGGTGCGCTGGCAGTCGCATCCGGCTCCGCCGCGATCACATTGGCAATCCTCAACCTTGCCTGTAACGGCGACAACATCATTGCAAGCAGCTCTCTCTACGGCGGCACCTACAATCTTTTCAACCATACCCTTCCGAGAATGGGCATAACGGTCCGTTTTGTCGACTCTTCACAGCTTGATATGGTCGCCGCAGCCATTGATGATAAGACCCGGGCGATCTACACAGAGAGCATTGGCAACCCTCGTAATAACGTTGATGACTTTGAAGCACTGGCCACCCTCTCGCATGAGCACAGCCTGCCACTAATTGTCGACAATACGGTCACTACCCCGGCCCTGTTCCGCCCTATTGAGCATGGCGCAGATATTGTTTGCTACTCGCTGACCAAATTTATCGGCGGTCACGGCACCAGTATTGGTGGTGCCATCGTCGACGCCGGCAAGTTCGACTGGTCGAGTGGCCGTTTCAGCGAATTTACAACCCCGGACCCAAGCTATCACGGCCTGATCTATCACGAGGCCCTTGGCAACCTCGCCTATATTCTTAAAATGCGGCTCACCCTTTTACGTGATATGGGGCCATGTCTCTCACCTTTTAACAGCTTTCAGTTTATCCAGGGACTTGAGACCCTTCATGTCAGGATGCCGCGTCATTGCGAAAATGCCTTGGCCGTCGCGCAATTCCTTGAGCAACATCCCAGTGTCAACTGGGTCAACTATCCCGGCCTAACCAGTCACCCCGACCATGAAAAAGCAAAGAAATATCTCCCTAAAGGGCAGGGTGCCATCCTTGGCTTCGGAATCAAAGGAGGGGCTGAAGCCGGCGGTCGTTTTATCGACAAGGTCAAACTCGCCAGCCACCTCGCCAACGTCGGCGACGCCAAGACGCTGGTGATCCATCCAGCGACGACAACTCATCAGCAACTCACCCCTGAAGAGCAGCAAAGCGCTGGGGTCACACCTGATTTTATCCGGATGTCCGTCGGCATTGAGGATATTGACGATATTTTGGCCGACATCGATCAAGCGTTACAGGCAAGTCAAATTTAACCCATCAGGCGTGCCGGCGGCAAAAGCTGCCGGCACGCTTGTCTCCTTACCGGGTGCATGCTATAGTCCCGCGCCATGATGTCCCCCCCGTTCCATATCGTTCTCATCGAACCGGAGATCCCGCCCAATACCGGGAACATCGCCCGCCTTTGTGGTGCAACCGGGACGATCCTCCACCTTGTCGGCAAACTCGGATTTTCCCTTGATGACCGCTATCTCAAACGAGCCGGACTCGATTACTGGGATGCAATCGAGTTGCGCCGATGGGACTCATTTGAAGCCTTGCAGTCGGCGGTTCCCGACGCGCGTTTCTGGTTCACCTCAAAAAAAGCGACGCGCAGCTACCATCAGGCTGACTTCAACCCCGGCGACTACATTGTCTTTGGCAAAGAAACCCAGGGGCTTCCCGAGACGTTGCTTGGGACCTACCCCGAGCAGGCGTTGCAGATCCCGATCGATTCCCCCATCGTTCGCAGCCTGAATCTCTCAACCTCGGCCGGTATCGTCCTCTATGAAGCGCTGCGCCAGTGCGGTCGCCTCGACGCATAATGATCTCCCATTCAGACGTTCTCCCCTTCCCTGTCCTCCAGTTTCTTGTTAGAATGCCGCAAATTTTCATCTCAGGAGCACAAAAGCCATGCGTTATATCAGCACCCGCGGCCTGACCCCGCCGCTCTCGTTCAAAGATGCCGTTATGATGGGACTGGCCAGCGATGGCGGTCTGCTGTTGCCGGAAACAATTCCGACTTTAAGTCAGGATGAGATCGCTGCGCTGAGCGACCTCCCCTACCCCGAGCTTGCCTTTAAAATTATCGCCCGCTTTGTCAGCGACATCCCTGAGACAACCTTGAAGTCTCTGATCGACCAATCCTACGCTTCTTTTAACCATAAGGAAGTAACTCCGGTCGTAAAGCAGGATGGCACCTATATTCTTGAGCTTTTTCACGGTCCGACCCTTGCGTTTAAAGATATCGCTCTGCAACTGCTCGGCAACCTCTTCTCGTATCTTCTCGCCGAGCGCGGTGAGACCATGAACATCCTCGGCGCGACCTCCGGTGACACCGGAAGCGCCGCCATTGCCGGGGTTCGAGGTAAAGAAAATATCAACATCTTCATCCTTCACCCTCATCAACGTGTCAGCCCGATTCAGGAGCTGCAGATGACGACGGTGACTGATCCCAATGTCTTCAACCTCGCCATTCGTGGAACCTTCGATGACGGACAACGGATTGTCAAAGAGGTCTTCGGCGACCTCGACTTCAAAAAAGAGTTTTCACTCGGTGCCATCAATTCCATCAACTGGGCCCGAGTCCTGGCACAGATCGTCTATTACTTCTTCGCCTACGCTCAGGTCAAACGCCAGACCGGGTGCGACAGCATCTATTTTTCGGTCCCGACCGGCAACTTCGGTGACATCTTCGCCGGCTACCTCGCCAAACGGATGGGACTTCCGATCCGCAAGTTGATCCTTGCGACCAATGAGAACAACATCCTCAGCCGTTTTGTCCGTGACGGTGACTATTCTGTCGGCTCCGTCGTCGAGACCCTCTCACCGTCGATGGATATTCAGGTCGCCAGCAACTTCGAGCGCTATCTCTACTATCTCTACGAGGGCAACTCCATGAAGGTACGTGAAGCTCTTGAAGGTTTTCAGGAAAGTGGCTCCTTGAGCTTTTCTGCCGCGGAGCGCGCCAAGGTGCATGAAGATTTCGTGGCCGCGGCAGCAAACCGGCAAGAGACGATCACCACCATACGCGACATGTATCAGAAAACCGGATATATTCTCGATCCCCACACCGCCGTCGGTGTCCACGTCGGGCGTAACCTTGCCAAAAGTGATGCTCCTCTGGTCTGTCTCGCCACTGCTCACCCGGCAAAATTCGGTGATGCTGTTCACGACGCGATTGCCACGACCCCGCCACAACCAGAATCGCTTCACGGCATTGAAATGAGGGAGAAGCGTTGCGAACTCATTGATGCTGATACGGAAAAAATTAAGAAATACATCAAACAACACGCCTACTAGCAACAAAAAGCCCCGTCTTAAAGACGGGGCTTTTTGTTGCTAGTAGATTGAAAGTAGTTCATGAAATATTGCGAACCAACCAGTATTACGCTATAATTAGGCGTTTAATTATTTGATTGGGCCAACCACTGCCTGGCAAAGGATTGCTTATGAGTGTTGATTTTCTAGATGATGGCAGTTTTAGCGAATACCTTTTTCAACTTATTGATATGGGGAGAATAGAACCCCACTTGATTCGCCTCGCCCGCCAGGTCATCGATCAGGGGATCGAAAGCCTCGACGCCTCACAGCGCGAAACATTTCAGACAGAAGTTCTCGACGTCTTTACGACACCTAACTGCAGTCAATGTGGTGCGAAAATCCCTTGGGCCGAGATGGCAGAGACTATCGATCAAGATGGCATCTGTGGCTGGTGCATCCATCTACGTTCCCGCGGCCTCACGTCGCCACCGATAAGTGCCAGAAAAGGGTAGGTTATCACCCCTAAAAATCCATCTAATGAGTTCATGTCCCCTTTTTTCTAAGGAGAAATAATGATGCGTCTTCTGACCCGCTCCGACTTCGATGGTATCTGTTGCGCCGTACTGCTTAAGGAACTCGGTATCATCGATGAAATGGTTTATGCCCACCCCAAGGATTTGCAGGATGGGAAAATTGCCGTGACCAAAGATGACGTCCTTGCCAATGTCCCTTACGTCGAAGGATGCGGGCTATGGTTTGATCATCACTCAAGCGAAGATGAGCGTCTCAACCTGCGGGGTCAATATGTCGGCCGCAGCGAAGATGCCCCCAGCGCTGCCCGGGTCATCTACAACTACTACCGCGATTCCCGCCTTGAAAAGTTTAGCGAGATGCTGACTTATGTTGACAAGGTCGACTCTGCCAACCTCACCGAAGATGAGATTCTCAACCCGACCGGATGGGTTCTGCTCGGATTCATCTGCGACCCCCGCACCGGCCTCGGCTACCACAAAAATTTCCGCATCAGCAACTTGCAGTTCATGTTCGACCTCATAGACCATATGCGCAGCATGAGTATCGACGAGATCCTTGCCCTCCCCGACGCACAGGAGCGGATTAAACTTTACGAGGCGAACACCGCCAAAGCGAAGGAGTTTCTTCTTGCCAACTCAACTCAGGACGGACCGGTCGTTGTCACCGATGCGCGAGGCAAGGAAGAGATCCCTCCGACCAACCGCTTTTTGGTCTACTCACTCTTCCCCACATCAAACATCTCAATTCGCGCCATCGACGGCAAGGGGAAAGAGTTTGTCGCCTTTTCGGTCGGCTACAGCGTACTCAACCGCAGTGCGACGGTCAATGTCGGCTCGCTAATGCTCAAATATGGCGGTGGAGGCCACAAAGCGGTTGGGACCTGTCAGGTTCCGTACGCCGATGCCAACTACGTCCTCAAAGAGTTGACGGCCATTTGTAAAACCGGTTAACAAACCCTACAATTTCAATTTAAAAAGGCAGACCTTGTAAAAGGTCTGCCTTTTTTGAAAAGAATAAAGAAAAGGGAGCGTAAATTACGCTCCCTTTTCTTCTGTTGGTCGGGGCGAGAGTCCGGCCCACTGCTCCCAAGACAGATGCATTCGCAGTTTGAATCCATCGGGATGGGTTAAGGCGTTTCTCTTTCGTTATCAAGAGCGCTTCCAGCGCGGCAAAAAACAGAATAGGTCCGTAGTCTCTCCCTATTCCGCCACCATAAGACTGATATCTTCCGTCGCGTGGGTCATTTCTGGGTCCGCCGATTTCTCTTCCTGAATCTTCAACTCGACGCTGGTTTTGCCAAGAGCCTGATAACGCAGAAGACTCGGATCAATCTCGAACGCCGTCTGTATCGCCCCGAGGATGAACGGTGTACGGCAGCTAGTAGATGGTACAGTGGTTGCCGTCGCCGTATCGGTGGCTTGTGTATCCATAATATTCAAGCTCCGGCCATTAACGCTAACCGTCCCTTTGTCGATGGAGATCCAACTGATCGTCTCTGCCACATGCCCGTCGTTCTTCGCCTCCTGTTCCTGCATCGTCACCTGAAAGCCGGCCGTGGTGACGTTATTAAGACGAGCTATCACCTTATCCGTTCCGGTATAGCTCATCACCCCGGCAAAAACGGCAGGAGCAGCTCCATACGTGGTCGGGAAGGTGACTGTCTCCCACTGCGCGGCGTTGAGCAATTTGGTTGTATCAAGCGTTCCGGCCTGTAACGTCAGGCCATCCAGGGTTTGACTTCCCGCCTCTGCGACAAGGTAGAAAACGGTCTCAGGGGCACCGTGATTGCCATCAAGGTAATTCCACTCATGATAGGCCACCTCGAAGCTGTTAGAGGTGACATTACGCATGCGGATAACACCGGGGTCAGCGCCGTTGTTCGAGACCGGTCCAACCACCACGACCGGGTCGCTGTAGCTTTTGGTCAGCGGGATAATGCTCCAATTGTGGTCAATATTGTTAATTGTCCCCCACTCGACCTGAGCGGTGTGCTCTGGCGCCATGTAGCGCAGCGCACAGGGATCGGCTCCGAAGTTACTGACATTCTGGGCAAAGATCTTATCGCCAAGAGCCAGAACGTTGATCGTCTCATCAATATGCGCGACTTCAGCGTCACCGGACCTCTCCTCTTCGACCTTGATCAGGGAGGAGAGGACGGGACTAAAGAGACTGCTTGCGGTGATTTTCTGAAGCTGGCTTGGCGTCTCCCCCATCCAGACGGCATGCGGAGCGTCAATGGCCAGGTAACCGACCGTCTCGCTGCTGTGCCCATCCATCAGGCTCTGTTGCTCCAACAAGGCCGCTTTGAAGCCGGTCGCGGTGACCTCCTTGGCACGAACAGTGATCGCCTGTTCGTCATTGTTGCTCTGAATTGTCAGAAAGAGATAAGGCGCTTTACTGAAGGCTTCTGTAAAGGTAAAGGAGTTGAAGGTTCCGGTCCCATCGAGAGTTATCGTCCCGACTTCGGTGGTGACGCCGTTGGCATCGGTGCTGTGGCCAACCCCTTTTACGATATAGGCGATATCTTCCGGCGCCCAGTGATTGCCATCAAGATAGTCCCACTCCTGGAAACGGACCTCAAAACCGTTGTCACTGACGTT
>PKUF01000012.1 GCA_002869635.1 Desulfuromonas sp. | reverse complement strand
TTGGTGTTGGTTGTCGCCGATGATCCTGAGATGCATTCGAGTCAGGACGAGCAGGATAGCCGCAACTACGCCCGTTTCTCCAAGGTGCCGATGCTAGAACCGGCGGACAGCGAAGAGGCGCGACATTTCACCCGTCTCGCCTTTGAACTGAGTGAGCAATTCGATACACCGGTCTTGCTTCGTTCCAACACCCGGGTCTCTCACGGTAAATCAATCGTCTCTCTCGAAGAACCGGTCAGTGGCCTTCCTGAGCCGGCGATTGTCCGCGATCCGGCCAAATTTGTCATGCTCCCGGCCAATGCCCGCAAGCGTCATCCTGTGGTGGAGCAGCGACTTGTCGACCTCGAATCATGGAGCTCAACGCAGGCCTTTAATCGGATTGAAGAAGGGGCCGGAGAGGTCGGAATCATCACCGCCGGAATCGCTTATCAGTATGCCCGTGAAGTCTTCCCCGATGCGTCAATTCTCAAACTGGGGATGGTCAATCCGTTGCCGAAACCGCTGATTCGTGAGTTTGCGGCCCGCTTTAAGACCCTCTATGTGATTGAAGAGCTTGATCCGTTCATTGAAGATGCGGTTCGAGCTATGGGGATTGAGGTCATTGGCAAGGAGATCTTCCCTATTTGTGGTGAGTTGACCCCTGAGAGGGTTCGCCGTGCCGTGGAGAAGAGTACGCCGGCTGCTGCGATGGGAGAGGCCCTTCCCGGTCGTCCGCCGCAGATGTGTCCCGGTTGCTCCCATCGCGGCGTCTTTCATACCCTCAAGCAACTCGGTGCCTTTGTCACCGGTGATATCGGCTGTTACACTCTCGGGGCGTTACCGCCGATTGCGGCGATGGATACCTGCGTCTGTATGGGGGCTGGTATCAGCAACGCCACCGGCGTCGCCAAGGCGCTTCCCACGGGTGAACGGCAGAAGGTGGTGGGGGTCATGGGGGACTCGACCTTTCTCCATACCGGAATCAACAGTCTGATGGATATGGTTTACAATCGCTCCACGGCGACGGTGGTTCTGCTTGATAATCGCGCCACCGGCATGACCGGTCGCCAGGATAACCCTGGAACCGGTTATACCCTGCAGGGGGCTGAGACCAATGCGGTTGATCTAGAAGCGATCTGCCGTGCCCTAGGGGTTAAGTATGTCTCGGTAATCGATCCTTACGATCTAGATTTGACCCGCAAAACCCTGCAGAGTGAGATGGCGCGAGAAGAGGTCTCGGTCGTTATCGCCCGGCGCACCTGTATGCTCGAACGTCGTGGTGGGGCCGAACGAAAGGCGCCGCTTGCGGTCGATCCCGACAAATGCGTCGGTTGTCGTGCTTGTCTCAAAATCGGTTGCCCGGCGATTGAGTGGCGTCACGAGAGTGGTGGTAAAGGGAAAGCGGTGGTGAACGCGCTGCTCTGTGTCGGCTGTGGGGTCTGTGATCAGGTCTGTAAATTCGATGCCTTTGGAGAGAGTCATGAGTAATCCGGTGAAAAGTATCCTGTTGGCTGGGGTCGGAGGGCAGGGGACACTGCTGGCGAGTGAGGTCCTCTCTGAGGTTCTCATGCAGGCCGGTTTCGATGTCAAAAAGAGTGAGATCCACGGGATGTCACAGCGTGGAGGCAGCGTCACCAGCCATGTTCGTTGGGGAGAGAAAGTTTTTTCGCCGCTGATTCCCGAAGGTGAAGCGGATATCCTCTTTGGTTTTGAGCTGCTTGAGACCTACCGTTATCTCGACATGCTCAAACCGGGTGGTCAGGTTGTTGTCAACAGCCTGAAGATCGCCCCGGCGCCGGTTGCGATGGGCGTGGCCGAGTATCCCGAAGGGATCCCGGGCAAAATTGCGGAGAAGGCTGAAACCCTGCTGGTCGAGGGGATGGATTTGGCGTTACAGGCCGGAAATTATCGCACGGTCAATACCGTTTTGCTCGGGGCGCTCTCCCAGCGGATGGAGATTGCACCGGAGCTTTGGCAAAAAGCGCTTGAAAAGCTGGTTCCCGCTCGGTTCCTGCAGGAGAATCTCAAGGCGTTTGAGTTGGGACGCGCCTGCAAAGGTTGATGTTTCGAACTGTTCACACCTAACCTGGGACGTGCCATGATCTGGAATGATGAATTTGAAACCTTGCCGCGCGAAGCGATTGAAGCTCTGCAGCTTAAACGTCTGAAGCGGACCCTAGAGCGGGTGTATGCGACGGTCCCTTTCTACCGTGAGAATTTCCGTCAGGCCGGTGTCACCCCCGAAGCGCTCAAGAGTCTCGATGACTTACGGCGTTTCCCTTTTACCTTGAAGCAGGACATGCGGGATAATTACCCCTATGGACTCTTTGCTGCGCCGCTCGATCAGATCGTACGGATTCACGCCTCAAGTGGCACCACTGGCAAACCGACGGTGGTCGGCTATACCCGCCGCGACATCGAGACTTGGGCCGAACTGATGGCGCGCTCCTTCGGTGCCGCCGGGGCCCATCGCGGTGATGTGATCCATAACGCTTATGGTTACGGCCTCTTTACCGGGGGGCTTGGGGCTCATTACGGGGCCGAGAAGCTCGGGGCCTCAGTGATCCCGATGTCGGGTGGGAACACCAAGAAACAGATCATGATCATGCAGGATTTCGGTTCGACAGTTCTGACCTGCACCCCCTCTTACAGCCTTTATCTCGCCGAGGCGGCGGCCGAAGAAGGGTTCGATATCCGTCAGTGCAAGCTGCGGGTCGGAATTTTCGGGGCCGAGCCCTGGAGCGAGGAAATCCGTCGCGAGATCGAAGAGAAGCTCAACATCAAGGCGATTGATATCTACGGCCTCTCCGAGATCCTCGGCCCCGGCGTCGGGATCGAGTGTGTTGAGGCCCAAAATGGCCTGCATATATGGGAAGATCATTTTATCCCCGAAATTATCGATCCTGATACCGGTGAGGTTATGCCGCCGGGGGAACTCGGTGAACTGGTGATTACGACCATCACCAAAGAGGGAATTCCGATGATCCGCTACCGGACCCGTGACATTACCCGTCTGATCAGCGAGCCGTGTGTTTGCGGCCGTACCCATGTCCGGCTGGAGCGGATGAGTGGACGAAGCGACGACATGCTGATCATCCGTGGCGTCAATGTCTTTCCCTCACAGATCGAGAGCGTTCTGGTCAAGATCGAGGGGGTCGAGCCACATTATCAGCTTATCGTTGGACGGGAAGATAATCTCGACACCCTTGAGGTTCTGGTCGAGGTCAACGAGAAGACCTTCTCCGATGAGGTTAAGGTGATGCAGGAACTCTCGACCCGCATTCGCAAGGAGATCAAGGATCTTCTCGGTGTGACTTGCAAGATTCGTCTGGTTGAGCCGAAGTCGATTGCCCGTTCCGAAGGGAAAGCGCAGCGGGTTATTGATCAGCGTCCGCGTTAGTCCCTTTCTCCATCCACGTTAAAGGAGAGCACCATGAAGGTTGAACAGATCTCCATCTTCATCGAGAACAAGTCTGGCCGTCTGGCTGAGGTCAGCCAAAAACTTGGACAGGCCGGGGTCAATATCCGTGCCCTCTCGCTCGCCGATACCTCTGATTTCGGCATCCTGCGTCTGATCGTCGATAAGACCGATCTCGCCAAGAAGACCCTCAAAGAGAATAATTTCACCGTCAGCAAAACCGAAGTTGTTGCGGTCGAGGTGCCGGACCGTCCATTGGGTCTGCACAGTATTCTCGAGATTCTTGATGGGGGAGGAGTCAACGTCGAATATATGTATGCTTTTGTTGAGCGTTGCGGTGAGAATGCTGTGATCATCTTCCGTTTTGATGACCCCGAAGGGGCAATCCGGGTGCTGGTTGAGAACGGCCTGACTGTCCTCACCGGTGAACGCGTCTGTCGGATGTAGAAGGAGAGACTGGTCTTGTCTGAACTGATCACCGAGGCGATGCTCGCCAATGCCCTGATCTGGGACCCCGAGATGGAGTGTCTGGGGCGTGATGAACTGAACGCGCTACAGTTGGTGCGCCTGCAGGATACCCTGCGGCGAGTCTACCAGAATGTCCCTTGTTATCAGAAGAAGTTTGAGCAGATTGGGATTGTTCCTGAGGATATTCAAAGTCTCGACGATCTTAAAAATTTGCCGTTCACGACCAAGGACGATCTGCGGGATAACTATCCCTACGGGATGTTTGCTGTTCCGATGCGGGAGGTGGTGCGGATTCATTCCTCCAGTGGTACCACCGGCAAACCGACGGTAGTCGGTTATACGCGCCACGATCTGAAAGTGTGGACTGAATTGGCGGCCCGTTTCATGACCGCAGCCGGGGTCACTGCCGATGATATCGTCCATATCGCCTTCGGTTACGGACTCTTTACCGGGGCCTTCGGTCTGCACTATGGGGCCGAGCGGATCGGCGCCTCGGTGATTCCGATGTCCGGCGGTAATACCGATAAGCAGATCATTATCATGCAGGACTACCGCTCCTCGGCCTTGGTCTGCACCCCCTCCTATGCCCTGACTCTGGTGGACCGAATGGAGAAGCAGGGGATCGATCCGCGCAGCCTCTCGTTGCGGGTCGGGCTCTTCGGTGCTGAACCGTGGAGTGAGGAGATGCGGCGCGAGATCGAAGAGCGTTTGGGGGTGGTGGCGACCGACAACTACGGTCTCTCCGAGGTGATGGGGCCGGGGGTCGGAGGTGACTGCCTCTATCGCACCGGGATGCATATCTCCGAGGACCACTTTATCGCCGAGACGATCGATCCCGAGACCGGTGAAGTTCTGCCGCGAGGTTCGGTGGGGGAGTTGGTCTTAACCTGCATCAGCAAAGAAGCCTTCCCGATGATCCGCTACCGTACCCGCGACATTACCCGCCTCGATGATACGCCGTGCCCCTGCGGTCGGACCCATGTGCGGATGCAGAAGACCATGGGCCGCTCCGACGATATGCTGATCATCAAGGGGGTGAACGTCTTCCCGACCCAGATTGAAGAGGTTCTCTTTCAGGTCGAGGGATGTGAGCCGCACTATCAGCTGGTGGTCGACCGGGTGAACAACAGCGATCGGCTTGAAGTGCAGATTGAGGTTCACGAGTCGATCTTCTTTGACGAGATGAAACGGCAGCGGGATTTCGTCAGCATGGTCGAGAAACGTCTCGCCTCAGCCCTTGGTGTCAGCGCGGTCGTTAAGTTGGTGGAACCCTCCTCCATGCCGCGCCATGAAGGTAAAGCGAAACGGGTGATCGACAAGCGACGGTCCTGACGTGTTTTTTTGTAAGTCACTGTAAATAAAGATAAAAGCAATTTTCTTTCGGGTGATTTTTTCAAGAATTTAGCCTTGACATTTCTCAGGAGATCAACCATAATCCCGTCCTGTTGATTGACGGGGCGTAGCGCAGCCTGGTAGCGCACATGCATGGGGTGCATGGGGTCGGAGGTTCAAATCCTCTCGCCCCGACCAACAAAAACAGCCACTTAGCTTAATTGCTAGGTGGCTGTTTTGTTTTACAGACACAGTTTGGCGGAAAACGCAAAAACGAAAGCCCCTCTTGGGGTCAACCTGGAGGGAGGCTTTCGTTTTTGCCAAACTTTTTAGTTAGAAACCTTTTTTGAAACGACATTGTTGTGTATGGTGTTCGATGGTTTTTTTTACGATAGAGCCTATAGTTTGGGTCGATCACCACGATAAAAGGGTGAGTTCTCAAGCGAGAGAGGGCTTTATCATCGTTTGGATTGAATCCTGAGGCAGTCGCTTAACTTCGTGTCGAACATGAGCGGGAAGGATCAAAAACACCCCCGTCCGAAAATTACGGAGACAGGTGTTTTTTCCCGTTGCAAAAGACCAAGAGGGGACCGAATGAATAAATTTATTGTCTATATTTTTGGAATCATTTTTCTGATTGCCCCCGGCGTTGTGTTTGCCGACGCTCCCAGATATGTTCCGATGGACTATCCTGGTGTCTGGATATTTGGGGGAGAGAACGACGAACTCCCCGGTGTTCCAGAAGGAGATCGGGGAGACTATGTTCAGGAAATTCTTGCCTGGGCAAAAGAATCCTCGCCCATCATTCCCCTGACTGAAGATATGGCCAATGCCGCTATCGACTGGGCATACCAGCCCGAAACCGGTGATCCGACAACCCTGCTAGCGGAAACGATCGATGGGATTGTGGAAGAGACATATACGCCCTTTGGCTCTGGCAGCACGATCCGTGAAGCGATGCGGGATATCATTGCACTGGAAAGCGCGCAAGACAGCATTATCAAATGGGAAAAAGACTTTTATGAAGATATCGGAGGAAGTGGCGATGTTACCGCCTCCGCGGCCTATGACAGTGCCGTTCGTATTCAGGCTGAAATCCTGGAAATCAACCAGGCATTAAATCGCAACTTTATTGTCAAAACGTTGATTGGAGCTGGCAATACAACCTTGTTCAATGTTTTGGAAAACGACGGCATGATCGAAGGGTATGCAACTTCAAAAGCCCTCACGTTGATGGAAAACGGTCTCTACACTTCCAAAGGAGAGTTGATCTTCAAGCCTACGGCGTCAGGGGTTTTAAGTACTGGATTTGATTTCGCTGTACGCCTTTATGAGAACAATGGTGGGGCCGCCGATATCGCGCTACTGTTTAAAAACACGGCGACAGGGCTAGGCGCTTTAGGTGGTGGCCTCAGTATGGCGCTAGCCCCAGCAACCATGGCGAACAGCACTCTTAAGTATATTGCCGATGGTTTTCTAGATGCCTCCAAGGGTGCCCACCTTTTGTTCCACTATTATTTCTGTAAAGTCGAAAATGGCGTTATCCCATGGGACGTTAGAGAAGGCGATGCAATTTCTCTCGCTGCGTTTCAACTCTATGCGCCAACGGCAGAGCAAGCCAATGATCCAATATTTATTGGTTTGAGATCTTATGGAACGAATTTGTCGAACGCTGCGACATTGGATCAAAAGGTTGCGGCGTATGGCACTTCTATTTTGTTTTCAACGATCGTCAACCTGGATGTTGCTCGTTTGAAGCGGGAATTAGTGAGTTACCTTTACTTAGCCTACGCAATACAAAACGGCACCACCATAGACGTCAGCCGTGACACTCCTGATGCTAATCAATTTACCCTTCGACCGGAGGGCATTTACGATGCTGACCGCGGTGGTCGGGCGACCAATGCGACATGGAGTTGGAGAAGCGATGGCGGCATTACGACCCTTGACCTTGCATCGGAAACGTATGTCGGGGTTATGACTCCGGTTGATGTTGAAAATAATGTTCCCAACTATTTTTACTTAGATCTTCAAGCATCATCCGAAACCAGTTCGGAGGGTGTTTTGACTCTGGATCTGACCTTTCCCGATAGCTCGCACAAAACCGGCAGTGTTGACATTAACTACCTGCCTCAGCACGGAACCTTGAGCTCCTCCGTACAGGAGGGCGATACAACCTTGACCTTCAGCCTGAGCATGACCGGCGACACCAGTTATGATTATGCGGTTCTTTATGCGCAAAATACATCCAGCGGAGAGCTCCGCTCATTGGCAACGTACAGTAATAGCACCTCCACCTGGCCACTCTCGGGAGGGAAATACCACAACACTGTAAGCAAGAGCGGGTTAGGTTCCTATGGAACCTTTAACTTCTGGTATCAGGTCGATGGAGTCACAAGCAATCAACTGACGGTATCCGTACCAGACCCCAATGACGTTGACGGCGATGGATTGACCGATTCTTGGGAGGTTGAGTTTTTTGGCAGCATAACTGTCACGGCAGGTGATGACGACCCGGATGGTGACGGTAAGAACAACAGCCTCGAAGAAGCGCTGAACACCGATCCGCTAAAAACTGGCGCAGAAGAGATTTTAACCACTGCGGAGATTTCGACCAACAGCAGTCGGTATGGAACCCTTTATGCCAACCTTAAACTGACCGGTGGGACTCTGGACCTACAGGGAAGGACTCTTGTTGTTAAAGGAGACCTGATTCACAGCGGTGGCACCTTGAATGTCAACGGTGGCAGTCTGATTGTCGAGGGAGATTATAGAATTCAGACATCGTCGACCGATGCTGAAGGGAATACAACCTACGGCAGTTCTTTAGGTCGTTTGAACATGACCAATGTAGCCGACCATGTACTGGTTCATGGCAATTTTTATACGTATTCTAAGTATGACCACAGTTCCTATTTGACAGCAGGGACACTCGAACTCAGGGGTGATTTCCAGCAAATAGGGCTTGATGTTTATCCCCATGACAGCGATGAATATAATTTTAAGACAGGCGGTACGCATCGGGTTGTACTGAATGGCGCAGCGAAACAGACCGTTTCTTTTGGTGCCCCTGGAACAAGTTGTTCTCATTTCAATATTCTGGAGATTACCAACAGTTCGATTGAAGGAATCGAGTTTGCCAGCAAGGCTATAGTGACTAGTGAATTGGTTGCAACAGAAACACCCGTGATTAACTCGTCAAATATCATGCTGTCAGTGACTGCCGTGATCAGTGGCGGTGACTGGAACTATGACCTGAGCCTTGATGGTTTGGCAGGAACTTGGACCTTACAGCAAAACCAGGCTGTCAGCGGCAACTTTGATCTTGGGTTTTATCTGGATTTGAACGGCCATAGCTTGACCGTTAAAGGAGATATGATTCAGTCGGATGGTGAGTTGAAGGTTAACGGCGGAAATTTGATTATTGAGGGAGATTATAGAATTCAGACATCGTCGACCGATGCTGAAGGGAATACAACCTACAGCAGTTCTTTAGGTCGTTTGAACATGATCAATGTAGCCGACCATGTACTGGTTCATGGCAATTTTTATACGTATTCTAAGTATGACCACAGTTCCTATTTGACAGCAGGGACACTCGAACTCAGGGG
>PKUF01000007.1 GCA_002869635.1 Desulfuromonas sp. | reverse complement strand
GCTGATGGCGACGCCGAGTCTCGGCGGTGAGCGGGTCGCGGTAGTGGAGCGGGGGACTGCCCTCACCGTGCTCGAGACGGCGAAGGGGTGGTATCGGGTTGAGAGCGATGGCCGAAGCGGCTGGGTCTCCCGCCTGTTGGTGAACGAGCAGCCCCCGCTGGCCCAGGTTTCGGTGCTGGCAAGCAGCGAGGAGGAGCTCGATAAAAGCGCCCGGCGTCGGGCCTCAACCTTTACCACGGCGGCGGCGGCACGCGGACTTGCCGATCGGGCTCGGGTCAGCCAGCAGTATCGGGCCGACTACGAAGGGGTGCGCAAGATGGAGTCCCTAGAAATAGGCAAAGATGAGGCGCTCGCCTTCATCGCCGGGGAGGCGGGGAAATGAGAATCACCACCTTCTGTGTGACCTTGGGGCTGCTCCTTGTTACGGCGCTGCCAGCGGCGGCCGATTTCAGAACCCGCATCTCCCAGCAGTTGGCGGCGGAGACAACCCTCTCGGATGTCGAGGCGGAGATCAGCTTCGGTCGTGACGTGGCGGCGCGGATCCTCGGTAATTATCCGCAAATGAGAAATGAGCGCTTGACCCGTTATGTCAATCTGGTCGGAAAAGGGGTCGCCGAGTACGCGGGTCGCCCCGAGCTCAATTTCCACTTCGCGGTTCTGAATACCTCGAGCGTCAACGCCTTTGCCGCCCCCGGCGGCTATGTCTTTATCACCAAAGGGGCGCTGAAGTTGATGCAGGACGAGTCGGAGCTGGCGGCGGTCCTCGCCCATGAGATCGCCCACATCAGTGAAAAGCATATTGTCAAAGAGCTCAACATCCGGGCTGAAGATGAAGAGGGGAAATCGATTACCAGTCTCGTCGGTGGCAGCAGTGACCCGATCCGTATCGCGCTGCAGCAGATGGTCGATAAGGCGATCGAGATCCTCTTCAAGCGCGGCTACCTGCAAGAGGACGAGTATGCTGCCGACCTCGCTGGTAACGGCTATATCGCCATGACCAGCTACGATCCGACGGCTTTGCAGCGCTACATCACCCGGATGCAGGCGCAAGCCGGTGCCAAAACCGCCGAGAGAGACAAGACCCACCCCCCGGCGGATGAGCGGATCAATCGCCTCGGGGTCTTCCTCGAGAATAACCAGCTGTCTTCGACCCTGTTATCTTTTACCAAGGAGAGGTTTAAGCGTTATGTGGATATTCGATAAGATGAGTGGGCGCGGCATCTTCGGGCTGATCCTTTCAACGTTGCTGCTGGCAGCCCCGGCGCTGGCGGACGATTACCATTACAATAACATTCTTGTCGGCGACCGCGCCGCCGGGATGGGGGGGGCCTTTACCGCCGTCTCTGACAACGCTTCGGGCTGCTATTACAACCCGGCAGGAATCGTCTATGGCGTCGGCAGCAACCTCTCGGCGAGCGTCAACGCCTTTAGTGTCTCGAATAAGACCTATAAAGGGGCACTCACTGACGTCAGCGGCAATGCCCTCGACTGGGAGCAGACCTCGACGGTCCTGCTACCGAACTTTTTTGGAGCGACCTACGACAGCCCCTACGGGACCCTCGGCTTCTCTTACGCCGTTCCCGATTCGGTGCAGCGCAAGCAGAAGCAGACCTTCACCAACATCAAGAGCAGCATCCCCGGAGCGCAAATCGACGAGTACATTCTCAATATCAACGATGTCGATAACACCTATGTCTTCGGTCCCTCCTTTGGGATGAAGGCGACGGACGATCTCTCCTTCGGTGTCACCCTCTACGGCTTCTACCGCGATGCGACAGTGATCCGTAATCAACTGTTGCGGGTCGATAACAATGGCAATGATGAGTTTGAGTGGAACAACGGTTACATCTATCGTACTGAGTACGGGGTTAAGCCGATGCTAGGTGCTATGTGGTCCCCCACAGAGAAGCTGGTTCTCGGTCTAACCGTCAGCAAAGGGATCCTCTTTGATTCAAGCAACGAGCAGCAGGTCACCTTCCGGGGGCTTTCGGGTTATACCTACAGTGGTCTTCCTGATTTTAGCAATCCCGATTCATTGGTCTTTCTCAAGGTCGACGACGATACCAAGCGTAAGTTCCCCTTGACCAGCACTCTTGGACTCGCCTACTTCGCCTCCCCTGAACTCCTCCTCTCTCTCGACGTCAGCTACC
Source organism: Desulfuromonas sp. (assembly GCA_002869635.1). Classification (GTDB taxonomy): domain Bacteria; phylum Desulfobacterota; class Desulfuromonadia; order Desulfuromonadales; family BM515; genus BM515. The sequence continues at coordinate 105,625 of PKUF01000007.1, read as the reverse complement.
ATGACGCCCCCGAGGACGGGATGGAGAGCGTCATCAATGCTGCTGCCGGGATTGAGTACTACCTGACCGACCGCTACGCCCTGCGTGCCGGTCTCTTTAGCGACCTTGCCAACACTCCTGATGTGAAGAGCGGAGTGACCAATCAGGACGAGCATGTCGACCTCTTTGGTGGCAGTATCAGCCTCGCTCGTTTCACCCGCTCCACCTCGACCACCGTCGGGGTTACCTACTCCTACGGTAGCGGTGATTCGCAGATCATCAGCGGTAGTTCGTCAGTTCAGGATCTTGAGTCGTCAAACCTGCTCGCTTTTCTCTCAGCGGCGTATAATTTTTAACGTTCGTCAGGATGATCAAAAAGGAAAAAGGCTCTTCGCTGCATGCGAAGAGCCTTTTTCTATCGTGAAATAATAATTGTTTACTTGCGCCAGAACGTCGGAAGGAAGAGCACCAGCACCGTAAAAAGTTCGAGCCGCCCCATAAGCATGCAGACGATAAGAACGCCTTTACCAAAGGCGGGGATGTGGGCGAAGTTGTCGACGGGGCCGACACTGCCAAGGCCGGGGCCGATATTGCTCAAGGTGGCGATGACCGCCGCACCCGAGGAGACGAGATCAACACCGCTGGCCGCAACGAGGAAAGAGGCGACGACAAAAAGCCCCATATAGAGGGCGAAGAAGCCGAGGATAGATTGCATCACCTCACGATCGACAGGCCTGTTGCCGAGTTTAACCAGTCGCACTGCCTTGGGATGGATCAGGCGAAAGAGCTGAACCTGAGCGTGTTTGAAGATGAGGAGAATCCGGGCGACCTTCATTCCACCGCCGGTGGAGCCGGCGCAACCACCGACGAACATAAGAAAGACGAGAAGGTACTGAGCGATGACCGGCCAAGTTTCATAGTCGGCGGTGCCAAAACCAGTGGTGGTGAGGATTGATACGGTCTGAAAGGCGCTGTAGCGCAGGTTATCGAAGAGTGAGTTGTAGACGGAACCGTGGTTGATTAGAACCAGAAGAATCGTCGTTCCGGCGGTGAGACAAAGGTAGAAGAGGAACTCCTCGTTGCGGTAGAATTCCCGCAAGCGCCCTCGCAACGCCTGATAATGGAGGGAGAAATTGACCCCGGCAAGGAACATGAAGAGGGTAATCACCCCGTCAATATAAGCGCTGTCATAAGCGGCGACTGAGGCATTACGGGTCGAGAAGCCGCCTGTGGCAAGGGTGGCAAAGGCATGACAGAGCGCTTCGTAGAAGCTCATCCCCCCTGCCATAAGAAGCATCGTCTCCAGCCCGGTGAGTAGGACATAGACCCCCCAGAGAAGTTTGGCCGTATCTTGGATGCGTGGTTTTAGCCGGTCGGCGGTGGGGCCGGGAACTTCCGCCTTGAAGAGCTGCATCCCCCCGACCCCGAGCATCGGTAGGATGGCGAGGGAGAGGACGATGATCCCCATCCCTCCGAGCCAGTGGGTCAGGGCACGCCAGAGCAGGAGGCTTTCCGGTAGTCCTTCGATGGCGGTGAGGATGGTCGAGCCGGTGGTGGTGAAGCCACTCATCGTCTCGAAGATGGCGTCGAGAGGGGAGGCGACGCCGGTAAAGATGAAGGGGAGTGCGCCAAAAAGAGCGTAGAAACTCCAGCCGAAGGTGACAACGGCAAAACCCTCGCGCACCGAAAGATCGCGACTGCTGCGGCAGAAGCGAAAGAGGAGCAGGCCACAGACAAAAGAAACCGTGGCTGACCAGAGGAAACAGGAGGCCGCACCATCGTGGTAATACCAGGAGAAGGGGAGCGGCAAAAGGAGAGCCCCGGAGAGAAAGAGCAAGAGGGCGCCGAGGATACGCAGAGTGAGCAGGATATTCATCTACTCAAAGAACCTTTCGACCTTGGTGAGGGCCCCCGGAAGGGCAAAGACCACCACCCGGTCACCGCTCGAAAAGGTTGAGAGACCGGTGGGGATCTCATAGCTGTTGCGTCGAACGATCGCGCCGATGATGGCGCCGGGGGGGAAGTGGAGCTCCTCGAGCGGAGTGCCGATGATCCCGCTGGTCGACTTGACCTCAATCTCCATGACTTCGGCGTTGCTCCCTTCGACGGTTGCCAAAGAGATCACGCCGCCGCGGCGGACATATTTGAGAATCGCTCCGGCTGCCGAAACCCGGGGGGAGACGCAGGCATCGATCCCCAGGGTGGGTGCGAGGCTGAGGAGTTCGGGTTTGTTGACCAGACAGATGGAGCGCTCCGCCCCATGCTGGCGCCCGAGCAAAGAACAGAGTATGTTCGACTCGTCATTATCGGTGACAGCGATAAAGATGTCGGCGTTCTCGATTCCCTCATTGCGCAACGTCTCGGTATCGGTCCCCTCAGCGTGTATGACCATCGTCTTTTGTAGCTTGGCCGAGAGTTTCTCACAGCGCTCCTCATCCCGCTCCACCAGCCTTACATCGAAGCCGAGGCGCTCGAGACTCGAGGCGATGCGCAGGCCGATGCGACCGCCGCCGAGAATAAAGGCGCGGGGGCGCCGCCGTTTTTTCGGTTCTTCGAGCTTAAGCATATATTGGATGGAGGGGAGATCCTGCTCGTGGGCAAAGATAAAGATGCGGTCGCCGGCCTGAATGACGTCGTCACCGCGGGGAATGATCGTTTTGTCGCCGCGGCTGATCGCTGTAACGACGAAACGATACATGCTACGGATCTCACCGAGTTCTCGCAGAGAGAGGTCACACAGGGGACTGTCGTCTTCGATCCGGTAGCCGAGAAACTGGATTTTCCCTTCGACAAACTCAGCCACGTCGAAGGCGCCGGAGCGGCAGGCGATTTTGACGATTTCATCGGCGACGGCGTCATCGGGATTGATCAGCAGGCTGATTCCGAGCTTCTCTTTGGAAAGAATCGCCCCCTGCCCGCTGTAATCGATACTTTTGACCCGAGCGATACGGGTTGAAACTCCGTACTCGCGGGCGAGGAGGCAGGCGAGGATATTCACTTCATCGAGATCGGTGACGGCGATGAAGATATCGGTCTCTTTGATCCCGGCCTGTTCCATCGTCTCGGCACTGGCGCCGTTACCGAGTATCCCCATCACATTCAGGCGATCCTCGGCCCGACTTAGCATNTTAGCATGGCACTGTTGCGATCAACGAGGGTCACTTCGTGTCCCTCGCCGGAGAGGCGCTCACAGAGAAAAAAGCCGACTTGGCCAGCGCCAATAATGAGAACTTTCATGTGCTTGAACCTAAGGAGAGAGAGGACCGCCGCCACCCAGTCGGGGTGGCGGCGGGAAACTGGTCATTCATCGCACAAACGGGGAAAATGTGCAAGCAGCTCCAGAGATTGCCGTTGCCGTAGCTCTGGCGTAAGATCAGCTCTTAAGATGAAGGAGAAAAAATGGATCCGTATGTAAGTGTTGATGAAGAGACCCTGCGCCGCGAACGACACAAAACCCGTGCTTTGAGGCAGAGTCAGTGGTGGAAGAATCGTATCGGGCAGGGGCTTTGCTATTACTGCAACGAACGTTTCCATCCCAAGGAGTTGACCCTCGATCACGTCGTGCCGCTGGTGCGAGGAGGACGCACGACCAAAGGTAATTGTGTTCCAGCCTGCAAGGAGTGCAACAGCCGTAAACAGTCGATGCTACCGCTGGAATGGGACGATTATGTGGAGAGGTTGTCGAGGGAGAAGTAGTTCCCCTCCCCTTCCCCGAGGCGAGCGAGGGTATTGAGGAAGTTAAGCGTAAGGTCGGGGTTGAGTTGGGACCCGGCGAGAGTCAGCATGTGCCCCGAGACTTTGGCGAAGTCCCAGGGGTCTTTGTAGATCCGGCGAGTGCGCAGAGCGTCGAAGGTGTCAGAGATCATCGTCATCTGGCTGGCGAGGTTCAGCTCCCACCCTTCGGGGGCCTCAGGATATCCTTGTAGGTCGTAGCGCATATGATGTTCATAGGCGCTGCAGATCGCCGCTCGGGGTATCCCTTCCTGATTTAAGAGATACTGTGCCCCGCGTGAGGGGTGTTGACGCATCGCCTGCCACTCAGCATCGGTGAGTTTCCCCGGCTTGGTGGTGATCTCTTTATCGACGAAGATTTTTCCGACATCGTGCAACATCCCCGCGACCCCAAGGTCATGCAGTTGTTGTCCCTCGATCCCCAGTGCCATCCCCTGAGCAATATTGAGAATCCCCACATCGACCGAATGGGTGAAGGTGTACTCGTCGGTCATCCGCAGCGGCACCAGCGCAAAGAGAGGATTGGCTTCTCGGCGAAAGGCGGCAACGAAACTGGCGATAATGGCGGTGAGCTGGCGGGTGTCGAGCTGAGCTTTTTCCCCAACGGCGTCATACATGTCGACCAGCCCTTTGAGCTCTTCCTCGCTAAGATCCTCAAACGAATCAATTTCGTGACAGGGGGATTCGTCAACGGGGGTATCGATCCCTCCGACCCGTAGGTAGAGTGAACCGGTCGTTGCGCTCTCTAACGATTCAAGACCACAGATGATTCGGAGTAGCAGGCGCAGGTCAGCAGCGGCAAAACCGGGGAGGAAGGAGACAAAGCCGATCCCCTGACGACCACAGAGAGTGGTGAGGCGTTGGCTGTGAGGGGTTTTGGCGAGTGGCTTCCCTTGAACCAGAATCAGGTCCTTGGCAATGACGAGTGTTAGTGCCTCGCCGAGCATAAGCGGCCGCAGTCCTTCCACCACTTTAGGAATGAGCAGGTCGACCCGAGGGTGATCAGGGTCGTAAAGTTGGAGGGTCGCGATGGTGTTAGAGAAGTCACGTATAAGAGCTTCAAGCAGCTCACTGTTCATGGGTCTCTCCGTGTAACTTTTGTAGAAGAGCGGTCGCTTCTTGGGCTGATCGCGAGGAGCCCGCAGCATGGTGCTGAAGAAGGTCGCGGACCTGAGGTTGGGGATAGCGGCGCAGGGATTTGACGATCTCGACCTTGAGGTCTTCATGATCGAAGGGGTGTAGCAGGTTGCGGTTGGCGAGGAAGGAGCGGAAGAAGCGGAGAGCTTCTTGACTGCCGAGTTCCGCCAAGGCCGCGGTAACGTTGCGTTTTAGATCAAGGTCGTAATGTAAGAGCGACGTGTGTTCAAGCAGCGTTAGCAGCTTACGGATCACCCGTGGGTCGTTTACTCCCCGGGCGAGGGGGAGTGCAGCCATGGCGCTGTCACGATCTTCAGGGTCGAGCTGGCGTAGCAGAGCTGAAAGGGCGGCAGGGTCACGAAACTGCAGCGCGGTTTTGATCGCCTCGAAGCGGACCTTGGGGTGGGAGTGACGCAGCAGTTTCTTGATCAACGGCAAGACTGAATCGTCTCCCAGTTCACGGAGAAGGTAGATGATGTTGCGTTGGAAATACCAGCGCTCGTCGTCCAAGCGGCCGCTGGCCGAGCCTACCACCTTGCTGCCAAGGCCCTTAAGGGTCTCAATAAAAAGATAGCGAATCGCTCGATTCGATTCGCCGCCGAGTTGGTCGAGGAGAGGGGCGATAAACGGTTCGCCGATCGTAATTATCAGGTCGCGAATCGCGTCGAACTTGTTTTTGCCGAAACGTTTCGGGGCGCTGAGAACGGTGGCGATAAAGTCGGGGTGGTGCATCTTTTCGAGCATGGAAGCACAGTCGCCACGCCCATCAGCGCATTTTTCGGTTAGCAACTGATACCAGCGCCGTAATCCATTGTAATCACCCCGGGCATCAAGGTCGCGTAAAACCCGGTCGATGTTCTGGGTGAGACCGTCAGAGTGCGCATCGTCAAAACCGCGCTCCATGATGTCAAAGAGGATACGTGATGTCTGACGATCAAGGGACTGTTCTTCGAGAGTCTCCTTGAGGGCTTCGACCCGCTCCAGAGTTGGACCGGGAAGTCCGTCTCGTTGGACGATTTGGTGCAGGACGTCCTGATAAGAGGCGGGAACGTATTTATCGAAGTCATCCGGGCGAAAGAGCTCTTTCGCCCGTTGAATCGCTTCATCTTTGGCGAGAGTAAGTCCCTCACTGCCGAGCTCTCGGCTGCTGGCGAGTTTGCCGAGAAGATTGAGAACCATCGGTGGCGCATAGTGGTTGCCAAGGGTGGCGTTCTGCAGGGCATCGAGAATCATCTCGTCCGAGAGTCCCGAATAGAACCCTTCGGCGAAGTCGGCTTTAAGTTTAAGGTTGAAGACGTTGCGTAAAAAGAGGGTTCGCATTTCACCGGAGAGGTTGTTGATGAACTCGGTGATCTTACTTAATGCCTGAGTCCGGTAGATCTTGATGTTCTCGTGCTGGAGTTTGACGATGAACTGGCCGATCTCCTTGACGATCTCGAGTTTCTCTTCTTCGCTTCGTTCCGAAAAGTGGGCACTTGCGCGCTGTGCCAGCTCAGAGGCTGATACGACCTCTTCGTCGCCCGTGCCTTCAGGGTCAAGCCCCTCAAGTGAATGAAAAAGGGAGAGGGCGAAGCGCTCCCAAAGATCAGAACGCTGAGGGAGATTCTCAGCAGCCTTTCCATCGATTAGCTGAATGTGACTGTCACTGAGCTCGTCAATGCGGATATGCTCAATCCCGCGGGCCTCCAAGGCATGGACGATTCCCCCCTCGTCCCAGGTTTCGGCCGGCTTGCGATTGAAGATACGAAGGAAGTTGTGCAGTTCCTCCACCGCCAAGCCTCGGTGCAGGGAGACCCGGGCGACACCATGCATGAAGAGGAGTGAGGCGAACTTCTCGAAGTTGTGGTTGGATCGGTCAATGAACTCCCCTTGCAGCATAAAACCGTGTCGGGCGACGTCGATTTCGAGGGGGGAGTGATCTGCAAGATAGCGATCGAGGAGCATGAAAATGCGTGAAGACGTCAGGGTGACCATCGAATTGTCACTGGCGTAGAGGCGCAGATGACTGAAAAGGATGATGATCCCTCCGAGAAGGTTTTTGAGAAAACGCTGCTGCGCAGCGAGATCGGCTAGTGACATAGGGGAACCGTCTCCTCGACTAGGTCAGATCAGTAAGCGCTCTATTCATCAAAGGATAACCGATTTTTGCCACAGGTAAAAGTCTTCGACTAGGCTTGACGCTGTTGCCTCAGGTCAGAGAGGGTTTGGGGAAAGCGGATCTCGACCTCCGTTCCCCCTCCGGCACGTTGGGTGTAGTGGATCACACCGCCGATCTGACTGGTAAAGCTCTGAATAAGCTGGGTGCCGAGGCTTTTTCGCCTGTTTGTTTCAAAGTCTTTTGGAAGGCCGATGCCGTTGTCGCCTAGGCGCAAAGTGACTTCGCCATCGCGAGTTGCGGCGAAAAGAAACACCTCGCCTCGCGTCCGCTCCGCAAAGGCATATTTGATGGTGTTGGTCAAAAGCTCCGTGACAATCATTCCGCATGGGGTGGCGATTCCGACATCGAGCTGAAGTGGTTCGAGGTCGTGATGAATCGTGATATCGGTCTTTCCGGGATCGAGGTGAAGAAGCTGAGGCGCCAACTCTTTGAGGTAGATGTCAAAGTCGATCAGGGAGAGGTCATCGGAGCGGTAGAGCTTCTCATGAATCTGACCGATGGTGCGGATCCGCTGACGCAAAATTTCGATTTCACCACGTAACGCCCCCGGAGTTTTACGCAGCTGCAGGTTGATCAGACTGGTGATGATCTGCAGATTGTTTTTGACGCGATGGTGGATTTCGCGAAGAAGGACCTCTTTCTCCCTCAGAGAGGCCCGAACCTGTTCCTCAATCCGTTTGCGGTCCGTAATGTCGATGATGAGGCCACGCTGTCCCTCGGTCCGGCCGTTGCGGATCAGGGGGGCGGTGTAGATCAGGGCCGGGAACTGCTGGCCGTTGTGAGTCCGTAGGAGCCTCTCGTTGGGGGTTTCAGTCGAGGGGAGGGGGCCGTCAAAGAGGGGGGCGAGTGGGATCCCCTCCCGCAAGTCATCCGCATCACAGGCGAAGGTCTGCCGGCCCGCGCGGTTGGTGAAGATCATCTTCTCGTTGTGATCGGTCTCAAAGACCGGTTGAGGGAGAAGGTCGACCATCTGCAAAAAGCGTTCGCGACTGGCGATCAGTTCGTGGTTGCTCTGTTCCAGTTCTTGGGTACGCTGTTTGACCCGCTGTTCGAGAAAGCGGTTGGCCTCTTCAAGGTAGCGGTCCCGGAGCTGAACCTGTTCGAGCATGGTGTTGAAGCCATCAGCGAGGAGGCCGAGTTCATCGTGTGCGAGTTTCTCTGTGCGCAAGGAGAAGTCGTTGCTGAGGGAGACTTGACGCATGGTCTCAACGAGCTGAGCGACGGGATGGGAGATCGATTGCTGCAGACGCTGCGCCAGAATAAAGCCAAAGGTCATAGCCATCAGCAGAATGATCAGGGCGATGCCGCCCCACCAGCGCAGGCGTTGGTAGAGATTGTCGAGGGTCGCCACCAGATAGACGGTACCGAGTTTGTTACCATCATCAAAGACCGGGGTAAAGAGTGCAAGATAGCGTCCTTTGAACTGATACTGGCGACCGCTGTCGATAAGGATTGAACGGATCTCTTGCTCTGTCAGTAAGGTTTCGGGGAGGAGATCCTCTTGCGATTCGCTAAAGCTGCGAAAAGGTTGAAATGAGGCAAACGGTTGATCGTTGGCGTCGAAGAGGTAAGCGCCACGAATTGTGCTGTTCCCTTTTAAGGTCGCAAGGATTTGATTCGCCTGATGATTGTTTCTAAGGCCGAGAGCCGGCCGCGAATTGATACCGATGGTTTCAGCGAGCGGGAAAGTCGTCTCGACCAAGGCGCGGTGGAAAGAGACATACTCCACAATGAAAAAAGCGGCACTGGCGAGAAGTAACGCCCCACCAACGACGCAAAGGAGAATGAGGGCAAGACGTTGCTTGACCGTGACCAGGCGAGGCGTTTGTTCCAGAGCTAAAGAGAGTCTTTTCATTTATTCCCCCTCTGTCGCAATGAGAAGCGGACGGGAACGATCACCTCACCTGCGACGGTGCTGCCATTTTGCCGAGCAGGGTAAAAGCGCCACTTCTCAACAGCCTGTTTCGCTGACGAATCGAGTAATGGGAACGTTGAGGAGTGGCGTATCTCGACATTTTCGACCTCTCCTCTGGATGAGACTGTCACCTTTAGGGTGACAGTTCCTTCCCATCCCCTTTTGCGAGCCACTTCGGGGTAATGAGGACGATGAGTTTTGTCATAGCGCGGAGGAATGAAAGGGGAAGAAGGTGCAGAAGCCTCCCCTCCTTTCTTCTCCGCGCGAACAGGTTTGTTGGAAACCACGGTGGTTTGAGCAACAGGCAGTGTCTGCGGGAGCGATAGCGGTTCGGGAGGCGCTTTGCTGTCAGCAGGTTTCGGTTGAGGCGCGGGTGTTGTCGGAATTGGTGCTGGAGAGAGAACCGCTTTTGGCGGGGATGGTTCTGTCTTTCTCGGTGTGACCTTTCGGGGTGAAGCAGGAGGGAGAAGAGGGGCTGGTTCAGTGACCACCGTACGCATGAAGGGGGATAGACGGACAACGACAGGCGACACGGACTCCCCCTGCTCCGAACGAATTTCTACCGCGGTGTCGGTGAGAAAAAGCAAGCTCCCGTGCAGCAGCAAAGAGAAGAGCAGCCACAGCAGCAGGGAACCAGAGATGTCAAAAGTGAAGCGGATCACGACGTGAACTCTTCTCCAAGGCCAAAAGGCTCACCACGGTCACAGGAATGGGTCATTTTGACCGCAAAGCGGTTGAACTGACCAGTAAAATATGCTCTATTCCGAAAGAATTTCTAACGGTTGTCTCAACTTGGGGGTGATTGCAGTGTTGGGATGTTTTTTCTTAAACGCCAAGAGCGAGCGAAGAGCATGGTTGCGGCAAAGCCTGAGCGTCTTCGTGTCTCTCTTGTTCAGTTGTGCGGCCACACCGGTATTTGCTGAGACCGTAGAACTGCCGGTCGTCCATGTCTACGGTGAGCGCCCCCTCGCAGAACCCGTTCCTCTTTCGCGTAGCGATCTTGATGCGCTCCCTGTGGCCGAAGGGGGATTCAGCGAGGCGTTGCGCTATTTCCCCGGGGTTCAACTCAGTGACACGACCCGGGGGGGGGATGCCGGGGGAGAGATCGCTCCGGTCGATTTCGTCATCAGCGGCGGTCGCCTTGAAGAGAATCGCATCTCCTTCGATGGGGTCTCCATCGACAACCGCCTCGACCCCGCCTCCCGGAATCCCAATCTGCTGAACGATCTTGCGGGCCAAACTGTCGACGTTCTCCCCAACCTGCATCTGGTCGATGAGATCATTCTCTACGATCACAACATCCCGGCCCGCTACGGCAATTTTACCGGTGGGGTGGTTGAGATTCAGAGTCGCCTCCCCGCAACTGAAGCGGGGGGGGTGGTCTACCTGCGCACGACCGGTGATCGCTGGAACAAGGAGCAAGTTTCTGATGGCGATACGGACGATTTCGTCATCTCGACCGACCCGAAGAGAGGGGAACCGCGCTACACGATCTATGACGCCGGGATTGATCTCGACCTCCCCTTGAGTCGGCATTGGCGCTCCCTGCTCAGCTGGCAGACGCTGCAGTCGCGGCTGCCATTTCATCATTTGGGGGGGACAAAGGTTCAGCACCGCCGCACCGACAATCTGTTTGGCAAGCTCCTCTGGGAGCCGAGCTGGAAACGGCGGCTTGAGTTTTCTCTGCTCTACACTCCTGTGCGCGAGGCCCGTTTTGTCGCCGAGAGTCTTGACAGCGACTATCGACTGCGGCGTGACGGACTCTTGCTGTCATCGACCTACCAGCACTCTTTCGCTCAGACCGAGTGGGAGGTACGTCTGGCGCTGCGCCGCAGCGAAAACAGCCGTCAGGCGCCGCGTGACTGGTACAACTGGCAGGTGACCCCGAGCCGTGACTGGGGAACCCTTTCTCAACTTTCCGAGCCTTACAGTCGTGAGGGTGGATTTGGTGATCTGCAAAAAAAGCAAACGGGCATCAGTATCGGTAGTGATCTCGAAGCCCACCCTCGTCCTCTCACTGAAGCGATTCGCCATCAGCCGGCTGTTGGGATTGAGCTGGAGCAGCTACAGGGACTTTTCGTCCGTCCTGAGCCGAGCACGGTCTATACGATAGCCTCAGCATGCGATCCCGAAGATCCGGATGATCCCGACTGTAAGGTGCGCTGTGCTGACGACGATCCCGCCTGTGTCGATGACGAGCAGTATTTCGACACTAGATCGCTCCATCTCGCTGGTCGAGCCCGTGTTCATCTGACTCGATGGGCGATCTACGGCGAAGAGCGTTTCTGTTTGGGAGACTGGGAATTTCGTCCCGGACTGCGTCTTACCCGTGATGACTACATGCGCAATTCGACATTGGCCCCGCGTTTCGCCTTGCGCTGGAAGATTCTGCCGCAGGAGCGACTTCTACTGACCTTCGGGGTGAACCGCTACTATGGTCAGGCGCTGCTTACCAACAAACTTCGTGAAGCGTTGCAGTATCAGAAAATTGAAAAACGCACCCTTGATGAAAACGGGGCTCCTCTGCCCTGGGAAACGAGTGTGAGCACTGAGGTCGTAACCCGTTACGGGCAGCTGCGTACTCCCTACAATGATGAGTTGGCGATCGGGCTTCACGGGCGGTTAGGGTCGGTTCCCCTCTCGCTCGACTATGTGGCGCGCGAAGGGCATGACGAGTTCGCCCGGGAAAAAGGAGATGTCCAGCCCGACGGAACCCAGATTTACACCCTCAATAACCGTGGTCGCAGCCATTACCAGAGCGTGACCCTCTCAGGTGACTGGCAGGGGCGATTTCTCGCGGTCAGAGCGGTTCTTGGATGGCAGCAGAGTCGCAACAATGCCGAAGACTATGATACCCTTCTTGATGCCGGGATCGAGAGAGAACCGGTCTGGTACAAAGGGGCGGAGGTGCAACGGGACGAACTCCCCCGCAGCAGTTATAATCATGCCTTCAAGGGGGATCTGCTGCTCCAGGGGCTGCTCGGTTGTGGCTGGAGCTGGAGCAGCGATTTACGCTATCGTAGCGGTTACGAGGTTGTTGGCCGCACGACGAGCGACCCTAAAACCGAGACTCTGCCAGACGGCACAATTCTCGATATCTATGAGGCTCAAAAACTCCCCGCCTACTGGCTTGTCGATGGCAAATTGCTTTGGCGACGCCCTGTCTCTTTAGGAAAAGAGGTTCAGTTTAGTATCGAGCTGCTCAATCTTTTGAATCAGCGTGTCGCCACCGACACCGATGAGGATACCTTCCTGCCCGGCCGTCGCCTTTGGCTCGGGGCCGAATATCGTTTCTAGTTGAACTCCCGCACCCGGATCATTCCGGGCAACTCCTGTGATTGATCCTGCCGCTGGGCCCTTAAGGTATAGTCGCCTGCTGTTGGCAGGGGGGGGAGGATAATTTGAAGCCGATTTTCTGATTGTGTCTTTAAGGGGATTTTTCGAGGTATTGGGAACGCACTGATGTCCTGTGTAAATCCTTTCATCCCAATCCATAGCCATCCCATGCCGTCGTCGACTTTCGCTAAGACTTTGCGACGGAAATGCCACGTCATGATTTCTTGCAGCGGACTTGTCTGAATATCTTTGAGGGGGACGGTCAACAGTCCGCGATTGTAGACATTGACAAAGAGGTCTTGGTCATGAAGGAAAAACTCCGATACGGCGCCTCGTGGATCAAGGCTTCCGAGAAGGGTTGGTTTTAACGGTTCTTTGACGTCGATCACCCTGATGCCATTGGTGCGGTCTCCCACAAAAAGGTAATGGTCAACCTTGAAAAATGGCATTTTCATCCGGCCAACCGATTTCTGGAGCCAGGAAAAATCGAGACTTGCAACTGTTTTGGGTGGGTTGGAAAGGGAAACAATGTTGAATTGTTGATCTGCAGTAAAAAAGTAAACGTAATCTTCGTCACAGGTCATGCCGAGGATTTGAGCTGTGAGGGGGTGTTTGGCAAGCAGAAGGGGGGGCTCTAGGGAAGAGTCAATAATCCAAAGATGATATTGTTCCGGGCGGTTTTTGCCTGCAGCCTTAAAATTTCCGTCACCGGCAAGAACAAGACGTTGATTGCTTGCGAGCCGCGTCAGAGGAAAGGGAAAGGTCAACTGCGAAAATTGGCGCAGCTGATCAGACTCAAGATGAAGAAAAATAAGTTCTCCCTTAACGTTATCCCCATCTTCTTTCAAGCTGACGATGATATTTTGTTTTTGACGCTGAAGCTCGCCGAGATCTCTGGGGAGGGCAAAGTTTTCAGCGTGATTCTCTTCTTCATCCTCCCCAAGGAGCTGAATGTCGGATTTGCTTGGGAGGATCAATTTCCCCTCGTTTAAAGGGATGGGGAGGGCGGCGAGGGGGCCTTTGAGAGTGACATCACGCAAAACAGGCGGAAAGGAGCCTCCATCTACATAGATGAGTTCGCCTCCGCCGTTGACGAGCCATAAGCCTTTGCCGGATTGATGGGGAAGGGCAGCACGAACGTTGGCGGAAGAGAAGAGACGATCTTGATAAAGGCCATTCTCTTCCAAGCGGTAAAAACCTCCGCCAACAAAACCAAAACTGACCCCCAAGGATTTTTTTTGAGAGGTCAGTTGGTAGGGTATTCCAGGGAGGTAGGTCTTGTCGATCATGACCAACATTCCGTTATCTTTCAACAGGAAGCGCTCAAGCCAGCAACTATCTTTTGTGNTCTCTTTTGTGACATACCCCGGTTTCTGAACCGAGGCAATGATCCATGGTGGAGAAAAAACAAGGTTTGACGGAACTCCTTCAAGAGGAGTTCGTCCTATCTCCTGGGGGTGGATTGGGTCACTTATATCAACAACAATGATTCCATCTCCTCTTTTAGCGATCAAAAGAAAATCGTCGTGAAAGAGAATGTCGCGTGTTGTTCCACCATGACTGGGTATGGTGCAGAGCGGTTTTGGGGGGGCCGAGAAAGCATCGTAGAGTTTGACGTCGCCTTTGAATGCCGAGATGGCCAGCAAACCTTGATCGGTGACGGCAATACCCGAGACCGAGGTGTCTGTTGCGATGGTTCTAAGGAGTTGAGGTTTTTTCGGGTCATCGAGTGAGAGGATCTGTACGCCAGCTTTACCGGCGGCTTGATAGAGGTGATTTCCCTTCATGACCAGTTTAATTGGTTGGCCAGGCAGGGGAACGCTGCTGAGAATTTTTGGGTGTAGCGGATCCTGTGCATTAACGACGACCAGGCCTTTGCCTCCAACCCCGATATAGAGAAGGTCGTTGTGTTGCAATATAGTTTGCGGATTACCCCAGAGTTTGAGGCGTGAGCGGATGGCGAGGCGGTCGTCGACTTCTGGTACCAACCAGAGGGAAATGTCGTCGGAAAGACCTTCGCCGGTGAGGGTCAGGGTCTGTTCTTGCTGGGGAGGGATGGTGATGGGGGAGTCGTCAATGTGAAAGGTCGACTCGCTCCATGAACTCGGGGCGAGCCACATCTTGAGCAACATTAAGGCTGCAATGAAAAGCCCCCCCCCGAGAAGGGCAAACATGAAGAGACGTCTCATTCTCATTCGTGGCCCCAAATGAGTAAGGGCCTGTCACAACGGTGACAGGCCCTTACTTGTAAAAAAACTTAGGCCTCCAGGGCGCGGAAGGCGGCGGTTGCGGCCTCAATGGTTTGGTCGAGATCGTCCTGGCTGTGGGCGACGCTCATGAAGCCCGCTTCAAACTGGCTTGGGGCGAGATTGATCCCGGCATCAAGCATGGAGCGGAAAAAGGTCCCAAACGATGCGGTGTCACTCTTGGCCGCATCGGCAAAGGAGTGGACTGGGCCTTCGGTGAAGTAGGTGCAGAACATTCCGCCGACCCGCTGCCAGCAGGTGGCAAAGGGGGCCTCTTTCGCCGCTTCGAGGAGCCCTTTTTCAAGATAAGCACTCTTCTCTTCGATCTGGTCGTAGAAGCCCGGCTCCTTAAGGAGACTCAAGGTGGCGATCCCGGCGCTCATGGCGAGCGGGTTGCCGGAAAGGGTGCCGGCCTGGTAGACGCCGCCGTCGGGAGAGAGGTTCTCCATGATCTCTTTTTTGCCACCGAAGGCGCCGACGGGGAGGCCACCACCGATGATTTTGCCGAGGCAGACGAGGTCGCCACGGACCCCGAAGCGCTCTTGTGCTCCGCCATAGGCAACGCGGAAGCCGGTCATAACCTCATCGATGATAAGGACGATCCCTTCGCTGTCGCACAGCGCGCGCAACCCTTCGAGGAAGCCAGGACGGGGAGGAACGCACCCCATGTTGCCAGCGATCGGCTCGAGGATGATGCAGGCGACCTCACCCTTATTGGCGGCAATCATGCTCTTGGTTTCGTCAAGATCATTGTAGGTGGCGGTCAGGGTATACTTGGCGAGATCGGCCGGAACTCCCGGAGAAGTCGGAACGCCGAAAGTTGCGGCGCCTGAACCAGCTTTGACCAGCAGGGAGTCGGCGTGACCGTGGTAGCAGCCGTCGAATTTGAGGATCTTGTCGCGGCCGGTGTAGCCGCGGGCAAGACGAATGGCGCTCATGGTCGCTTCGGTGCCGGAGGAGACCATACGCACCATCTCGATATTGGGATAGGCTTCGCAGACCATCTCGGCCAGCTCGGTCTCGAGCGGAGTCGGCGCACCGAAAGAGGCGCCGCTGGCGGCGGTCTTCTGAATCGCCTCCACCACCTTGGGGTGGCAGTGGCCGAGGATCATCGGGCCCCAGGAGCCGACATAGTCGATATAACGGTTGTCGTCAGCATCGTAGATATAGGGTCCGGCGGCGCGGGAGATGAAGACCGGATCGCAACCGACCGATTTAAAGGCGCGAACCGGGCTGTTGACCCCACCGGGGATCCGTTTCTTGGCCGCGTTGAACAGGTTGGACGATTGGGTGTGGTTCATGGAGACCCCCTTGAGACTTGTATTAGAGAATTACAGACGTAGAGCCATTTCAATGGCTCCGAAAACAGCTTCAAACTATATAACAGCTCGCCGCACTCGGCCAGCAAAAAGCGGTGGAGCGTGCTGAGGTTGGGTTGTCGGGCCACTCAGCCCCCATCGCGGTTGTCGAATTGTTCTTCTGCGTGATAGGAAGAGCGGACCAGGGGACCGGACTCCACCTGGTCAAAACCGAGGGTCAGAGCCTCATCTTTCAGTGCCGCAAAGTGTTCCGGCTCGATATAGGCGGCGACCCGATGGTGGTGTCGGGTCGGGGCGAGATATTGACCGAGGGTGAGCATGTTGCAGTCGACACGGCGCAGATCCCGCATGACGGTGCGTACTTCCTCTTCTGTTTCCCCTAGACCGAGCATCAGCCCTGTTTTGGTCAGCAGGGTCGGTTTGAGGTGGCGGGTTTGGGCCAGAAGCTCAAGAGAGCGTTGATAGTCGGCACCCGAACGCACGACCGGGTAGAGGCGTGGGACGGTTTCGAGGTTGTGACCGAGGATGTCAATGTCGCAGGAGAGCAGAGTTTTGAGAGCGTCCAGATTGCCGGCAAGGTCAGGGATAAGAAGTTCGACGCGGCAACCGGGGGCCTGTCGCCGCAGTGCTTCGACCAAGGCGATAAAGGCACTCGCGCCGCCATCGGGGAGATCGTCACGGGTCACCGAGGTGATGACTGCGTGGCGAAGTTTGAGTTCAGTCACCGCTTGCGCTACTTTTTCGCCTTCTTTAAAATCGACGGGGCGGGGAGTATCGTGGCGTACGTTGCAGAAGCGGCAGTCCCGGGTGCAACGGTCGCCAAGGATCATAAACGTGGCGATTCCCTTATCCCAGCACTCCCCTTGATTCGGGCAGGCTGCGCTACGGCAGACCGAATGCAACCCTTGATCAAGGTGGTAGCGATGGATGCGGCCCCAGTTGGGGCCGCCGGGAAAACGGACTTTCAGCCACGCGGGTTTGCGTCGTGCATCAGGGGGGTGGGACATGGGCGTGTCGCAGACTCTCGTTAAAGGACCAGGCCGGCTCGAAGTTGCTTTTGTCGGTGCCGCACAAAGGGCGGCAACCAGTCGTCAGGCAGGTCTGAAAAGGGGGGACCGGGAGTGATCCCCGCACTCGGGTCTCCCTCTTGCGGATGATAGAGATAGTCACAGATCAGGCAACGGTGCATATTCATACCGATCTCCTGTTGTGTCGTTTAGGGGGCTCCTAGAGCAGGGCGAGGAGTTCAGCGACCGCTTTTTCGATCCCGGCAGCGGCTTCACTGATCCGACCTGCCAGCATGTACGCCGGAGAAGTCACAAGTTTGTGTTGCTTATCAACAACACAACAATCGACCGGACAATCGATATGTTTGGCTCCCATACCCTCAAGGGCTGAGGCGGTTGCGGCGTCGCTGCCGATGGTCACCTCTGGTGCGATTTCTCCAAGGATCTTGGCAAGAGGTGCCGGGGCGATACAGAGAGCCCCTACCGGTTTTTTCGCCGCCACCATCGACTGGACCAGACAGGAGAGATCGGGGTTGACCTGACAGTCGCTGCCGGCGACGGCAAAGTCACAGAGGTTCTTAGCGGCACCGAAGCCGCCGGGGATAATCACCGCATCAAGCTCGTTTGCGTTAACCTCGGCGAGATCACGAATCGCGCCGCGGGCGATGCGGGCCGACTCAACCAGCACATTGCGGTTCTCGCCTTCGACGACGTCGCCGGTGAGGTGATTGACCACATGCATCTGTGGAATGTTCGGAGCCATGCAGACAATTTCAACGCCCGCGCGATCAAGAGCGAGCAGGGTGATGACTGCTTCATGGATTTCGCTGCCGTCATAGACGCCACAACCGCAGAGAACTACGCCAACTTTTGCCATTGATCGCCTCCTGTTCGAGGGGAGAAAGAGATTATGGTTCGCGGGAGTAGACTACCGCCACTGCTCGAGGGCGGACGGCACTACGCACCAGATAGCCGTGGGGTTCGTTGGAATCGTAATAGACCGAGTCGCCAGGGGTGAGGTGCATCACCTCGTCGCCATAATGAAAAGCGAGCTCCCCTTCAAGGAGAAAAACAAACTCTTCACCGCTATGGCTGACCATCAGGTCGTCCTGCCAAGTGCGGGCTTCGAATTCGATAAGGAAGGGTTCGAGGTTGCGGTGTTTTTTGCCAAAGGCGAGAGAGTGGTAGGTGTAGGGGGGCGTCTCGTCGCGGTTGAGGCGACGCGAGAGTTTTCGGCTCTGACCGGCTCGCACCAAAATGCATTTGGCGGTGCTTCCCTCTTCTTGAAAGAAGGAGTGCAGCTCGACTTTAAGGGCCTTGGAGATGCGTAGCAGGGTCGCTAAGGGGGGGATGACCTGTTCGTTTTCAACCTGGGAGAGAAGTGGCTTGGAGAGGCCGGTCGCCTCGGCGAGGTCTTGCAGGGTCATCCGCCGGTCTTGACGCAGGCGACGGACCTTAAGGCCGATCTGGAGTTCTTTGACTTCTTCCCGAATGTTTTCCATATGAGCTTACCCCTTTATTTTTCAGCTTTTTTTACCTGCCACGGAGAGCGAAGTCAAGGTTTTTAGGGCTTTTTCATTATGGTGAAGGGGGGCAGCGTTTCTTCATGTCTGTCGCTGTGGTATGCTCGGAGCAGTTTCTTTGTTTAGGGGGAGATGGTGAATATGGAGCGGCTCAAACTGGTTCAGGCGATCTTTTTCGATCTTGACGGAACCCTTCTCGAGATCGACATGAAGACTTTTATCCCCGCCTATGTCGATGGCCTTGCGACGCACTTTGTCGACTTGGTCCCCCTTCCCCTCTTTCGCCGCACGGTCCTGGCGGCAACCTATGCTCTGCTACGCAACGACAACGGCCAACTTAGCAATGAAGCGCTCTTTCTCCAGATTCTTGAGCGACATCTCAATATTGCCCCCGCTCTTTTTCAGGCCCGGTTTACTTCGTTCTGTGCCGACAATCTGGATGGCCTGCGGCGGCACAGCCGTTCTCTGCCTTTGGTTCGGCAGATTGTTGAGCGTTGTTTTGAGCGCGACCTGAAAGTTGTCATCGCCACCAATCCGGTCTTTCCCCGGCGGGTGATTGAGGCCCGTCTTGACTGGGCCGGACTCGATGCCCTCCCTTACGCTCATGTGACCAGTTATGAAAGTTGCCGTTTTTGCAAGCCGCACCGCGCCTTTTTCGAGGATGTGATGACTGAGATTGGCTGTTCTGCGGACTCATGCCTGATGGTTGGAAACGATACCCATCACGACTTGGCGGCTCGTGAGGCCGGGATGTTAACCTTTCTTGTGGATACCTGGCTGGTAGACAGGGCAGAGGAACCGTGGGAGAGTGATTTTCGGGGGGGGCATCCAGACCTCTTCCGCTTTGTCCAGCGACTTGGTGAAGGAGCCCAAGAATGACCTATGGGGAGTTGCAGCGAGCTTGTCAAACGCTCGGAGTTGGTGAGCGAGCGAGTTTGCAGGAGGTGAAGGAGCGCTATCGGGAGCGGGTGCGTACCGCTCATCCTGATGTGGCGCCTGAAGCAGACGAGATGACAATTCGCGAACTGAACGCGGCCTATCGGCTGCTGCGGCAGTATTGCCAAGGCTATCGCTTCGATTTTTCCCAGGCCGCGTTTGATGCGCAGCACCCCGAAGAGCGACTGTTGCGGCAGTTTGCCCAAGACCCGGTCTGGGGAGGCGAGACTACCTGATCTTTTCGAAGACCGACTTTTCGTCGTTGAAGTTGTAGATCTCGCCGGTCTCGATAATGTAGTACCAACCGTAGATGTCGAGGGTCCCGGCGTCGTAGCGCTCACGGATATAAGGGTAGGTGAGAAGGTTCTTCATTTGCACCAGAACGTTGATCTGTTCGGTGAGCCACTCCCTCTCTTCCGGGGTGTTGTCGACCAGTAGGCGATCAACGCGGCCGGGAACCTCCTTGGAGACATCGAGCCATTTGCGGACATGGGGGAGGTGTTCCAGTTTCTCTGGTGGCAAGTTGAGGGCGGCACAGCCGCCGCAGTTGGAGTGGCCACAGACGACAATGCTGCTCACCTCGAGAGCGAGAATGGCGTATTCTACCGCCGAGGTGGTGGCGACGTACTCTTCGGTTTCGCGGTAGGGGGGGATGATGTTGGCGACATTGCGGACGATGAAGAGTTCGCCGGGAGGGGTCTGGGTAATCATGCTGGGAACGACCCGCGAGTCGGAGCAGCCGATAAAGAGTGTGTGCGGTTTTTGCTGCCGTCCCAGAGATTTAAAGAGTTCGCGGTGGGTCTCAAACTCCTCCTGCTGGAACGTGGTGATACCGCGGAAAAGTCTCTCTTTCATAAGCTGACCTCGTCTCGCTTAAATGTCATCTGCTGAGAATATTTGTCGCGAAAATAGCGAGGTTTCTGTAGTCTGTCAAGTTGAGAGAAGGGGGGACTTTGCGGGGGCAGAAAAGTGCTTTACAGGGAAAACTGCTTCGTGTATCCTTCCCAGCCTGCGGAGAGGTGACCGAGAGGCCGAAGGTGCACGATTGGAAATCGTGTGTACCGCAAGGTACCGGGGGTTCGAATCCCCCCCTCTCCGCCAGATTTTACATCCGAACGGCACCATGTTGCCGCCAGAAGTGACAGCCGGGTCCCGCGCAACGGACGGTCGCCAACCCCGTCAGGCCCGGAAGGGAGCAGCGGTAACGACTTCACCGTGTGCCGCGGGGGTGCCTGGCTGTCACTTGTGGCGGCAATCTTTTTTTGGGGCTTTAACAGCCCTTTACCCCGACGAAGAGCACTGCCTGCGATGAGTTATCTGGTTCTGGCCCGCAAATGGCGACCTCTGAGCTTTGCCGATCTGGTGGGGCAGGAGCATGTCAGCCGTACCTTGGGCAACGCCATCACCAGCGGGCGCATTCACCACGCCTTCCTCTTCACCGGTGCCCGCGGGGTCGGTAAGACCTCGGCGGCCAGGATTCTCGCCAAGGCCCTCAATTGCGAAGAGGGTTTGACCCCAACTCCCTGTAACTGCTGCTCTTCTTGCAAGGAGATCACCTCCGGTCAAGGTGTCGATGTTTTTGAGATCGACGGTGCGTCCAATACCGGTGTTGACGACATCCGCGAGTTACGCGAGAATATCCGCTATCTCCCTTCCCGCTCGCGCTATAAGATTTTTATCATCGACGAAGTGCACATGCTCTCTCTCAGTGCCTTCAACGCCCTGCTCAAGACCCTCGAAGAGCCCCCATCCCACGCCAAATTTATATTTGCCACTACCGAGCCGCACAAGATCCCGATCACCATCCTCTCCCGCTGCCAGCGTTTCGATTTTCGCAAGATCGCTCTGCCGCAACTGCTGAACCGGCTACAAGAGATTACGGAGGCCGAAAAGGTTCGAATCTCCGAGCGGGCTTTGACGCTCGTGGCCCGACGTGGTGAGGGGAGTATGCGCGACTCCCTCTCAACCCTTGATCAGGTGATTGCCTTTTGTGGCGATGACGTTGCCGACAGTGATGTTCAGGGGCTGCTCGGGATGGTCGATCGGCGTCTGCTGCAGGATGCGGTGGAGGGCGTGTTGCGCCATGACGCGGCCCTGGTTCTTGAGACGGTGCGTCGGGTGGACGAGCTCGGCTACGCCTTGCGGCAGTTTAATCGTCAGATGGTGGAGCAGTTTCGGGCTCTGGTTTTGCTTCAGGTTCTCAAACCTGAAAACACTGCTGCCTACCTCGATATGACCGATGATGAATTAAGTGAGTTGCGCTCACTTGCTGAGTTGGGGAGTGTCGAGGATGCGCAACGGGCGATTACCGCTCTTTTGCGGAATGATGCAGAGCTTGCAACAAGTCCGATGCCGCGACTGACCCTAGAGATGGTGTTGGTACGCTTGGCGCATCTTCCCCCGTCGCGTGAAATTGCTGTTTTGTTGCGTAAGCTTGAGGGTCTGGAGCAGAGGCTCACTTCGGCGGAGGGCGTTGCTTCAGTCCCGCCACCTCAGACGGTGAGGGAGGGGCGACCGAGTCCGGTCGCAGCGGCTTCTGAAAAAAAGGAGTCAGCCCCTCCCGCATCACAACCTGAGAAGGAAAAGGGCTGGGCGGGGCTGATCGATTATGTGAAACAGGCCCGCCGCCCTGCCTTGGCCTCTTTGTTGACCCAAGCGAGTCTGTTGGAGTTGGAACTACCTCATTTGGTTCTTGGGGCCGCGCGAGGCTCGTTTACGCTCGGGCAGCTTGATGATGGTGACAATCGTCGAGACCTTGAGCAGCTCGCCAGTACCTATTTTTCGACAGCTGTACGTCTTGACGTAAGAGGGGTGGCGAAGGAAGAGGGGGGAGTGCCTCCTTCGTTGCAGGAGCAACAACAGCGTAAAGAGAGCGATCGGGCCAGCCGCCTCAAGGCAGACGCTTTGGCGCATTCGTCACTGAAGTCAGTGCTTGAGATCTTCGGTGGCGAGGTCAAGGATGTTCGCCCCATCGATAAAGGGTACGTTTAACCTCAGGCGGCTGATGCCGCTGTGACATTGCCGCCATGTGCGGGTTGAAAAGGAGACACGATATGTCCAAGGGTCTTGGCAACATCATGAAGCAGGCGCAGCTGATGCAGCAGAAGATGGCGCGCGTCCAGGCTGAACTTGAAGAGCGTGAAATCGAGGCAACTGCCGGCGGTGGTATGGTCACCGCCCGTGTCAATGGTCGTTAGCAACTGCTGAGCCTCAAGGTTGATCCGAGCGCGGTTGATCCCGAGGATGTGGAGATGCTACAGGACTTGATCATGGCGGCGGTCAATGAGGCGGTCAAGGCAAGTCAGGAGATGATGCAGGAAGAGATGGGAAAGGTGACAGGTGGTTTCAACCTCCCCGGGATGTTCTAAACCTCTGGTGAACATCTGTTTTGATGTCTGATCAGTCGGTCTAAGCCGGGGAGGGTGAGGTTGCTTCACCCTCTTCGGCTTTTTAGTTTGAGTCAAGATTTTTTATCAGTTTAAATAAACTAGAACAGCATTTTAAAGAGCTTGGTATTTTATCAAAGTCATGATAGACTCCCTTCCGTCACTCTCCCGTTTGATCGCTGAAATGGCGAAACTACCGGGAATTGGGCGCAAATCGGCCGCCCGTCTCGCCTTCCATGTTTTGCGACAGTCTGAGGCAGAGGCGACCGCTTTGGCGCAAGCGATCATTGAATTGAAGGACCGGGTTCGGTTTTGCACCTGCTGTTTCAGTGTGACCGAAGAGGATCCCTGCACGATCTGTCAGGATGTGGGCCGCGACAGTTCGAAAGTCTGTGTTGTTGAGCAGCCGCAGGATTTGATCGCCATCGAACGTAGCCGCTCCTTCACAGGTCGCTACCATGTCCTTCATGGAGCCCTCTCGCCGCTTGAGAGGGTCGGCCCCGAAGATCTGAAGATTGCCCCTTTACTCTCTCGTTTGGAGCAGGGAGGGGTTGATGAGGTGCTACTTGCCACCAATTTTTCCGTTGAGGGAGAGGCGACCGCTCTCTACCTTGCCGGAGTGATTCGCCCCTTAGGGATCGAGGTGACACGCCTCGCCTACGGAATCCCCCTCGGCAGCGATCTTGAGTATGTCGACGAGGCGACGGTGAATCGGGCGGTGGAAGGACGTAGGACGTTGTGACCGGCCTCCTGTTGTAGGGGGACGCGGTCTCCTTTTTTTCGCTTTGAACCGAACGCGACAACAGGCACGCCTGGTTAACACGACAAAAGGAGGAAGTACATGTCCCGGAAAATGGTCAACATTGACGGCAACACCGCGGCGGCGCATGTGGCGCACGCCACAAACGAGGTGATCGCCATCTATCCGATTACCCCCTCGTCGGTTATGGGGGAGATCTCCGACGCCAAGAGCGCCGTCGGTGAGAAGAACATCTGGGGGACGGTCCCCAAGGTCGTTGAGATGCAGTCCGAAGGGGGCGCGGCAGGTGCCGTGCACGGGGCGCTGCAGGCAGGGGCTCTGACCACGACCTTTACGGCGTCACAGGGTCTGCTGCTGATGATCCCCAACATGTTCAAGATCGCCGGTGAGCTGACCCCTACGGTCTTCCATGTCTCGGCCCGCGCTATTTCGGCTCAGGCCCTCTCCATCTTTGGCGACCATTCGGACGTCATGGCTTGCCGCTCCACCGGTTGGGCTTTTCTCTGTTCCAATAATCCGCAGGAGGTCATGGATCTTGCGCTGATCTCTCAAGCGGCGACGCTGGAGTCGCGCATCCCTTTCCTCCACTACTTCGACGGTTTCCGTACCTCGCATGAGGTTCAGAAGGTTGAGGCGTTGTCGCATGACGACATGAAAGAGATGGTCAACGACGATCTGGTGCGCGCCCACCGTGCCCGTTCCCTCTCGCCTGATCACCCGGTTCTGCGCGGTACGGCCCAAAACCCCGATGTCTACTTCCAGGGGCGTGAGACGGTCAACGCCTACTATGAAAAGGTTCCCGGGATTGTTCAGGCCCAGATGGACAAGTTTGCCAAGCTGACCGGTCGCCAGTACAACCTCTTCGATTATGTCGGGGCCCCCGATGCCGAGAAGGTCATCGTGATGATGGGGTCAGGGTGCGAGACAGCGCATGAGCTGGTCGAACATCTCAACAGCCAAGGCGAGAAGGTTGGCTTGATCAAGGTCCGTCTCTTCCTCCCTTACCTCACCGAGGCGTTTGTTCAGGCGCTGCCGAAGTCGGTCAAGAAGGTCGCCGTTCTCGACCGTACCAAGGAGCCCGGCTCCATGGGCGAGCCGCTCTATCACAACGTTCGCACCGCTATTGGCGAGGCGATGGCCGAAGGTCAGGTGAGTTTTGATGGTTACCCGACCATCGTTGGTGGCCGCTACGGTCTCGGCTCCTACGAGTTCTCTCCGGCAATGATCAAGGCGGTTTTCGACAACCTTGATGCGGCCAAGCCGATGAACCACTTTGTGGTCGGGATCAAGGACGACGTCACCGGCAAGAGCCTCGACTTCGACCCGAATTACACCGTCCCTCAGGATGTCTACGCCGCCATGTTCTATGGGCTCGGTTCCGACGGGACCGTCGGGGCCAACAAGAACTCGATCAAGATCATCGGTGAAAACACAGATAACAATGCTCAGGCCTACTTCGTTTATGACTCGAAGAAGGCAGGCAGTATGACCACCAGTCATCTGCGCTTTGGCAAGCAGGAGATTCGTAGCACCTATCTCATCGATTCGGCCGACTTTGTCGCCTGTCATAACTTCTCCTTCCTTGAGAAATATGACATGCTGGCCCGGGCCAAAGAGGGAGCAACCTTCCTTCTCAATGCGCCCTACACAAAAGATGATGTCTGGGCTCATCTGCCGAAAGCGGTTCAGCAGCAGATTATCGACAAGAAACTCAAGTTTTATGTCATTGATGGGGTCCATCTCGGGAACAAGATCGGTCTCGGTCCTAGGATCAATGTCATCATGCAGACCGCCTTCTTCAAGATTTCAAACATTATCGATTTCGATCTCGCCCAGAAGGAGATCAAGGACGCTATCGTCAAGAGCTATGGCAAAGCGGGCGAGAAGGTCGTTAACATGAATTTCGAAGCGGTTGATGCCGGCGCTAATAACGTCGAGGAAGTGACCGTTCCTGCGACCGCTGACAGCAACATCGAGATGCAGTGTGGCAAGTGGGCCGGGACTCCGGAGACGGTGCAGCAGACCCTCGGACCGATCATCGATGGCCTTGGCGATAAACTGCCGATTTCGGCCATGCCGTGTGACGGAACTTTCCCCACTGCTACCGCTCAGTACGAGAAGCGGAACATCGCTGTTGAAGTTCCGGCGTGGGACGAAGAACTCTGCATCCAGTGTGGTATTTGTTCCTTTGTTTGTCCCCACGCTTCGATTCGCATGAAGATCTACGATGCGGACAAACTTAGCGATGCTCCGGCGACCTTCAAATCGTGCGTGGCCAAAGGGAAAGGGCTGGAGGAGAAGAAGTTCACCCTTCAGGTGGCGGTCGAGGATTGCACCGGCTGTGGCGCTTGTGTCTACAACTGCCCTGCCAAGAGTAAGAGTGTTGAGGGTCACAAAGCGATTAACATGGTCGAGCAGGTGCCGCTGCGCGAGACTGAGCGTGAAAATTTCGCTTTCTTCCTCGCCCTTCCTGACACCGATCCCGCCTTGTTCAATCGTGCGTCTCTCAAAGGGAGCCAGCTTCTTCCGCCGATGTTCGAATTTTCCGGTGCCTGCGCCGGTTGCGGGGAGACGCCCTTTGTCAAGCTCTGCTCCCAGCTCTTCGGCGACCGGATGGTGGTTACCAACGCTAACGGCTCTTCGTCGATCTACGGCGGTAATCTCCCCACCACTCCTTGGACCACCCGTAAGGATGGACTCGGACCGGCGTGGAGTAACTCGCTCTTTGAGGACAACGCCGAGTTCGGCTATGGTTTCCGTCTGACCATTGATAAATTTAGTGAGTATGCTCTTGAGCTGCTCGAGAAGGTCACAAGCTGCTCTTGCAGCGCCTGTGGTGGGCTCGCCACCTTGGTTGATGCGATCAAATCGGCGGATCAGAGTTCGCAGGAGGCGATTGAAGAGCAACGTGGCCGCGTTGCCGAGCTTAAGGCGGCTTTGGCTAAGTGTGATGAGCCGTTTGCCAAGGAACTCTCTTCGGTCGCCGATTATCTGGTTGAGAAATCGGTCTGGATCCACGGGGGTGACGGCTGGGCTTACGATATCGGTTATGGTGGCCTCGACCATGTTCTCGCCTCGGGTGAGAACGTCAATGTCTTGGTTCTCGACACCGAGGTCTACTCCAATACCGGTGGTCAGGCCTCCAAGTCGACCCCGCTCGGCGCCGTGGCTCAGTTCGCTGCCGGTGGCAAGCGGATGCCGAAGAAAGACCTCGGCATGATTGCCATGACCTACGGCAACATCTATGTCGCCAAGGTCTCTATGGCGAACCCGGCTCAGGTGGTCAAGGCGATGCTCGAGGCCGATGCCTTTGACGGGCCGTCGCTGATCCTCGCCTACAGCCACTGCATTGCGCATGGCATCAATATGACCACAGCTGTTGACGAGTGTAAAAAGGCCGTGAACTGTGGACACTGGCCTCTCTTCCGCTATGACCCTCGCTTGGCGGATCAGGGGAAAAACCCGCTGCAGCTAGACAGCAAGGAGCCGAGCATTACCTTCGCCGATTTTGCCAAAGGGGAGAATCGCTGGCGGGTTCTGCACAAGGCTCAGCCCGAAGTCGCCGAGAAGCTTCTTGAGCAGGCGACGAAAGAGACAGCAAGTCGTTACGACCTCTACAAGAAGCTAGCAGAGATGCAGGCAGATTGTGGTAGCAAGTAAATCTCAAAAAATATTTATTTAATCTGCTGACCGTCCCCGGAAATGATTCCGGGGACGGTTTTTTCTTTGCTCGCGCCTTACCCCCTTAAGGCTTGATTGTCCTTGGTAGAGATGCTATAAAATCAGAATCTGCTAAACCCTTTCAGGAGTTGCGAGAATGTTTGCATCCCAATCATCCTTCGTCATGTACGACGAGGAGTTCAAGCGGATAAACGTTGCGATCGAGAAGTTGCTGCGCGAATCCAACGCCAAGGTCATCTTTCTCGTTGATAAGAACGGGCAGCTGATCTCTGCAGTTGGAGAGACGGAACACCTTGACACCACGAGCCTTGCTTCGCTGACAGCTGGTAATATTGCGGCGACAGGGGGGCTTGCCAAGCTTATCGGTGAAAAAGAGTTCTCCATCCTCTTTCATGAGGGGGAAAAGGATAACCTTCACATCTCCATTGTTGCGGGGCGGGTTATTCTGGTGGTAATCTTCGATCAACGCAGCTCTCTGGGACTTGTCCGCCTGCGGGTTAAAAAGGCGAGTGACGAACTCGGTCAGATTTTCAAGGACTTGGCCGACAAAGCCGAGAGTGCCGAGAAGGGTGGAGGAACCCAGAGTCCCTTCGCCGAGATCACCGACGACGATATCGACAACCTCTTCAGCTGACGAGGTAGCCTGGCATGTCTTTCATCAATTACGCCTCGCGTGAAATCAACTGTAAGATTGTCTACTACGGACCAGGTCTGTGCGGCAAGACAACGAATTTACAGTTTGTCTATCAAAAGACGGCTCCTGATGCCAAAGGGAAGATGATTTCTCTGGCAACGGAGACAGAGCGGACCCTTTTCTTCGATTTTCTCCCACTTGCACTTGGAGAGATTCGTGGTTTTAAAACCCGCTTCCATCTCTATACCGTCCCCGGGCAGGTTTTTTATGATGCTTCCCGGAAGTTGATCCTTAAAGGGGTTGACGGGGTAGTCTTTGTGGCTGACTCTCAGGATGAGCGTCTCGACGCTAACATTGAGAGTATGGAGAACCTCAAGGTCAACCTTGAGGAGCAGGGGTATGACCTCGAAAAGATTCCTTTTGTGATTCAGTACAACAAGCGAGATCTTCCGAACGTCACCTCCCTTGAAGAGCTACGTGAGCTTCTTAACCCGAATAATGTTCCCGAGTACGAAGCGTGCGCGATGACCGGTGAGGGAGTTTTTGAGACTCTTAAGGCGGTGGCCAAGCTGATTTTGGTCGACCTTAAAAAGGGTGGCGCCTAGCGCGGCGAATCTCGAAACAGTTCAATATAAAAAGCCCGTCGGTTATCCGGCGGGCTTTTTTAGTTCAGAGCGAAGTTGATTGTTGTTTAAAGATCAGTAAGTCGTGCCTTTGCCTTCGCCGCCTCCTCTGAGAGAGGGAAGCGCTCAATGACTTGTTCAAGGAGAAAGCGACTCTCGTTTTTGTGGTCAAGAGCTTGTAAAACAACGGCCTGTTTGAGCAGAGCTGCGGCTGCTTTCGGGTGATCGGGAAAGGTTTGCACCAACTCCTGAAGGGTTAAGAGCGCCTGGTCATAGTTTTTTTCACCATAATACGATTCGCCGATCCAGTAGCGAGCATTGACCGCCAAAGGATGGTCTGGAAACTGGGCGAGAAATGTTGTCAGAATTTTGCGCCCTTCGAGAAATTCCCCTTTGTGCTGAATCAGATCAAGGCCGAGGTCATAGACCTTTTCCGGGGCGGGTAATGGTTCGGTTTCAGGCGCTTTGGGGGGGGGCTGATCGAGTTTTTGTGAGACCTTTTGCAGAGCATCCGCAAAGGAGCTTTGGCGATTTTCAAGTCCTGTCAACCGCAGACCAAGATCGTCCTTAAGTAAATCAATATCGTCGCGTAGCAACTGACGGTCGTGGCCGGTATCCTCAAGGCGCCCTGAGAGGGACTGCAGTTCGACCCGTAATGTCGCAAGAGCATTCTGTTGATCTGCCAGTTCATGACCTAAGCTGTCAAGGCGAGCGAAGATCTCCTGCTCCCGACTCTCTGGGGTCTTGCGCAGGGCGACAACATCGAGTTCGGTATTGGCGAGTCGGCGCTTGAGCTCCTTGACCTCACGGGTCAGTGTCTCCCCGCCAGAGGCGGGGAGACACCCGGAGCAGACGACGACAAGCATTGCGAGTGTCAGATGATAAGGGAGAGGCCGCATCGGTAAAGGGATCAGCGGGAGGTGAACTCACAGCGACGATTTTCAGCCCAGGCTGATTCGTCGTGTCCCGGATTCGCCGGCATCTCTTCACCGTAGGAGACAACGTTCACGCGGGAGCGCTCTACGCCAAGGGAAATCAGATAATTCTGAGCCGCCTGAGCGCGACGCTCACCTAGGGCAATATTGTACTGATCGGAGCCGCGCTCATCACAGTGTCCCTCAATCGTCACGTTCATACCGGGGTTTGCGCGAAGAAAAGAGGCGTTGTTCGAAAGTGACTCACGTGATGAAAGAGTCAGGGTGTACTGATCAAAATCGAAGTAAACCGGAGTAAAGCCGGTGATGGTGGCGTCGGAGCCTGCGGCAGAATCAATCCCGCTAGCAGAAGACCCCGTCATGGAACCATCGTCAGCAACCGGTTCTTCCGACATGGAAGAACCGGAGAGCCCGGAACCCGCAGAAGTGCTCCCAGAGGTGGCAGGATCTGCACCGGAAGGAGCCGCGCTGGCGCTGCTGCCTGAGTCTCCCCCCGGAGTATCGAGCAAAGAGCCGGTCGTCGGCTTTTTTGTACAGCCACTGGCGAGGAGACAGCCAGCCAGCAGAATAATGGTAAAGATACGAAAGTGTTTCATGGTTCGCTCCTTTAAGTAGCCAGGCTAAAGAGAGAGAGCCCGTTTCAGGCAGAAGAGACAACGAAGGATCCATTATACGCGAGTGAACAGAAAAAACAACGCTGCTACCACCCCCCAGACCATGCAGGATGGGTACTGTTGTCAGAAGGAGAGGTGATCCGTCGAACTCCACTGCCATCGGCGCGCATCAAATAGATGGCGTGATGGCCCTCCTTGCCGAGAGAATAGACGATGAAGCGGCCGTCCGGGCTCCAGCGCGGATGTTCTTCGCTTTCAGGGGTCTCGGTGAGCCGAACTTCCTGCTTGCCGTCTGGGGAGATGGTGTAAAGATCGAATTGACCTTCCTCGAGACGACTAAAGACAATGCTGTCCCGGGTGGGATTCCAGTCGGGGGTCGCGTTATATTTGCCGTTAAAGGTGAGACGATGCTCTTTCTGTTCGACCAGATCGTAGATGTAGAGGTGGGGATTGCCGATTCGATCAGAGACAAAGACCAGCGCATCGCCGCGGGGGCTCCAGCTTGGATCGACGTCAATGGCGTAATTTTCAGTAAGTCGATGATGCAGGGTGCCGTCGGTTCCGATTAGATAGAGCTCACTGTTGCCATCTCGTGAAAGAGTGATCGCTATTTCACGACCATCCGGACGGTAGCGGCCTGAAATATTGACCCCCGGAAAGGCGGCGAGACGGGTTTCACTGCCGGAGTAGATTTCACGGCGGTAAAGATCCGGTTTGCCATGGCGGTACGAGGTGTAGATCAACTCTTTGCCGACAGGGGAGAAGTCGGGATTGAGAACGATGGAGCGATGGCGGGTAATCTGCTGTGGTTCGCTGCCGTCGATGTCCGTGAGGTAGAGCTCCTTCTTGCCACTGGCGTTGGAGATAAAAGCAATCCGACTGGCAAAAGGCCCCTTGATCCCGGTGAGTTGTTTAAGAATCTGGTCGCTAAAAGCGTGAGCCATGCGTCGCAGGTCAGAGACGCTCCCACGGTAGCGACGACCGCAGATCAGACGGCGTTCTGCCACATCGAAAAGTCGAGCTTCAACGACCAACTGGCCCTTTTCGAAACGATATGCTCCTTTAAAGAGAGCCGAGGCGCCGAGAATCCGCCACTGGCCGAAATCGATCTTATTGCTGGTTAGCCCGAGATGAGAGGCGTCGTCGAGAAACGCCTCATCGGGGATGAAAGAGAAGAGACCACTCAGCGTCAGATCAGAGAGGAGTGCTTCGCGGAATGTGGTGGGGATCTCCGGGCGCGCGAGAGGGGGTGTTTCAGTGATCAGCGAGGTCAGAGCAAGAGGGATGTTTTGCTTCCCCGGCGCGGTGATCTCGACCGGGGCAGCTAAAACGGAGAGTGGGGTGACAAATAGAAAAAGAGCAAAAAATAAACGTAACATGATGATTATTGTTTCAAGAGATCGCTAAGGTTGAAGATGATCGTCATCGTAAAAGGGCGAGGCGGTGGTGTCGGGAGAACCGTCTCTTTGTTTCGTGCGATGGCTTGGCGCACCGAAATGTTGAATGCTTCTTCAGCCGCGGGTTGGGTCAATTCGTAACTTTCCAGTCGCCCTTCACGATCAAAAGAGAGTTGTGCTTCAGCTTCAAGTGAGAGGTCTTTGACCTGATAACGGGAGAGGGTCCACGCTTGTTTGTAGTACGCACGAATCCAATCCTCATAGGTGACACCGATGGCATCATCGCTCATCGGAGGGGCTTTGGTGATTGCTGCGGTTTCTGCTGCGCTCAGGGCGGCAATTTTTTGTCGTAACTCTTCACGCTCTTTCCGTCGTTCCTCACGTTCCTGACGCTGCCGTATGGCATCAATCCGATTCTTCAGAGCCTGAGCCACTTTGGCATTGTCGCGGGCTGATGGCAAAGAAGCGGCGGTCGGTTGGGGGGGCACCGCAACGGCTTTTTTTGTCGGGGCCGGTTTGGCGACAGGCGCTGGCTTGGCCACGGATTTTACGGTCGTCTTGGGTGGGGGCGCTGGTTTGACGCTCGGTTTCTTGACGGGGGGCGTCTTCTTAATCGTCTTGGTGGCAGGTGCCGGGCGGTGTGACGGGAGTTGCACCAAGTCGACTTCATAGATGGCGGATCGTTTCCAGTCGCTACGAGGCCAGAAAGAACCGCCGAAGATCAACAACAAAGCAGCATGAACAATGAAGGAGATCAGCAGCATTCTTCCCAGTCGGGGGTCGCGATCCCCAGGGCGGCGGTGGCGCAGAAATCGATTCGGCGGAAGTGTTGTCGACGTAGCCATCACTTATGATCGTGGGGACGGGTAATCATCCCGAGCTTTTCGACCCCGCCCCCACGTAAGGCCGCCATCACCCGGGTCACTTCGCCATAGGGGACGTCGCGGTCCGCTTCGAGAAAAACCCCCTTGTCAGCTTGTTTAGGAAGTGCTTCAGAGAGGACGGAGGTCAGATGCTTCAGGTCGCGGACCCTTTTGCCAGTCAGTGCCAGAGAACCGTCTTTCTTGAGGGTGACAATCAGAGGTTCGTTCGCCTTCTCCAGTGGTGGCGCGTCGCTCACCTCGGGAAGGTTGACATCGATCCCGGTCTCCATCATCGGTGCGGTGACCATGAAGATAATCAACAGCACCAGCATGACGTCGACAAAAGGTGTGACATTGATTTGGGCGAGAGGGCGTCGCCCGCTGGGTCTGGGTCCGAGCTCCATCAGTTTCTCCGCAGGCGACGTTCGATAATATTGAGGAACTCCTGAGAGAAATTGTCCATTTCGCCGGTGAGGATGTTGACCTTGTTGACGAAATGGTTGTAGGCCATGACTGCTGGGATCGCCGCGACCAGACCGATGGCGGTGGCGACCAACGCCTCAGAGATCCCTGGCGCGACGACCGCCAGCGAGGCGCTGCCGCTCTGACCGATGCCGCGAAAACTGTCCATAATTCACCAGACGGTACGAAAGAGACCGATGAAAGGCGCCGTCGAGCCGGTGGAGGCGAGGAAAGTGAGATAGAGTTCAAGTCGATGAGTCTCCTGCGTCGTGGCACGGCGCAGAGCGCGGGCGACACTTTCAGCCCCTCCTCCTTCGGGAAAGGTCTCCTCCTCATCGTCGGTTGTCGGGCGCTGTCCCTTGATCAATTCAGAATAGGCTTCGCGAAAGAGCGCTGCTAGGGGTGAATGGGGGTACTCTTTCAGGCCCCGCGCGATCAGGTCGAGACGCTTTTTCTGCCAGAAAAAATCGATAAAGGCCGACGATTCGCGTGTGGCACGATGCAGAACGCGAAATTTGAGAAAAATAATGGCCCAGGAGCCGACGGAAAAAGCGACAAGAAGAAGCAGAACCAGTTTGACGACCGGGCCCGCACCAAGGATAAGATCCAAGGAATACCTCCGCAATGAACGAGAATACAGGAAATACTCGCTGATTATCGGTGATCACCCAAGGCAAGTCAACGATCTAACGGATTTCTCACAGGGGTAAATCAAACAAACAGGGAGAGTTTGCAAGGGGGGATGATGTGTCGTTCTTCGGCCCGGGACAAAAGAGTCCGGACCGCCAGCTCTCCTTCCTCTCCGAGGTCGCGGGAGAAGGGGTTGACGTAGAGGGAAATATGCTGGGCTGTGACCTCGTCAGAGAGCTCTTGGGCGTGGCTGCGGATGTAGTCACGGGAGAGCTCGGGGTGGGCAAAGGCGTCATCGACACTCTGACGGATCGCCGTTTCGAGTTCGTGGATCAGAGGCGTCCCGAGATCTCGGCGGGCAAGGATGCCGCCGAGGGGGATCGGGAGACCACTGCTTTTCTCCCACCATTGGCCGAGGTCAAGAATCTGATGCAGGCCGTGCTCGGCATAGGTGAAGCGGGATTCGTGGATGATCACCCCGGCATCGACATGTCCCTCGGTGACCGCGCCCATGATTTCGTGAAATGGGAGGATCACGGTCTGCTCGTAGCCGGTTCCGTAGAGTTGTAACAGCAAGTTAGCCGTGGTTAGCTCGCCTGGAATTGCGATTTTTTTATGGCGCAGCGCGTCCATATGTGTCGCTTGAGGGGCGACAACCAGAGGACCGCAGCCACGACCAAGCGCGCCGCCACTGCGTAGCAGCACGTATTTTTCTCGCAAATGCCCCAGTGCATGATAAGAAATCTTGGTCAAATCGAGGGCGGCCTCGAGGGCGAGACGGTTAAGGGTCTCGACATCCTCAAGTCGAGGGATCACTGAGACTCCGGAAAGCGGAATCCGTCCATGGGTTAAGGCGTAGAAGATGAAGGTGTCGTTGGGGCAGGGGGAGTAGCCGAGAGTCAGAGAACGGTTCATGCCGAGCCCCTCGGGTTGGCCCAACTGTCGAGAAGCTCAAGGACCGCCTGTTGGGCAATGGTGCAGCCGGCTTCAAGGTCCCAACGCCTCGGGTCACGATTCTCAACCAGATTAGAGATGCCACGAATTTCAAGAAAAGGAACCTGCCGTAGCAGACAGATACGGGCAACGGCGGCTCCCTCCATATTTTCGCAGATCCCGTCGCAGCGTTGCTGTAACAACTCTCCCTGCGCATCACTGCCAGAGCAACTTGAAACGGTGACAAAGCGACCGACAGCGATCCGTCGTCCGCTGCGCTCGGTCAGCTTACGGCTGCTCGAGAAAGCTTGCTCAAGCAGTTCTGTCGTGACCGGTAAGGCGTTGAAGTAACGCTCCCCTTTGCGTTCAAGCAAAGGCAGATTGAGAGCTTCCATGTCGAGGAACCCGTCGGGGGTGATGACCCCTTCGTCACCGAAGTATTCTTCACTCGCCAAGGCGAGGTCGCCAACCCGCAAAGGACCCGGCAGGTAGGCCCCACCACAACCGAAGAGAATAACCGTTTCGACCGGGTAGGTCAGCAGAAGCTCGGTGACCGCCGCCGCGGCCGCGGCCTTGCCGACACCGCAATGGAAGAGGAGGATATTTTGTCCGTGCAGGCGCCCGCGGTAGAGTGAAGAGCCTCCCAAGGTAAGGACTTCGCAGGGAGAGAGCTGGCGTTGCAGCAGTGTGGTCTCAAGAGGATGGGCAGCGATCAGGGCGATCATGATGGTTTGAACCAGCCGTGGCGGATCAGGTCGCGGCGCAGGACAATCCCCTGATTGCTGACGATTCCATGGTACCAGAAAGGAGGGGAGCTGCTGGTACTGGGATGGGGGGAGTCGAGACGCTTGCGGCAGTCGGTAAGAAGGCGACGAAAGCGTTCGTCATCCTCGGCAAGGATAGAGCGGATTTTCTCACCGAGTTCTTCCGGCAGGTTTTCAACCGTCCACTGCAACATGTCGCGCAGCTTCAATCCCATACGATACTCTTCGAGATCTCCTTCAAACGCGCTTTCGCATTCGCAGACGAAGTCATGCCAGTCGAGGAGAAAGGAGCCGAAGTCCTCTTCGGCATAATCGACGAAATCGCGATGTTGCCGCAGCAGCGACTCTATCTGGTCCTGGTCTTTGCGGGAAAGGAAAAAGGAGAGCCCGTCTTCGACCGGGTACATGTCGAAGATTCGGATCAGCTCGGCCCCGAAATGAAGATAGTCGAGTTCTTCATTGCTCAGATCGGAGAAGGCCACGGGGAGTTGCGGCCGGGGGTGGCAGAGCAGTGAGAGATGGTCGTGGGCAAAGTCAGTCGGTGCACTGAGCTCGGTGCGATAGGGAAGACCATGGTTCGCCAATAGATGGGTGATGCGCAGATGGTTGTCCGTAAAACAGGTGAGGATCTTCTCTTCAGAATAGAAGAGTTCAAACCCGTCACGGTTGTTGGCGAGACCGAAACTGACAAAGCCATCGTGAATGAGGCGTAACCAAAAAGGGTCCAGTAAGGAGAAGACCTCTTTACTGGGTAGATAGGGAGAGTAATAGATCGTCGGTTGGGGAGGTTGTTCGTTGCTCCCCTGTGTTCCGGCCTCATAATATTCGAGGATCAGGAAAACCTCTTCCGGCATGGAGGTCGTGGCGATCTCCTTAAAGAGCGGGACGATGCGCTCGGGATTGACCACGGCGGTAAAACGGAAGGTGTCGGACGACTCCTCAAGCAAAGAGAAGGTATACCCCTCTTTGAGGCGTCGCTTGGCAGCGCGTAGTTCGCTGGGCCAGAGACGGATACCGATGGGAGGTGTGTAGGGAGTGGACAAGGATGCCCCTATCAAGAATCATGGCGAAGTGAAACGGTGTCGAGCCCCCGACACCAATCTGTAAAATCTAGGAGATTGCCTTGAAAAAGTCAACAGGGGTGCTGTGGGGTGCGCCATAAAAAACCCCACCCGGAAACCGGGCGGGGTGATCTCATCAGACGATGTGAAATTTCTTCTATTGCGGGCGACTCACATTCTGCGCCTGTGGTCCTTTGGGACCGTCAATAATTGTAAAATCGACGGGCTCACCCTGAGTCAGGGTCTTAAAGCCGTCCATGCTGATGGCCGAGAAATGTACGAAGACATCAGGGCCCCCATCCTGCTCGATAAATCCGAATCCCTTTGCGTCGTTGAACCATTTTACTTTTCCTGCTGCCATTGTGACTCTCCTCTTCTTCCCGTTGAGCGAAAACAGTCGGCCCGACGGGCCGAATCCACATAGGTGAAAACATAACCGGGAAAAAGAGGAAATCAAGCAAAGGATGAAAATTTTTTACTTTTTCGCTAGGGTTTTGTCTTGGGCGCTGCCATCTCGCCACTGGGAGAGAGCTCATGGCGGACTCTGTCGTAACAGCTTGGGCAGATCGATGTCGTGTCGATCTCGCAGAGGTCGGCGCGAATCTGATAACCGGGGGCCGGTGTCGCCCCGAGGTAGCTCTCGCACCAGGCACAGTAACGCAGCATGGTCTCGCTCCTCTAAAAAAGGATCAAAGTCCGAGTAAGTACTGCACCAGCAGGCGAACGCCGACCCCAGTCCCCCCTTTGGGGGTTCCAGGTTTCCCTTTCTCTTCCCAGGCCGTTCCGGCGATGTCGATATGGGCCCAGGCGTCGATCTCGACAAATTTTTGCAAAAACGCTGCTGCGGTTACCGTCCCGGCGGGGCGTCCGCCGATGTTCTTGATATCGGCGACCTCGCTGTTGATCTGCTGGGCGTAGTCGTCCCAGAGAGGGAGTTGCCAGAGCCGCTCGCCGCATTGCTCGCCCGCCTTGATCAGTTGGCGGATCAGCCCGTCATGGTGGCCGAGAACCGCTGAGGCGTGATGCCCCAAGGCGATGATGCAGGCGCCGGTGAGGGTGGCCACGTCGATGATGACCCGAGGGTTGTAACGCTGGGCGTAACAGAGGGCGTCGGCGAGGATCAGCCGCCCTTCGGCGTCGGTGTTAAGCACCTCGATCGTTTTGCCGGAGAGGGAGGTGAGGATGTCGCCGGGGCGGATGGCGTTCCCCGAAGGGAGGTTCTCAACGGCGGGGATCACCCCGAGCAGGTTGATCGGTAGTTTGAGACGACTCGCCGCGAGGAAGGTGCCGAGAACCGCCGCGGCTCCCCCCATATCCATCTTCATCTCATCCATCTTCTCCGCCGGTTTGAGAGAGATTCCCCCGGCGTCGAAAACAACCCCCTTGCCGACCAAGGCGATGGGGCGCACCTCCTCGTGGGTCCCCTGATATTGCAGGACGATCAGGCGCGGTGGCCGCACGCTTCCTTGCGCCACGCCGAGCAGCGCCCCCATCCCTTCCTGCTGCAACGCCTTTTCTTCCAGCACCGTACAGCGAACCGCATCGCATGCCAGGTTGCGGGCGGCGGCGGCGAGGAATTCGGGCGACTTGATATTCCCCGGCTCGTTCACCAGGTCGCGGGCCAGCGCAACCCCGGCGGCGATGGCGAGCCCCTGGTCCAGCCCCGGCTTGGCGGCGCTGACATCTTTAGCGTGGGGAAGGATCAGAGTGAGCTTCTCAAACGCTTTGGCCGAATCTTTTTTCTGCGTGGTGCGATAGCGATCAAAACGGTAGGTGCAGAGTTCCGCTGCTTCCGCGGCGACCGCGACGCGATCTGCAAGAGAAAGCCCCTTAAGCGGCAAGGCGTCAAGGGGGAGTGCGGCACGCAAGATACGTCGACCCTTAAGACTACTCAGGGCGAGCGAAGTCGCCTGACGCAGCCTCTCCCGTGCCGGTTGTTTGCTCCCGCCGAGTCCGACCAGCAGCAGGCGCTGCCAGGGTGAGCCGGCCGGGGCGTGAAGGAGCAGGGTGTCCCCTGCCTTGCCGCTGAACTCCTTGCTGCTCAGCAGCGCCGCAAGCCGACCATCGAGGAGCTTGTCGAACGGCTTGAAAGGGGCCGGTAGTGTTTTTGCTTCGGCGAGTGGCAGAATCAGGCAGGGGGTTGCGACGGCTTCGAGCGCCGAATGGCGAAGATCGATTTTCATGGGGGTGTGGGTCCCTTCTCGTCGGTCACACTCAGGGCGACGCGGCGGCGGTAGTCGTCGCACCACTGTTGGCGACGCGCGGGTGAAACGGCAAAGCGGCTCGCCAGCAGATCGGCGATCGCTTCAAGCTCATGGAGGCCGCGGCCGCTCTCAAGGGCGCGGGTGGTGCGGCGGCGGAGGATATCTTCGGGGGTGCGGGCCTGTTCATAGTCGATGGCGTGCAGAACCTGAAGCGTCAGCAGTGACGAACCGGGGGCGACAGGGCGCAGCAGCGCCGGGTCGTCCTGCAACCGTTGAAGCAGCAGTGGCGCGCGCGAGCCGTAGCGGTTGACCAGCGCCGCCAGATGTGCCGGGGGGAGGCCGTAAGGGCGGCCAAGCTTCTGCTCGGCCCGCTGCAGGTAGGTCTCGATCCGCCCGGTGCTGCCACCGGGGAGCGGAACCCGGTCGGTGAGAGAGCGCCCCTCCCCTTTGCCGATCTGTGCGCAGACCTTTGCTGCGACCTCGGCGGCGACGGCGCGGTAGGTGGTGTACTTGCCGCCACCGACCGAGATCATCCCCGAGGCCGAGGTGAAGATCTGGTGTTCCCGCGACGCCTTGCCGATGGCACCCTCGCTGCTGACCAGCGGCCGCACCCCTGAAAAGGCGGCGACGACGTGGCTTCGGTCAAGCTCGACACCCTGCAGGTGGCGGGCGGACTCAGCGAGGAGGTAGTCGATATCTGCCTCGCTCGCTCGGGTCTCACCGGGATCGCCGGCGGGGGTGATGTCGGTGGTGCCGATAAGCGAGAGGTTGCCCCAAGGGATGACAAAGAAGAGACGGGCGTCGCTGCCGCTTGAGAGGTAGATCGCCTCATCCCCCCGATTGATCCGCGGTACAAGGATGTGGCTGCCGCGGCTCGGACGGAGTTTCCCCGGCTCTTCGCCATCAAGACCACAGACTGCATCGAGCCAGGGGCCGGCGGCGTTGATGACGATGTGCGCTTCAACTTCATAGGTGGAGCCGCTCTCCTCGTCTTGCACCTCAGCGCCGACGACCTTCCCCTCGCACCGCAACAGAGAGAGAACCCGGCAGTAGTTCACCGTCTCGGCCCCCATTTCGTGGGCGGCGAGAACGTTCTCGAGGCAGAGGCGGGCATCATCCATGCGGCAATCCCAGTAGACCGCGACCCCCTTAAGTCCGTCGCGTTGCAGGGCCGGTTCGCGGGCAAAGGCCTCATCGGCTGAAAGGATGCTGTGCAGGTAAGTGTTGCGCAGCAGAGCGAGAGCGTCATAGAAGAGCATCCCGGCCCGTACCGTCAAGAGCGAGCGAGGGTCGTTTTCATAGACCGGGATAAAAAAGGGGATGGGGCGCACCAGATGCGGGGCGATGGCGGTGAGAATGCGGCGTTCGCGGCTCGCTTCGAAGACAAGGCGCAGGTCAAAATTTTCAAGGTAACGCAGGCCACCGTGTACCAGCTTGGTTGAGGCGCTCGAGGTACCGCTGGCGTAGTCCCCCTGCTCGACCAGCGCCACCCGCAGCCCACGCAGGGCGAGATCGCGGGCGATGCCGGCGCCGTTGATCCCGCCGCCGATGATCAGCGCGTCGAAACGTTGCCGGGCAAGACGGGCCGGATCGCGCTCACGCGGTGTATGAAGATGAGAGGTAGGCATCGCACAAAGTGTAGCTTTTTGCCTGCACAATGCAATGCTTACTTTGACAATCTTCCCGAACTCGTTACACTTTAAAGATATATGCTAGCTTGCCGTCTTACCTTGAGGAGGAGTTTATGCCGCTGCCCAGCGCCATCGCCAAAGGATTGTTTACCTTAAGTCTCTCTCTGCTGCTCGCTGGCTGCCTCGTGCCGCAGGGAACGCAGAGTGAAAGTTGCCCCACCCTGCCTGACGCCACCGTCGTTAGCACCACGATTGACGGTGAGGGGTTCACCGGGGTTCAGGGGAAGGTCTTTATCAAAAAGGGAGAGGCACCGCTTGAGGGGGGGTACGTTAATATTTATC
The DNA here is from genome assembly GCA_002869635.1 of Desulfuromonas sp. Lineage (GTDB taxonomy): Bacteria > Desulfobacterota > Desulfuromonadia > Desulfuromonadales > BM515 > BM515. The sequence goes on along the minus strand of PKUF01000007.1, from coordinate 65,417 downwards.
CCGACACCATCTCCAACCTGCTCGGCCCCTCCCAGTTTATCTCTCAGCCGACCGCCGCTGACGGCAGCTACCGTATCGCCCTGCCGCCGGGGACGTATTATGTTGTCGCCCGCAAGCGGATGACCGGCAGCGCCACCGGTCCCCTTGCCCCCGGTGACTTCTATTCCGAGCACCAGCGGATCATCACGACTGTTCTCGACGGCAAGATCTCCCTTGTCGATCTGCCGGTGGTCTCGATGAAGGCGCCGATGTTCTTCAAAAAAGAGGTCGTCGACAGCGACTCGAACACCGGCATTCATGGGCGCCTCGTTGATGCCACCGGCAAGCCGGTGCCGGGCGGCTTCGCCATGGCCTACACCGACGCGACGATGAAACGCCTGCCCGACTACGCCTCGACCCTCTCTGACGCCGAAGGGCGTTTCACGATTTACCTTCCGTCCGGCGGGTCGTACTATCTTGCCGCGCGGATTCACGCCTGGGATATGCCGCAGCCGGGCGAGCCCTACGGGCTGCTCGCACAACCGGTGGCGGTGAAAAAAGGGGAATTCGCCAAGGATGTGGCGATTGTCCTCTCCCCCTTCTCTGGCAGCTACGAGGCGGGCAAGAGTCAGCGCCCCTTCTAGCGTCGAGACCAAGACATTTAGATGAAAAAAGCGGCCGATCCCTGTGTGGGGTCGGCCGCTTTTTTGTTGATGGGATGGTTAGGGCGATCAGCGCATGCCGAAGCGGCTGAGCATCTTGCCGAGGATGCGGTTGAGCGGATGGGCGCGAGGAAGGCCGGTGATCACCTGCGGCGCACGAAGCCCGAGAGCACGCAGGTCACCCATGATGCGGGGGTCGCGCCCTTTTTTCAGCCCTTGGCGAAAGGCGCGGATCGCTTTTTCCTTCTGCCCGGCCAAGAGGAGAACCCGGCCGAGATAGAGATCGTGCGCCGGGTTGCGCGGCTCTTCACGCATCGCTTCAAGGCAGAGGTTCGCCCCTTTTTGAAGCTGTCGTCTCTCTTTGGCCAGACAGTAGCCGAGCCCCGACTTAAGCTGCGGGGTCATCCCGCTCTCTGCCGCCTCTTCAAGCTGCAGCAAGGCGATCATCGTCTGCCCCTTCTCGGCGGCGATTAGCGCTTCATCGACCATTTGTTGCCACGTTTCGCTCATACGATGACCTCCACGGCAAGTAAAACGTACGTTTTAGTGTAGCGCAGAGTGGTGGGTGGTGTCAGGATATTTTTTGGGGATAACTGGTGATGCGCTGGGGACGCTTACTTGGTATTTGCGGGAGGAGCTGATATTGCTGTGAAAGTTTTAAATCTCAGACGAGAAGAAGGGTGCCGGGGGGGAGCCGTTCGATATTGAGACCGCCGCCGGCAGAAGCTGTGCGGCGGTTTTGTCTTTAATCGAATAAAAATACTTGTTGCCAATTAAATTCTATAGAGTCGTGCGTGTCAGGAAAATATCAGATTTTTTTCAGAATAAAATCAGTCTAATCAGTGTGTTGCATAAATTTTTAGATTAGTTTATAAAGTCTAGTAAAAAATATGTGGAGTCTATTAATGCCTTCTTCCTCTGCACGAGCTTACACAAATTGCCTGCCGAAGAAAAACTTCGGAATATTAAATTCTCTCGGAATCGTTTCGATAATTATAGGTATTTTTTTTCCTATTTATCAAATATTTCTTGGCGACATTAAGTCGAACACTACGCTACTTATTTTTTACCTGATAATAATACTTACAAGCTGTATGTTTTATATAATCAGTCAAGAAAGAAAAAAGTTAAATCGTTACTCAGATGCAGTCCTTTTTATCCATTATGTCAATCATGTCGTAAGAGACGTCCTTAAAAGGGCAAAAAATGGAGAAACTGGATTCTCTAGGGAGACGTTGACTTCATATTTTTTGAACCAAATTGCGGAATGTTTTTCTATTACTACCGGTAAAAAATGTAGAGCCTGTCTTAAAGAGCTAAATTCTGAACTAAATTTAAAAACCATTGCTAGAGACACAATGGGAGAGCAAACGTTAAAAACAAATGATACAGGCGCAGTTCATAAATTATCAGAAAATACAGATTTTGAATCGATATGGCGGTTGAGCACGGGGAGAGCTAGGTATTTTTTGTGTAATAATTTGCAAAATCTTTTTTTGAGTGAATATAAAAACTCTACTTTTAATCATCTAAGAGAACAGCCACATGTAAAAAGTTTTTGGTTTATTACTTTTGTTACCAATTGGAAGCTCCCTTACAAAAGTACACTTGTTATTCCAATACGATATGTTTCTGATACAGCAAATCCCGACGAGAGGGAAAATCTACATCTGCATCAGCACTACTGGGGGTTCTTATGCATAGACTGTAAAAGCAAAAACGTCTTTAATGAGATATATTCACCAGAGTTGGGTGCGGCCTTTGCGGACTCACTATATGTACTTTTTTCGCAACTTGACCTGATGCGACCGGAAGAAACAGGGGCTTAGATAGGTTTTTTTCTTGACAGGAGACTGGTCTTTTGGTAATTCAGAACGGTTTACAGCGCTTCTTGGCTCACTTGGGAGGGAAAACCTTGGGCAAACTTGACCTATCTATGGCGATGCTAGCCCCCGCTCACACGTCTCAAATTCAGGAAAACACGAGGGTCGTAAGCTCAACGAAACAAGGGTTTAGCGCTGAGGTCACAAGAGAGGATGGGGAGGTGCTCAGTGTTAGTGTAAGCAGTCTCTCTGACCTGATTGATCGTTATTCCTAACGGGCCTGCTGCTTAATGTGACACCCCTGGGGGGGCAGGTCCTAAGAATGGTTGGGCTTGTCTATCTTACCTCCCTGAAGAAATATAGAGGAGTGGCGCAGTTGTGACCTTTTTTTGACAGTCGCCCTTTCCCCGTTAAACCTAAAAGGCCGCTCAATCCATCGGATCGAGCGGCCTTTTCTATTCACAGATACAACGCGATCAGCGGGTCAGCTGACGGTACTTGATTCGCTTGGGACGCAGGGCGTCGGCGCCGAGGCGTTTCTTTTTATCCTCTTCATACTCCGAGAAGTTCCCCTCGAACCAGACCACCTCGGAATCCCCCTCGAAAGCGAGGATGTGGGTGGCGAGACGGTCGAGAAACCAGCGGTCATGGCTGATCACCACGGCGCAGCCGGCGAAGTTCTCAAGCGCTTCTTCGAGGGCCCGCATGGTGTTGACGTCGAGGTCGTTGGTCGGCTCGTCAAGCAGGATGACGTTGGCGCCTTCCTTGAGCATCTTGGCGAGATGCACGCGGTTACGCTGGCCTCCGGAGAGGGCGCTGACCTTCTTTTGCTGTTCGGTGCCTGAGAAGTTGAAGCGCGAGACATAGGCGCGAGAGTTGACCAGCACCTTGCCGAGCTCAAGCTGCTCCTGGCCTCCGGTGATCTCTTCCCAGATGCTCTTGTCGCCGTCGAGCTCGCGGCTCTGATCGACATAGGCGAGCTTGACCGTCTCGCCGGTCTTGAAACTGCCGGTATCGGGTTGCTCCTGACCGGTGATCATGCGAAAGAGGGTCGTCTTGCCGGCGCCGTTGGGGCCGATGATGCCGACGATGCCGCCGGGGGGGAGGCTGAAGTTGAGGTTCTCATAGAGCAGGTGATCGTCATACCCCTTGCTCACCCCTGTCGCTTCAATGACGAGATTGCCAAGGCGCGGCCCGGGCGGAATGTAGAGCTCAAGCTCTTTCTCCTGCTTGCTCACCTCTTGATCGAGGAGCTTCTCGTAAGCGCTGATACGGGCCTGACTCTTGGCGTGGCGTCCTTTGGGCGACATGCGGATCCACTCGAGCTCGCGCTCAAGGGTCTTCTGTCGGTTTCCTTCGGCCTTCTCCTCACGCCGCAGCCGCTCCTGCTTCTGCTCGAGCCAGCTCGAGTAGTTCCCCTTCCAGGGGATCCCTTCACCGCGGTCGAGTTCGAGAATCCAGCCGGCGACGTTGTCGAGAAAGTAACGGTCATGGGTGACGGCGATGATCGTCCCGGCGTATTGCTGCAGATGGTGCTCGAGCCACGCTACGCTCTCGGCGTCGAGGTGGTTGGTCGGCTCGTCGAGCAGCAGGATGTCAGGCTTTTGCAGCAGCAGGCGGCACATCGCCACGCGGCGGCGCTCACCGCCGGAGAGGACGGCGACCTTGGCGTCACCGGGGGGGCAGCGCAGAGCGTCCATCGCCATTTCGAGGCGCGAGTCGAGATCCCACGCGTCGAGGTGGTCAAGCTTCTCCTGCACTACCGCCTGGCGGTCGCAGAGTTTTTCCATGTCGGCATCGGGATCGGCGAAGGCGGCGTTGATCTCCTCAAACTCCTTGAGCAGGTCGACCGTCTCCTGTACCCCTTCTTCGACCACTTCGCGCACTGTCTTTTCACAGTCGACCAGAGGCTCCTGTTCGAGGTAGCCGACGCTGTAGCCGGGGGAGAGAATGGTCTGGCCGTTGAACTCCTTATCGACACCGGCGAGGATGCGCAGCAGCGACGACTTTCCCGAGCCGTTGAGACCGAGCACCCCGATCTTGGCGCCGTAGAAGTAGGAGAGAGATATATCCTTCAAGACCGGTTTTTTGTCGTAAAACTTACTGACCTTCATCATCGTATAGATGATTTTGTTGGGATCGTTACTCATGGTGGACTCCTGAAAGGTTTTTGCCGCAGGGCTGGCGGCATGCCGACGCATGATAACAAAGATGCGGGAGAGACCGCTAGCGTGAATCGGCAAAAATACGCTTGTCGTCTGGACATCGCACTCTGTACTGATAGACTCCGTCTTGTTTTGCAGAGAAAGGCACAGCGATGACCGGTGAATTTTTTCTTGTCCTTTATCGGGGGTTACGCTATTTTGCGAAGCTGGCGCGGCGACAATGCCGTGAAAAAGCGGGGGGTTAGCTGTCACCGTTGGGGTGCTCGGCGCGCTTATGGGTCAAATAATCTAAATATTGCAATAAGTTACTCTCCTTTCTGGGTTGATTTACCAGAATAGGCATAGATCGTGATAACGGAATATTCATATTTAAGAGAGCAACGCGCTTCGGCGCATCCAACCCCAAGAGGAGGATTCAATGAAAAACCTCAGTAAAGTAATTGCCTGTCTCGCTCTTTGCATGTTCGCCGCTTCGGCGGCGTTTGCGGTTGAAGGTGGCAACCCGAAAAAAGGGAAGTACCTCTACAAGAAAAGCTGCAAAGTCTGTCATGTGGAAGGGGCTGAAGGGGGTGCGCTGACGCCTCTCAACAAGACCCAGGCTCAGTGGGACCGCTTCTTCGACAAAGACAAGCACAGCGCCGATACCGATGCTTGGAGCTCCCTCTCCGAGAAAGACCTGCTCGACATTCAGCAGTTCCTCTACGATCACGCAGCTGACTCCGACCAGCCTGAGACCTGCGGCTAAGTCGACAAGGCTTGCTCCGTGTTTTCTTTATTCACTTCATCTGGAGGCTAAACCACAATGCGTAAACTGTTAGCTGCTCTGGTTGCTCTGGCCATGTTCCTCCCCTCGGGGGTTCTGGCGGCCACGATCGACGAACTGCAGGCCAAGATTGACGCCCTGAATGCTGAACTTTCCGACCTTTCGGACCGTGTCGACAAAAACGAGCGTCATACCGCTCTCGACCGTATCAACTGGTACGGTGACATGCGGGTCAAAGCCAACACCCTGCACTACAACGAGTTGACCTGGAACCCCGGTGTCATGGTCGACTTCGACGATTTCGCGATAAATGCCATGGCCGGGAATTTCGGTTCCCCGGTCGATCCGAACTCGCCCCTCGGTGCGATGCTGGCAAACTACCCGAATATGGCCATGGCGTTCAACAACGGGATGGTTTCAGGGGTCGGCGGTTTTTCCATGCTTGGTCTCGACATGGGGGTCGCTCCCAATGTCAAAGATATGGACAATAACGTTCTCTACACCACCCGTGTTCGTCTCGGCATGAAGGCGAAAGTGGCCAAGAACGTTAACTTCTCCGGTCGTCTCTCCATGTACAAGAACTGGGGTGATTCCACCGGTGTTAAGGTCTTTGATTCCTGGGATGCCTTCACCATGGACGGGACCGACGGTGGCAACACCTCCGGTGATTTTATGCGCGTTGAGCGTGCTTACTTCGACTGGAAAAACATCGGTGGCAGCAACTTCTACTTATCCATCGGTCGTCGCCCCTCCACCTACGGGCCGCCGAGTCAGTATCGTGAGAACGAGATGCGTGGCGGGACCCCTTCGGGCCACCTCGTGCATTTTAACTTCGACGGGATCACCACCGGCTACAAGCTGAGCAAGCTCACCGGTGTTGAAGGCCAGACCGTCCGCTTCTGCTACGGCCAGGGTTATGAGTCGAAGGTTGGTAATGGTGAACTCTTCAACAACACCACCACCAAAGACACCCATCTCGGTGGTTTCAACGTCGACCTGATCAACGATGGCACCAACTTCGTGCAGCTGACCGCTTTTGCGGCTCAGGATGTCTCTGACGGCTTCAAAGGGACCTTCGCTTTCCCGACCGTCTTTGCCAACCTCTTCCAGCTCGACATGGCGAGTGACCTGAACATGTTCCCCAACATGAACTTCGTCACCCGCTACCAGCCTTCCACCGTCATCGGGGATATGAAGCTCGGCGGTATCGGTTTCGCTCGCGAAGAGTGGAGCGGCCTGAGCTACTTCGCCTCCCTTGGCTGGACCCGTCTCGAGTCGAACGGCAAAGCTGGTATGTTCGGTGGTATGGGCAGCGATCAGCTCTACAAGATGGCCGATGTCGGTGGCCAGCTCATGCCGGTTCCGACCGGGATGACTGTCAACAGCGACAAGCATGATGGTTACGGCATCTACACCGGTGTTCAGATCCCCGCCCCCATGGGCAAGCTCGGTCTTGAGTACAACTACGGTTCCCGTTACTGGACCCCCTTCACCCAGGGTGCTGACGACATGCTCGGCAGCAAGCTGGCGACCCGCGGTCAGGTTTTCGAAGGCTACTATGTCTTTGACGTGAACCCCAACATGTTCATCAAACTCGCCGGTCTCTACTATGACTATGAGTACACCGGCAGCGGCTTCCCCATTGGAACCCCGCACAAGGTCGAAGATGTCCTCTCGGGCAAAGCGTTCACCATGATGCCGGTGGCCGACAGCGCATGGGACGGCAACATCGCTTTGACCGTCAAGTTCTAAAAAGTTCAGTCGCAGAGAACCGCGACAGTCGAAAAAAGAGAGCGGGCTCCGGGTGTTCCGGAGCCCGCTCTCTTTTTTTGTTTTACTTGATGCTAGAAACGCTCGAAAAGCTTATCGGCGTCGTCGCCGACCTCGACCCGTGCGGCAGGTTCATTCATCACCTGTGACTGAGCCGGCTGAACCAGAGCGAGTTTTGTCTTTTGTGCTGACGCCCCATTTTCAAACTGTCGCGCCGAGTTCTTGACCCGGAAGAAAGCGATCATCTCTTGCAGCTGTTCGCTCTGGCCGGAGAGCTCTTCGGCCGTGCTCGCCATCTCTTCGGTGGCGCTGGCGTTCTGCTGGATGACCCGGTCGAGCTGCTGGATGGCGCCGCTGATCTGCTCGGCACCGGCATCCTGCTCTTTGCTGGCGGCGGCGATTTCCTGAACCAACTCGGCGGTCTTCTGAATGTTCGGAACGATGTTGGCGAGCATGGTCCCTGCCGCTTCGGCGATGTCGACGCTTGAGACCGAGACCTGGTTGATTTCCGCTGCCGCCACCTGACTCCGTTCCGCAAGCTTGCGCACCTCGGCGGCAACGACGGCGAACCCCTTCCCGTGCTCCCCGGCACGGGCGGCTTCAATGGCGGCGTTCAACGCCAGAAGGTTGGTTTGGCGGGCGATCTCTTCGATAATCACGATCTTGCCGGCGATATCCTTCATCGCCTCAACCGTACTGCTGACCGCATCTCCTCCCTGTTGAGCATCGCTTGCCGACTGATTGGCGATCCGTTCGGTTTCGTGGGCGTTGTCGGCATTCTGGCGGATATTGGCGGTCATCTCTTCAATGCTGCTCGAGGCCTCCTCGGCGCTTGCGGCCTGCTCGGTTGCTCCTTGAGACAACTCCTGTGAGGCTGAGGACATCGACTGGCTACCGGAGGCGACGTTGGAGGTTGCCATGACGATCTGTTGCACGATATCGTTCAAAACTTCGGTCATGGTCTTTAAGGCCTGACCAAGCTGATCTTTCTCTGAGGCGAGAGCGACTTCGACGGTCAGATCCCCTTTGGCGATCGAAGAGGCAACGTCGGCCTGACGCTGCAGACTTGAGGCCATATGATCAAGAGAGGCGGCAAGCTGGCCTATTTCATCTTTACGTTCCAGATTGAGACGGGTATTGAAATCGCCTTTGGCAATCTCTTCGGCAAGCTGAACCCCCTGCGCCATCGGCAGAGAGAGGCTGCGAGAGAAGAAGTAGGTGAAAAGGATGGCGATGGCAGCGCAGACAAGACTGAGCATCCACATCAGGTTGATCGCTTTGTCGGCTTGCCCGGAGATCTTGTTGGCGATCTCCCTGGAAGCCGCCGCGGCGAGCTGGGAATTTTCATTGCCGAGGTCAAGAACTTGGTCAGCGGCAGCTTTCATCTTCTTGATGCTTGACGCGATCTGTTGGTCAAGGTCGACCAGGCGGGCAAAGTTCTTCTCATAGGTTACCAGCAGAGGTAGCAGGGCCTGAGCCTGTCGGGAAGTATTTTCAGACAACTCACGGCGAAGTCGGGTCGCCACTTCTTGATTGTTAGCGACGTATTTGGCCGCCCCCCGCAGCATGTAGTCTTTCTCTTCTTTGCGCAGGGTGAGATAGTCGATGGTGACCGTGTTGAGATTCATCTCCATGGCCGCGTTGGCCAGAGCGTGGGCGGCATGACGAAAATCAGCCTGAACGCCTTCGTTTTCGTTCAGCCCACGGGTCAATGAATCGGCGTGAAGATTGGCAAAGTCATCACGGTAGCTTGAGACGAGAGCGCGAATCTTTTGCGCTTTGCTGGTGATCTCGGCATAATTGGCACCAAGAAGTTGTTGCAGTTCGCTAGCGTGCGCCGCCGCTTTGTCGAGATAGGTGTTGACCCGGGTGAAGTATTTACTGTCCTGTCGGGCGAGAAAGTCTTTTTCGCTGCGCCGGACTTGAAGAATGTCCGTTTCGATCTCCCTTGCCATATTTTCGACGCGGTTCAAACCGGCCACTTCTTCCTTGTACCCTTGGTTAACTGAGCGCAACTGTATGATCGCTGTGGCCGCTACAACCAATAGCAAAATAATGACCATAGCGAAGCCAGCACCTAACTTGACGGCAATTTTCACGGTTGTCTCCTTGTTGTAAAGGTGAATCTGTTGACAGATGTGACACAAGTGAAATGCGTTGGGTCAGTAAAATGTGACAGATGTGTAGAGCAGAGATCGCACAGGACACCTCCCGGTCGCTCTCGAAGAGAAAATGACGCTAAAATGGGATGTTAGCAGGAATTACCTGCAAGAGAGGTGCCTCTGTTGGTTTGTACTAATGTGGTGGACAACACCGATCTCGATAGGTAAATGAGTTTGCTGGGGTATGTCTGTTACGCTGAGTTTTGGCTCTTAAAGACACAAACGGCAGGTATGATTGACATCGTGCTGGATTTTCGCTACTCTTCGTGCGGAGGGGGATGGAACAGGAAAACTTAAGAATCCCCTGTCTCTATCGTGATACCATGATGGTCGCATCCGAGTCACCGAGCTGATGGCAGATCCGCGGTCGGTGCTGATTGTAGGAGAGGACAGATGGCCAAGCTTGTCGACAATCCGAATCTTGCGTTTCGCCTCGCCCGGGCCATTGTCTCTGATATCGCCCTGTACAATCAGGAGAAGGTCAAAGAGGGGATCAAGAACGATAATATCTTTGAGCTTCTGACAGAAGAGCTCGATGAAGGGCGGGAGCATTTCTATGGTCGGGTCTCTCCTGATTTGACGAATCGCGACCATCTTTTCGACCGGGCGATTGTCGATGTCATGATCAAACAGGCCGGAAAGATCGAAAGCTCCATCTGGTAGATGCCACAAAACCTCTCTTTTTACGTCGATCCAGCCCGGATCTCAGAGCGGCTGGATCGTTTTCTTGCCGAATCACTCCCGGACATTTCCCGTTCGCAAATCAAGAAGCTGATTGATGATGGTCTGGTTCAGGTGGCCGGACGCCCTGCCAAGGCAGGTGAGAAACTGCGCGTTGGCGACACCATCCACGTGACCCTCCCTCCTCCTGCGCCGAGTGAGGTTGTGCCGCAGCAGATCCCCCTGCAGGTTCTCTACGAGGATGCCCACCTCATCATCATCGACAAGCCAGCGGGTCTGGTGGTCCACCCGGCTCCTGGGCATGCTGACGGGACACTGGTCAACGCCCTGCTGCATCACTGTCAGGATCTGGCCGGGGTCGGCGGGGAGTTGCGTCCGGGAATCGTCCACCGGCTCGATAAGGAGACCTCGGGAGTGATGGTGGCTACCAAGGATGACAAGACCCATACCGCGTTGGCGCAGCAGTTCAAGGTTCATTCGATTCGCCGTTGCTACCTGGCGTTGGTGCATGGCCTGCTGCCGCAGGAAAAAGGGGTCATCGATTGTCCCATTGGGCGGCATCCGACACAGCGTAAAAAGATGAGCGGAAAGAGCCGCAGCGGTCGCCGGGCTGTAACACGATGGAAGGTTTTGAGCCGTTTCACCGCTTCCCGGATCTCTCTGGTGGAGTTGACGCTTGAGACGGGGCGGACGCATCAGATTCGTGTACACTTGTCGGAGATGAACCATCCGGTGGTGGGAGATCCGGTCTACGGTGCAAGCGGCCGCCTCAAGGATGTGCGAGACCCCAAGCTCAAGAGCCTCTTGGTGGGCCTCAAACGTCAGGCGTTGCACGCCCGCCTTCTCGGGTTTGTCCATCCTCAAGATGAAGAATATAGGGAGTTCACCAGCGCCTTGCCGCCCGATATGTCCGCCATCGTAAGTCGCTTGCAGGCATTGGAGCCAGCTGACACCATAGAGCACAAACCTCAATGAGGGAGCAGAAATGAAACTGATTCGCCAGGGTAAAATTAGCTACTTACAGCCGAACTGGGCACAGGAGGCAGGTGTCTCGGCCGGCTTTACCACCCGCAATGGGGGGGTCAGCCGTCCTCCTTATAACTCTCTTAACCTCGGTTTCAATACCGATGATGCGAAACATAATGTTGAGGGGAATCGCTCGACCCTTGCCCGCTCCTTTGATCTGCCGCCGCATTGTCTGCTCACCGTCAAGCAGGTCCACGGTGAGAATATTCTGGTGATCGATGAGGAGAACCCTGATCTTTCCCATTTTCTCCAGGTCGAAAGCGATGCGATTCTGACCAATCAATCACAGATTATGGCCGGGGTATTAACGGCGGATTGCTACCCGGTCATTCTCTACTCACCTGAAAAGAAGGCTGGTGGAGTGGTGCATGTGGGCTGGCGTGGCGCCGCCGCCGGGTTGCTCGGCAAGAGCATCAAGGCGCTGACGGCTCATTTTGGGGGGCGTCCGGAACAGCTCTGTGCGGCGATCGGTCCGGGGATCGGTGCGCATCATTACGAAGTCGATCGGCCGGTGCGTGATGCGTTTCGAAACGGTGTGGGGGACTGGGACGTGATAACACAAGAGGTTGCTCTGGGGAAGTGGCAGCTCGATTTGAAAAAGAGTTGTCAACTTCAGCTTGAGTCGGCGGGCCTCGATCCCGTAAAGATTGAGGCCGTAGAGGAGGATACCTGCTGTCACCGTGAGCTCTTCTTCTCTTATCGGCGGGATGGGCGCAAGACGGGGCGGCAGCTAGGGTTTCTTCTGCTGAACTAAGCGCAGGAAAAATAAGGAATAAAAACGGCCGTCGCATTTTCGCGACGGCCGTTTGACGTTGGGGAAAGTGGTCTTATAATGGAGACAGAGCTTCACGGGAAGCCGGACGCGGTCTCCCGCTTTGCCCTGGACGACTTACCCTCCTGGTCTCCAGGGTTTTTTTTGTCGTCGCCTCAGTTGTTGCCTCGGGCCAGATCGGCAAACGTGTAACGTTGTAGCATCTGCATCATCTCGCCCCGAATGTCCTTCCAGGCGCCATGGACCGGACAGAAGAGATCTCGCTCACAGGCGCCCGCTTCGGTGAGGCACTGGTTGAGATAGAGAGGCCCCTCCTCGGCCACGAGGATGTCGTAGAGTGAGATGCTCGCGGGATCCTTCATCAGATAGAACCCCCCGCCGACCCCCCGTTGTGATCCGACGATCCCTCCTTTGATCAGAGGTTGTAGAATCTTGGTCAAAAAGGCGGGAGTGATCCCCTGTGTGCGACAAATATCTTTTTTAAGGACGATTTCACCGAAGGGTTGGGTTGCCATATAGAGAACGGCGCGGATGGCGTATTCGGTTGCGCGAGTAATGAGCACAGACAGCCTCCAAAGTTGACTTTAAAAGTTATGCTTACCGCGTCTTAACGTCTGCTGTCAATTGTAAAGTTTTAAACCCGACAAAAGAGGTGGGGTGCCCGAATGGGGGGAGGCTTGACACCCCCCTGAAGAGCGGGGCATGATGCCCGACATGGGCGCGATAACAAGAACAACAGTCGGTCGGTTTGCTCCAAGCCCCAGTGGACCTTTGCACCTTGGGTCCTTGGTGACAGCGCTTGGCAGCTACTGCCACGCCAGGCAGCGGGGAGGGCTTTGGCGTCTACGGATTGAGGATCTCGATACGCCACGGGTGGTTCCGGGGGCCGCCGAGACAATTCTCAAAACCTTGGAACATCTCGGTTTCGAGTGGGATGGTGAGGTGGTCTGGCAGAGCCGACGTTTTGAGGCTTATGCAGCGACCTTGCACCAGTTAAAGCAAGACGGTTGGCTCTTCGATTGTGGTTGCTCGCGGCGGGAAATCCTCGCCAGTGCCCCCCACGCCGGAGAAGAAGGCCCGGTTTATCCGGGGACCTGTCGGCACGGTCTGCCTCCGGGGCGTCAGGCCCGTTCACAGCGCTTACGGGTTGACTCTGGTTTGATCTGTTTTGCCGACGGCCTCTACGGTCAGATTGAACAGTCGCTGCAGAGTGCGGTGGGGGATTTTGTCCTGCGCCGGGGAGACGGGGTCTATGCTTATCAGTTGGCAGTGGTGGTTGATGATCACGCTGCCGGGATCACCGACGTTGTTCGTGGCGCCGACCTGCTCTGGTCTACCCCTCGTCAGATTCATCTCCACGCTTGCCTTGGGCATTCACCGCCGCATTATATTCATCTTCCCCTTGTCCTCGGTAATGACGGTGAAAAGTTGAGCAAGCGGCATCAGCAGGATGTCCCGGTATCGAGCGATCCCCATCTGCTCTGGCAGGCCTTGAACTTTCTCGCTCAGGCGCCTCCAAAGGAGATGTGTCGGGCGTCGGCGCGCGAGATCCTCGCTTGGGGCGTGGAGAACTTTTCGCTTGCGAGGATCCGTCCCGTTGACCAGACCTTCTGAACCACGCGCCGTAGGCCTGCCTTACGGGGCGATCTTTGTCGCTCTGGCCGGACTCTACCTTGTTGCCTATTTTTTTCGCGTCTCAGCGGCAGTCATCGCCGGTGATCTTGAGCGGGACCTTCTCCTCTCCTCCTCCGAACTTGGCACCCTTGCAGCTGCTCTCTTCTACGCTTTTGCCTTCGTTCAGCTCCCCTTGGGGCCCCTGCTTGATCGTTTCGGTGCACGGCGCATTCTCATGCTCTGTGGTGCCCTCACGGTTGCAGGTGCTGTGACATTTGCCATTTCAAGTGGCTATGAAGAGGCTCTTCTGGGGCGAATTTTGATGGGGGCTGGAACCGCCAGTGTGCTGATGGGGTCCCTCAAAATTTACAGCAGCTGCTTCCCCTCGCATCGCTTCTCAACTTTGGTCGGATGGCAGATCGCTATCGGGAACAGCGGCAACCTTCTGGCGACGGCGCCGCTGGCTTGGCTCGTCTCCTGCTGGGGGTGGCGACTGAGCTTCGCTGCGGTAGCATTGGTGACAGCTGGAGCGGTCGCTATGGTCGGCTTCACCTTGCGAAGTCTTCCCGCAACGGTTGCTGCGCCGGATGAAACAACCTACGGCGAGGGATGGCGAGTCCTTGTCCGTGATCTTCGTTTTTGGGGGATGGCGTTCCTCGCATTTTTCTGGTACGGCAGCTACATGGCGGTGCAAGGCCTTTGGGGAGGTCCTTACCTTGATGTCTGCCTCGGAATGAGTGGTGTGCAGGGAGGGAAGCTTCTGATGCTGACTGCGATCGGTTTTATTGTCGGTTGTCCTGTCTCGGGGGTGGTGACAGATCGTCGCTGGCTCTCTCCTCGCCAGCTGATTGTGGTTGGACAGGTCGGAATGATTTTGGTCCTGACTCTTTTTGTGGCTGGATTATCGGGACTGTCCTCACCGCTGTTGGCAATAACGTTCTTTTTTTACGGTCTCTGCGTTTCCACTGGGCCGGTTCTTTACACGTTGGTGAAACAGCTCTACCCTTCGACAATGGTGGCCACAGCCTTGACCTCTGTGAATTTTTTTGTGGTGCTGGGTGCGGCACTGCTGCAGCAAGTGATGGGGGGCTTGTTGCAGGGGCAAGGGAGCGCGGCTGAGGCTTATCGTCAAATTTTCCAGTTGCCGCTGGGGGGGCTCTTGCTGGCGACTCTGTTCTTTGTTTTTATCCCGTTGAAAGAAAAAGTCGTAAAAACAGGGAGTAACGAGGTTTGAAACGGTAAGAAAAAATGAAAAACTAAAAAAAACTGTCTGGCAATTTGGTAAGACCAATTGTCCGGCGGGGTTAAATGTCAAATACTGATCTAATTATAAAAAGGTGAGTTAATTCATGAATGTAGCAAGGATAGTCGGGGGTTAGCGAGGGGCGGCTATGTTTTTGTATACAGAATAAGTAAACCGCTGGTCTGTAGAGTAAAACGAAAAACACCTCTAACATGCTGTTTTGCAAGGATTTTTCAAATTTTTTCTCTTGCACACCTTTTCCCGGTCGATATAATTCCAAGAAAAGTTGATGCAACGGCACCTGACGCCGTCAGTGAAAGGAGAAGGTCCTATGAAATGTCCGGTCTGTAAGAACAGCAAGCAACAGGAGATTGATCTGCACGTTGATGGTTTCTACGAGGACATCATTGAGTGTGAAGTTTGCGGGACAACCTGGGCGGTCAACCATGGTGCCGCCGAAGTGATCAGTGATAGCCAGGAGAAGTCCTTTCTCGAGGCGAGCACCGAATGTGTTGAGGGGAACGACTACATTTGGGCGGCTTGATCCCGTCCCTCGTTATCTTTCTCTGAAAAAAGCGACAACAGAAAAAGGCTCCGGAAATTCCGGAGCCTTTTTCTGTTGTAATCATAATGAAATTTAAAGAACCGCTTCGAGATATTCAGCGGTGCAGGTGCGCCGTTCTTTCTCGATCTGCTTGGGGTCGATCTCGACGAATTTTTCGTCTGGAGTGACCTTAAAGAGAGGCTGGCCCTTCTGAACGATGGTGCCGTCGCCACCCTCGATAAGGATTTTATCAATCGTCCCGGCAAAGGGAGCGGGAACCTTGTTGAACATCTTCATGACTTCAAGGATGAAGAGCGGCTGGCCCTTTTCGAAATGCATCCCCTCGGTNCCCCTCGGTGACGAAGGGAGGCATTCCAGGCGCTTCCTGACCGTAGTACATCCCGCCGCCGGGGGTAACGATCTCGTCGGCTTTGGTTGCCGGAGGCGGTACGAGAACCTTTTTCATTTTCGCTTGCAGTTCAGGGTCGTTGAGGTAGGCCGGGATGGTGACCTCAAGATCCTTCTCGACGCAGAAGTCATAGAATTCGGTCTTCTCAGCGATGAGAAAGAGGAGGCCGAGAAGCTCGTTGCCAGCCTCAAACCCGAGGTGGGCGGCACGAATGTCGGCCCACGTTTCGGCGTCGAAATCACCTTGAGGCTTCTCTTTTTCGAGCAGGGAATTGAGCTTGACGAACTCGTCCTTGTCGAAACCGAAGGTGTCACGCAGGTCGGCGTAGAATTGAAGGGCCGCCTGGAGCAGTTCATTGTCGTGCGACCAAATAACCTCGGCGGCCGGAACGGACGGATCCCAGTTCATGTTGAGAAAGTCGTAGGTCTCTTCGACAATGACCAAGGGATTGCGCAGCCAGACGATCTTTCCGTTTTCGATGCGGAAGTTCTTGCGGTTGAGGCTGAGCCAGCCGGAGAGGAGGTGCGGATCGTTGAGCAGCCGCTCCATCGGACGGGTCAGCAGCGTCCCTTTGCGGTCAAGGACGGCCGAAATCGCTTTGGCCCCTTCCGGGTTGTCGCTGTAGAGGCCAGCATAACGCTTCTTCATGGCGAGGAAGGCATAGACGATGTCAAGCTTCTGAGATTCTTCCTTGAGTTTGCCGACCAGGGTCAGATACGGGACAACGAAACGGGTCGTCGGCTTCGCCATGACGTTTTGGCCGATGAACCAGTTGACCAAGCCGTAGTGGAACTCGAGGTTGGTCGCCAGATCAGTGCCACGCAGGGTGGTTTTACGCAGGACCTTGGCCAAGTGGTCATAGCTGTTGAGACGGGTTTCTCCTTTGGTCAGCAAAAGGGCGATGTTCGAGTCATACGCCCCGGCCAAAGTGTAACGCATGAAGAGGCCGGTGTCGGGGTTGGAGATGCAAATCCCCTGATCGTCTCGAATCTCACCATCGATGGGGGGAGACCAGTAGCGGATGACGCCGCCAGCGCTCGGTGAGAGGGAGCAGTCGGTGGCGTTGAGACGAGCTTCGGCGCCAGCGCCGAAACGGGCGATCCGCTCAGGCCGGGGGAGGCGCTCTTTGTGCATGGCGAGCAGTGCCATCGCCTCGACCAACGATTCAACGATGAAGAAGTCTTCAGGGTCCTCGGGGTTGGTGAACTTGAGGGCATAGACGAGCTCGGTGACCCGATGCTCGACCTGGATGCGGGTGTTGACCTCCATGAAGTAATGGCGATCACGATCGACGATACACTCAAAGGTCGAGGCCGAGTCGAGGCCGACCGCTTCACCGAAGCGCTCTGACTCGGCTTCCATCCGCTTGAGGACCTCAAGGTCGGTGGCGAGCGCTGCCGCCTGATCCTTAAGGCCCGCTTGCTCGGCCTTGGTGATCTCTTCGCCGAGCATTTCCTGGGTGACAGAAATTTCAAGCAGTTTCTGCTCGTGCATCTGTAACGAGCAGTCGCGGCCGCCAAGAGCGATACACCACTGCCCGTTGCCGAGGAGCTGGATCTCGTTGTGACGGGTTTGCTCAATGTTGAGCTCGACCAGAACGTTCTTGTTGTCACCGATCCCGTTTGCCTTGACTTCCTGCAGAATCTCTCGTACCAGGCCGGGGGCGTCGGCGGCCGCTTTAGCCACATCGGCGTCGCTCGGCGTCTTCTTGGTCAGAAGCGAAGCGCCGAGGATACGCTGCCCTTTGCCACCGCCGCCGCCGATCGCCTTGAGGCGGATGCGGGCACCGGGGTAGTTCTTGAACATGTCGGCGCACTCGGTCTCGACTTGAGCGCAGAGCTCTTCGATGGAAAAGAGGTCGATCCCTTTTTCGTAAGATGCGAAAAGGATGACATCGGCCAGTGCAGCAAGCTCAATCGACGTGTTGTCGAGGATCTTCTTATCAACCGCGATTCCTTCGGCATCGACCAGGGCGAGAAGCGACTCGCGGGTCGGATGCTTCTTGAGCAGGGTGCGGGCGGTGACGTTATCGATGCCGGGGGTGACCGAGACGTTGACAGAAAGGGCGGTCCGCTTTGCCTCGTCCTTCTTGCCGGCGCTGCGCTGGGTGTGAGAGCAGGGGCCGACGAAATTCAGACCGGCATCTTCAATGGCGGCGACGAACTCGTCATCCTCGGCCATAAAGCCGTAACCGGCGAAGATGGCGTTGTAGCCGTTGTCTTTGGCGATCTGGATGATCTGGCCGATCCGCTCAATACGCTCTTCTTTGCTCGCTCCGGTGTAATCGGGAACCCGATGGACCCGAGTCGAATCGGTGAGCTTGCGCAGTTCGGGTGAAAGAGCATTGGGGTAGACGATGGAATCCTTCTCCGAGAGGAGGATGCCGTAGTGGCTGATCCCCATTTCCTCGTAGACGGTCATCGCCTCGAGGCGGATCGGTCCGCGGCAGACGATGAGCGGCTTGAGGGCGACGCAGCTAAAGGAGCTGACCCACGCGGAAGCGGCGGCGCCGAGGCGGCGGTCACGGTGGATCAGGGGGTTGTTCTGGTAATTGTCTACTGTCTGTGCCATGGGCTTTATCTCCAGATGAAATCTTTTCAGTTCACAGGATGATCAATCAATTCGCCTGATCAATGAAACTCGCGCTGAGGACCGGCCATCGGGCCCGCTTTGTAATGGCGCATGAGGAAGGCGACGTTCTCACCGAGGACCTTGCGCAGGTCGGTCGGCATGACAATGGAGGAGATAGAGCCGAGGGCAAGACCCTCTCTCGGGTTCATCAGCTCTTTTTCGTAGCGCAGGTTGAGCTCGGCCTCCTGCAGGCGCAGCCACTCGGCGGCTTCCTTCTCGGCATCCTTTTTCGCCAGGTCCCCTTCCATCCCGGCTTTGACGCGCTCTTCTGTGCCGCTCTTGACCATCCCGGGGACCGTCGCACGCAGCTTACGCAGCTCGTCTTTGTAGACAAACTCTTTGCCGGCCGGGCCCATAACGGCGAGGCGAGTGGTCGGCAGGGCGAGAACGAGGTCGGCACCGGTGGGGTAGTTGTTGTACGAGGCGTAGGCGCCGCCGAAGGCGTTACGCAGAATGAGCAGGATACGCGGGGTGCGGACATCGACGATGGAGTCGAGCATCGAACGACCCGCCTGAACGATGCCGCGGGCTTCCTGCTCTCGGCCGGGAAGGAAGCCGGTGGTGTCCTCCATGAAAATCAGGGGGATGTTGTAGATATTGCAGAAGCGGACGAAGCGGGAGATCTTGAGGGCCGAATCGCAGTCGATCTGACCCGAGGCGACTGCCGAGTTGTTGGCGACAAAGCCGACAACGTGACCGCCAAGGCGTCCGAAGGCGGTGACCGCCTCGCGGGCGCGCTCCGGCTGCAGCTCGAAGTAATCGCCGTGATCGCAGATCTGCTGAATGATAATCGAAACGTCGAAGGGGGTGTTGAACCCGGTCGGCGAGTTGAAGGCCTTTTTCAGCAGGGTGTTGATCTCCCAGGTCTTGCGCTCCAGAGGATCGCTGGTCGGCAGGAAGGGGGCACCGACGCCGTTGTTGTCCGGCAGGTAGCTAAGCAGATGCAGGGCACTACGTAGTGCCGCGGTCTCGTCTTCAACGGTAAGGTCGGCGACGCCGGTGGCACCGTGAACCTTCGGTCCGCCGAGCTCCTCGGGGGTGATATCCTCACCGAGAACCGACTTGACGACGCCGGGACCGGTCAGGCCGAAAAAGGTCTCCGCCGGCTGGATGACGAAAGAGCCCTGACGCGGCAGGTAGGAGCCTCCGCCGGCGTTGAAGCCGAACATGCACATGATCGAGGGGACAACCCCGCTGATCTTGCGTAGGGCGGTGAAGGCCTCAGCGTAGCCGTCGAGTCCGCCGACCCCGGCGGGAACGAAGGCGCCAGCCGAGTCGTTCATGCCGATGACGGGGATCCCTTTTTCGCCGGCCATGTTGAAAAGTTTGGCGAGCTTGCTGCCGTTGGTGGCGTCAATGGAGCCGGCGCGAACGGTAAAGTCGTGGCCGTAAAGGGCGATGTCGCGACCGTTGACATTGAGGATGCCGGTGACCAAAGAGGCCCCGTCGAGATTTTTCCCCCAGTTCTGGAAGAGGATGTTCGGGTCGTTGTCGGTGAGAACTTTGATCCGTTCCCAGACGGTCATCCGCTTTTTGAAGTGTTGTTTTTCAATCTGGGCCACGCTGACCGAACGAATCGGACGATGAATGAGGTCGTGTCCTTCCTTCATCGCTTCTTCGTAGGGGCCGGTGGTGCGGGAGATCTCCCCGGGGATAGTAAATTCCACCTTTTCTGGGGGGTGGAACGGGTTGATCAGTGAAGGTTTGATTGCTTTTTTAGACATTGCGCCTTCCCTTGGTTAAATGGATACCGATTCCCGCCTGTTGTGAAAAGAGGGCGGATGATGTAGACGAAACAGGGTGTGAAGCAAGGAAACCTACCGTGAACTTTCTCGTCTCGAGGGAGCCTTGCGGCGGATACGAGGCGTTGACGGCCATTGCGGTGGCGAAGAGGAAGTGGTGGCCTGTAGGCGACCCGCTGTGTGAGCCCTCCGTGCTTCAATCCGTGCATAAAAAATAGAAAGTAGTTTTATTTGCGTTCGTATATCTGAAATGGTGAAAATTGTCAATAAATATCGTTTACCATAGATAAAAACCTTTATTTATAGTGAAACTTTTTGGAGGGCTGAATTTTTCTTGTAATTAAAAATATTTAGCCGTGATAAATAGAATTTTTATTATTCGACTCAACGAAGTGATAAAAGTAGAAAGGGGTTGTTAGGGGGTGTTCTTTACCAAACTGATGTTTTGTTTTTGGTCAGACCAATGATATTTCTGCCGCCGTGAAAGGGTGGAGGGCTGGGATCGATCTTGACTCCCTTCTCCCCATTTCGGATAATGCGTCGTTTTGATAGTGCAGGCAGGTTTCTGCCGAAGAATAAGGAGGCTCTATGGCGCAGCAACAACGTGCCGCGGTGATTCTGGCGGCGGGAAAAGGAACCCGGATGAAGTCACGGCTCCCCAAGGTCATGCACCGGTTGCTGGGGCAGCCGTTGCTTCACTACCCCCTGCAGAGGGCCGAAGAGGTCGGTTGTGACCCTCAGGTTCTGGTCGTGGGGCATGGTCGTGAGTCGGTGGCGGCGGCTTGCTCGCAGCCATCCGTTCGTTTGGCTGAACAGAAAGATCAGCTTGGTACCGGCCATGCTCTCCTTTGTGCCGCGTCTTCACTTGAAGACTTCAGTGGAACCCTACTTCTTCTCTGTGGCGATGTCCCGTTGTTGCGGCGAGAGACTCTTGAGGCGCTTCTCGTTCAGCACGATCAAGCCGGGGCGGCAGTGACTGTTCTGACCGCAGAGGTGGAGAACCCGCACGGCTACGGGCGGATCGTCCGGGAGGGGGAGGATGTTGCGTGCATCGTCGAGGAGAAGGATGCCGATGCGACACAAAAAGCGATTCGTGAGATCAATACCGGAATTTATGCTTTTTCCGCTCCTTGGGTTTTCTCAGCCCTTGAGGGGGTGGGACGTGACAATGCGCAAGGGGAGTACTACCTGACTGACGTGGTCGCGCTGGCCCGTAAAGAGGGGAAGCGGGTTTGCGCTGTGGTCATGGATGCTCCTTGCGAGGCGATGGGGATCAATGACCGGGGTCAACTTGCTGAGGCTTCGGCCCTGTTACGTCAGCGAGTCAGTCAGCAGTTGATGCGCGATGGCGTTACATTAATCGATCCGGCGACGACCTATGTTGATACAACTGTGTCGATCAGTCCCGACACGGTTTTGCACCCCGGAGTTCATATCCACGGAAGAACCTCCATCGGTCGTGACTGTGAGATTGGTCCTGGGGTGACCATTCGAGACTGTCAGATCGGTGAGCGGGTGCATATCAAAAGTGGTTCGGTGCTGCAGGAGAGTCGCGTCGGAGATGCCACCGACATCGGACCGATGGCGCATTTGCGACCCGGGACCGTCCTTGCCGGCGAGAACAAGATCGGCAATTTTGTCGAGACCAAAAAAGCACAGATCGGTTTTGGGTCGAAGGCGAGTCACTTGACCTATATCGGGGATGCCGAGATCGGGGCCGAGGTCAATATCGGCTGTGGCACCATCACCTGCAACTACGACGGGGTCAACAAGTACAAGACGGTGATTGAGGATCATGTCTTTGTCGGCAGTGATACCCAATTTGTGGCGCCGGTGCGGATCGGTCGTGGCAGCCTTATCGGGGCCGGATCGACCATCACCCGTGATGTCCCCCCTGACGCACTGGCCCTCTCGCGCAGCGAACAGAAGGTGGTTGAGGGGTGGGCCAAACGGAAAAAGCGCAGCAAGAAGAGTTCATCCTAACCATAGGAAGATGTAAAAGCCATGTGTGGAATTGTCGGTTACATCGGGCCGCAGCAGGCCTCTCCGATTATCCTCGACGGTCTGCGCCGTCTCGAGTATCGCGGTTATGATTCGGCGGGGATTGCGACCCTTGAAGCGGGGGAGATTCATACCCGGCGTGCGGAGGGGAAGCTGATCAACCTAGAGTCGCTGCTGCAACAGGCTCCCCTGACGGGAAGTCGCGGGATCGGTCATACCCGCTGGGCGACTCATGGCCGTCCCTCGGAAACCAATGCCCACCCCCACAAGGCGGGTGATTTTGTGGTGGTGCATAACGGGATTATTGAGAATTACCTTGAACTGAAGGATGAGTTGCAAGCGCAGGGTCATACCTTTCGCTCCGAAACCGATACCGAGGTGATCGCCCACCTGGTCGAGGAGACCGCGAAGCAAACAGCTGGACTTGAAGCGGCGGTACGCCAAGCTCTGGCGCGGGTGCGGGGTGCTTACGCGGTGGCGATTCTTAGCTGTTGTGAGCCCGATACACTGGTGGTCGCCAAGCTCGGTTCGCCACTGGTGGTCGGTAAAGGAGAGGGGGAGTACTTCGTCGCCTCCGATATCCCGGCGATGCTCTCCCACACCCGTGAGATGGTTTTTCTCGACGACGGTGAGATGGCGATCTTTACTCCCGCCGCAATGCGGGTGACCGATCTGGACGGCAAAGAGCGGCAAAAGCAGAGTAAGACGATCACCTGGAGCCCGCTGATGGCAGAGAAGGGCGGGTATCGCCACTTCATGCTTAAGGAGATCCACGAGCAGCCCCGCGCCCTGGCTGACACTGTTGCCGGGCGGGTGGTGGATGACCAGAGCGACGTCTATCTCAGCGGCTTTGAGCTTGAGCAAGAGGACCTTGAAGGGATTGAGAAGCTCTTTGTTGTCGCATGCGGTACCTCTTGGCATGCGGGGCTGGTTGGCAAATTCATGATCGAGAAGCTGGCGCGGATTCCCGTAGAAGTCGATATCGCCAGCGAGTTCCGCTATCGCGATCCGATTGTTAGTGACAAAACCCTCACCGTTTTGATCAGTCAGAGCGGCGAGACCGCTGATACCTTAGCGGCGTTGCGCGAGGCGCGGGGCAAGGGGGGGAAGGCGGTGGCGATCTGTAATGTTGTTGAATCCTCCATCGCTCGGGAGAGTGATGGGGTGATCTACACCCATGCCGGACCGGAGATCGGGGTCGCTTCGACCAAAGCCTTCACCACTCAGTTGGTTGCGCTCTTTCTCCTTGCCTTACGGCTTGGGCGTGTGCGCGGAACTCTTATGGCACAGGAGTGTCAAAGCCTGACCGGCGCCCTACTGGCTCTGCCACGGCAAGTTGAAGAGGCGCTTGAGCTTGACAAGGCATGCGAAGAGATCGCCCGCGATTATGCGTTGGCGAGTGATTTTCTCTATCTCGGTCGGGGAAATCAGTATCCGATCGCTTTGGAGGGCGCCCTCAAGCTCAAAGAGATCTCCTATATTCATGCCGAGGGGTATCCGGCTGGAGAGATGAAACACGGCCCCATCGCTCTGATTGATGAGCAACTGCCGGTGGTTATTCTTGCTCCTGATAACGACACCTACGAAAAGGTCGTATCGAACATGGAGGAGGTACGGGCTCGGGGGGGCAAGGTGATCGCCATCACCACTCAAACACGTCAGGAGCTCAAAGAGAAGGTCGATGCTCTGCTCCTGCTTCCCGATACCATCGATGAACTGATGCCGATTCTTACTTCGATCCCGCTGCAGTTGCTCGCTTACCATATCGCAGTTCACAAAGGGACCGATGTCGATCAGCCGCGGAATCTCGCCAAGAGTGTCACGGTCGAATAGTTCGTCTCATTTTTCGTAAAAAACAAGGCCCCGGTTCCAGAAGGAACCGGGGCCTTGTTTTTTTGTGGGACGTCTAGCTGCGTGCTGCAGGGAGAAGTTCTTCAAGCAGGGCAAAAAGTTCATCGAGGTCGGCAGCGGTGAAGTCAGCCATGTGCGGAATGCGAAAAGTGCTGTTCTTGATTTTGCCGTAGCCATTGTCGAGAGCATAGCCGCGCTCGGCGGCAAGTTTTTTAAGGCTCTCAAGGTCTGTCCGCTCGTCGTTGCGGCCGCAGGTCAGGGTATGAGAACGGCAGCCCTCGGCGGCAAAAAGAGAGAACCCCTGGTCGAGGATCCACTGCTGGGTTTTTTCGGCCAGCTGGCTGTGGCGAGCGTAACGCTTGTCAAGCCCTTCGTCGAACATCTTGCGTAGTTGGTGCGCCATGGCGTAGATCAGGCTGATGCAGGGGGTGCTCGGGGTGTTGTCTTTGAGGTCGTTTTTCTCAAATTCCTCAAAGTCAAAATAGTAGCCCCGCCCCGGTGTGCGACGGGCTTTGTCGAGAGCGCGGCGGGAGGCCGAGAAGATGGCGAGTCCCGGTGGGAGGCCGAATGCCTTTTGGACTCCGGCGAGACAGACGTCGGTGCCGAGCGCCGTCACGTCAAGGGGGACGGCTGTCATCGACGAGACCGTGTCGACGATAAAAGAGACATCAGGGTAGCGTCGCATCACCTCGGCGATCTCGGCCAGTGGGCTCATGACGCCGGTAGAGGTCTCATTGTGGACCATCGTCATGGCGTCGTATTTGCCAGTGGCCAGGGCCACGTCGACCATCTCGGGGGTAATAGGTTCTCCCCATTCGGCACTGAAACGGTCCGCCTCGATGCCACAGCGTAGGGTGACATCGTGCCATTTGCCACTGAAGGCGCCGTTCGTAAAGTTCGCGCAGCGCTTCTGGACCAGATTTCGTACCGCCCCCTCCATAACACCGAAAGCGCTGGAGGTGGAGAGGAAAACGGGATCGTTGCAGTTGAGGAGTTTCTTGAGGCCGTCGGTCACCTCATGGTGCAGCGTTGCGTACTCCTTCATGCGGTGACCAACCATTGGCTGCATCATCGCTTCAAAAACATCACGACTGATCTCGACCGGT
Source organism: Desulfuromonas sp. (assembly GCA_002869635.1). GTDB lineage: Bacteria > Desulfobacterota > Desulfuromonadia > Desulfuromonadales > BM515 > BM515. Next base: position 40,473 of record PKUF01000007.1, on the reverse strand, counting down.
CCGGGGATATAGAGCTTCTTGTGCATTCTTTTCGGCTCCTTGCTGCGCCAGGCGCAGGGAAGAGGGGGGGGCGTTGTTATGAGAATTTGTGGTTAGCATAGAGGGTGGGGTGTGTCAAGGCGTTGCTTCTCAAGATCTCCACCCGCAAGAGTAGAACGGAAGTTGAATGATATTAGAGGCTTTGCCGGAGTGGCTGAGAGAGTGCTGTAAACGCCAAAAAAGAGCGGAAAAGATTTAATTCTGAATAAAGGTGCCTTTATTCTAAATGAATAATTTCATTGACAATTCGTGCGTTATAGGATATATCCTGTCATTTCTAAAACTACTTTCTATTTTTAAAAGGTGAGCCATGGAGTACAATATCGGAGCCAAGATCAAGAAGCTGCGCAAGGCACGAAAATTGACGCTTCAGGATGTGGCACGCGAGACCGGTTTCTCTCCGGCTTTGATCTCTCAGATTGAGAACAATAACGTCTCCCCACCCATTGCCACGCTCTCCAAGATTGCCCGCTTCTTCGACGTCAAGATGGGGCACTTCTTTGAAGAGGATGAAGAGGAGCGCAAATTTGAGGTCGTCAAGCGAGATGACAGGCGGGTCGTTAGTCGGGTGATCTCCAAGGCTGGAACGGGCCACGGCTATACCTATGAAGCGCTCTCTTTTCGTAAACGCAACAAGAAAATGGAGCCGTTCATGGTGACGGTCTCCGAGCGTGCCGGGGAAGAGACTCTTTACAACCATGAAGGGGAAGAGTTCCTGTTGATTATCGGTGGCAAAGCCGAAGTGATCCTCGAGGAGGAGCGCTTTGAACTGGATGAGGGCGATGCCATCTATTTTGACGCCGCCTTGCGGCACCGTCTCCTGTCGCGGGATGGTGACGAAGTGCGGGTGCTCGCCGTGGTGACGCGCTGATGGGGCGTACGGGGAACCACGCTGTTTCTCAGTGGCCGCGCTGACGGTCAGGCGATAGATGTACGACTTATGACGAAAAAGAAGGAGTTGGCGATGAGCATTCAAGATGAGAAAAAGCGTTGGGAAGACGGTCCTCTAAAGAAGGTCCTCAGCAAGGCCCCTGAGCGGCGGGAGTCGTTTGACACCACCTCGGGAATTGAACTCGAGCGGGTCTTTACGCCGCTCAAGTCGAATGACGACTACATGGAAAAGCTCGGATTTCCCGGCGCCTACCCCTTTGTGCGTGGCGTTCAGCCGACCATGTACCGTGGTCGTTTCTGGACCATGCGGCAGTACGCCGGCTTCGGCACCGCCAAAGAGTCAAATGAGCGCTATCGCTATCTGCTCGGCGCCGGCCAGACCGGTCTCTCGGTCGCCTTTGATCTGCCGACCCAAATGGGGTATGACTCAGACAGCGCTATGGCTGACGGTGAGGTCGGCAAGGTCGGTGTCGCCATAGACACCCTCGCCGACATGGAGATCCTTTTCGATCAGATCCCGCTTGATAAGGTCTCAACCTCGATGACCATCAATGCCACCGCGTCGGTGTTGCTGGCGATGTATATCGCCGTCGCCGAAAAGCAGGGGGTTAGTTCCGACAAGGTGATGGGGACGATCCAAAACGATATCCTCAAAGAGTACATGGCGCGCGGGACCTATATCTATCCGCCCAACGAATCGATGCGGATCATCACCGATATCTTCGCCTATTGCAAAGATTGCGTCCCCAAGTGGAATACCATCTCCATCTCCGGTTATCATATTCGTGAGGCTGGCTCCAGCGCCGTACAGGAAGTCGCTTTTACTCTTGCTGATGGTGTCGCTTATGTTGAGGCGGCGATCAAGGCCGGGCTTGATGTCGATGAGTTTGCCCCACGCCTCGCCTTCTTCTTTAACGCCCACAACAACCTGCTAGAAGAGGTTGCCAAGTTCCGCGCCGCTCGTCGGATATGGGCAAAGATCATGAAAGAGCGCTTCGGCGCCAAAGATCCGAAGAGTCAGATGCTTCGCTTCCATACCCAGACGGCCGGGTGCACGCTGACCGCTCAGCAGCCGGATAACAACATCATGCGTGTCACCATCCAGGCTCTCGCCGCTGTTCTTGGCGGAACTCAGTCACTGCACACCAACAGCCGTGACGAGGCGTTGGCTCTTCCCACCGAGGATTCCGTCCGTATTGCTCTGCGAACTCAGCAGGTGATTGCTTATGAATCGGGGGCGGCTGACTCTATCGATCCCCTCGCCGGCTCCTTCATGGTGGAGAGTCTCACCGACCAGATTGAAGAGAAAGCCCTCGCTTATATCGCCAAGATTGATGAGCTTGGCGGAGCACCTGAGGCGATCAGTCGTGGTTTTCAGCAGAAAGAGATTCAGGATAGCGCTTACGCCTATCAGAAATCGATCGAAAGCAATGAACAGATCATTGTTGGGGTAAATCAGTTTACGACTGAAGAAGAGCCTCCCAAGGATTTGCTCAAGATCAAGCCCGAAGTCGAGATTGCCCAGAAAAAGGGACTTAGGGCCGTTAAAGAAGGGCGTGATGCTGAAACGGTGGCGGCAAAACTGGAAGCCCTGCGTCAGGCGGCAAGGGGAAGTGACAACCTCATGCCGTATATCCTCGACGCGGTTAAGGTCTACGCTTCACTCGGCGAGATTTCGGATGTTATGCGCGATGTCTTTGGTGAACATCAAGAGACGGTGGTGATTTGAAAAAAGGAGGGCATAGCCCTCCTTTTTTTCTACCCAGACTTGCAGAGTCGTTAAATTGGTTTATACCCTAGGAGTTGGTCCATGACGCGGAAGCTGAATCATGTCGGAATCGCCGTGCGCAGTCTCGAGGCGGGGATACCCTTTTATCGCGATACCCTCGGAATGGTTTTAGAGGGGACAGAAGAGGTGGTCGAGCAGAAGGTCAAAGTCGCTTTTCTGCAAATCGGTGAGAGCCGAATTGAGCTTCTCGAGCCGACCTCGCCCGATTCGCCGGTGGCCAAGTTTCTTGACAAAAATGGTGAAGGGGTTCACCACCTCGCCTATGAAGTCGACGATCTTGAAGCGGCACTGGCGGCACTGAAAAAAGAAGGAGTGCGGCTGATCGACGAGGCGCCACGACGGGGAGCACATCACACGCTGATCGCCTTTTTGCATCCTAAGGCGAGTGGCGGTGTCCTGACTGAGCTTTGCCAGAGAAGTGTTGTCTGATTTTGCTTGACCTGTGTTCTATAAATGAGTACTTTTTTGTCTAAAAATAGAACAGCGTCTTTTTTGTCAAGGTGCGGTGTGGTTGTGCACATGATTCCCGCAGTCATTTTTTTTCTGATTGGCTTGTGGGTGCATGACGCCGCGGCCGCCGAGAAGGACGCTGCGGACTTTACTCTCCCAGACCTGAAGGGTGAGGCGTTCACCCTCTCATCGTTGCGTGGAGAGATTGTTCTTCTCAAGCTCGGAACAACATGGTGCGCCAGCTGTACGGAGCAGAGTCGGGAAATCGAGGCCCTTGCGCCGTATCTGGCTGAAAATGAAGTGCATGTTGTCGAAGTCTACCTTCAGGACACCTTGGCCGCCGTGAAACAGCTTCAAGGGGAGAGCCCCCCACCATTTTCGCGGATGGTTGTGATGGATGATGGACGGGTTCAGCGACTCTATAATGTCTATGCGATCCCGAGACTCATCCTGATTGATCGGGCTCAGAAAATTGAGCATGACGGAAGTCTCCTTCGTCGTGATGCCCTCAAGAAGCTGCTTGAGTCGTCTCTCTAGTGTATACGCGGCGGTGGCTCTCTCTCGTCTATGTAATCATGTTTTTGCTTGAAAGGGAACGTGGGATGTTTTAATGTTCTCCTGTTAAGTTTGAGCGTGGATTGATGACGTTAGAATTCACATTGTGGCTGATTTTCAACACCCGAGGGCTTTTCGCCTGCGCTTCTGGAGCCTCTTGAGGGAAAGGGGCGAGAAGAAAAGGCCCTATATTTAAAGGCTTGGGGTTTTGTAGATCAGTGTTTTACTTTTGGCATCATAGTTGAAGAAGTTGTATGAAACTCGACGTGGCTGTCTTTTGACGCACAGCCCGATGGGCGGACACAACAGGTGAGAGGAGGTGAGACGATGCGTAAGTTGATCTCTTTTGTGCTGGTGGTTTTTCTGGCCGTCACACTGTCGGACTGTGCCGAACTCAAAGGGGGGAAACAGACGGTAACCTGCCCCGCCTGTTGATTTGAATTTACTCCCGAAAAGTAAGCGGAATATCCGATACGTTCACCCGGTGGCGGCTGCAAAGCCGTCAAACGTCACATCATTTTTTTCAATGCAGGAGGCAAAAGTGAGAAAATACGCAAAATGGCTGGTGGCTCTCGTGGCCACGACTCTTCTGGCGAGCCCCGCCTTCGCTCTGACCGGTGATGTCTCCGGTTTCCTCAATGTTCGTGGTATCGCTTCTAACAACATCGATGACTTTGACAGTGATGCTGGTGGCAGCAATGCCCTGGTGGATCAGCGTTTCCGTATGCAGACTTCTATGGCGGCGAGCGAGGATGTCAAGGCAGTCTTCCAGATTGAGACCGACAATGTCTGGGGGCATGGTGGTTCTGGTGGTAAAGAGATCGGGACCATGGGCTCTGATGCCAAAGGGCAAATTGAGGTCAAGCATCTCTATCTCGACTTCAAAGCGGCAGGTGCTAACGTCAAGGCGGGAACCCAGTATTTCAAACTCGGTCGTGGTTTTATCATCGCCGATGACGCTGCGGGTCTTTCTGTCAGCATGGACTGCCCTGCGGTTCCCGACAACAAGTTAAGCCTTTTTTGGGTGAAGACTCAGGAGAACACCACCACCGATGAGGCTGATGACGGGGATTTCTATGCAGCCAAGTACGATCTTAAGGTCGGGGAATTTGCAGTGGCTCCCTATCTCGGCTACTATCTCGAGGGCAAAGGCCTCGGTGATAATACCATCCTCTATGTCGGTGCTGACGTCGATGGGAAAATCGGCGATGTCGGGGTGAGCTTCACTGCTGTCATGAACGATTGGGAAATGGGGAACACCGATGGCGGTTCCTTTGCTCTTATGGCAAAAGGGACCTACCAGATGGACGCCACGACACTTAGTCTTGAGGTTGCGACCTACGGTGACGAGGATGCTGGTGGTGAGTTTGTGACCCTGCAGCAGCCCCAGTCGGGTGCAACCGGCGGTTACAATCAGGTTTCCGAGATCATTACCGGTGGTAAGTTCGACACCCGTGCTGGTGGGACTTCGAACAATATTGGCGGGGCGGTTGCGCCTTATGTCCAGAACTACACCTACCTGAAGCTGGGTGCGGTTCAGAAACTTGATGATGTCAGCAAGGTCAGTGCCTATCTGGTTCACGCTGAGCAGGCTGCTGACACCACCGCGGCAAAAGCGATCACCTACGGTCAGGAACTCGACCTCTACTACGATTATACCATCACCAAGGGGCTGACTGCGACCATCGGTGCAGCCTACCTGTTGGCCGATAGCGACCTCGGCGATGACGACGCTTGGAAGACCGGCGCCGGCCTGATGTACAAATTCTAGAATCTGAAACGGTATGTTTCTCCGGCCGGGTCCTTTATGGGCCCGGCCTTTTTTACTTCTGTATCCCAGAGTCCATGAAGAGGTCACGATGATAGCGGTACAGCGACTGATTGTGTTTGTCTTCAGCATGATGTTTTTCGTCGGTTTGGCACCGGTACAAGCGAACGATAGTACGCTGTCAAATGATTTTGCGCCCCGTCAAGGGGTGATTGTCGGCACGGCTGGGAAGGAGGTTATCCTCGATCTTGGACGAGAGAGCGGGATCATCCCTGGAGATCCGGTTCAGGTTGTTCGGCAGGGGGCGGCAATCGTTCATCCCGTGAGTAAAGAGACGCTCGGGTTTCAAAATGAGATAATTGGTTCTTTACAGGTGACGCGGGTCGAGGAGAAGTTCTCCTATGCCCGTTCTGAGTCAACGCTGAATATCGAGCCGGGAACTCCTGTGCATCTTTACGATGGTCAACAGTCTTACTGGTGTGACAGCCAAAATGAATACGAATCTGATTTTGCTGAACTACGACAAAGCCTTTCAGCGTTACGTTGGGAAATAGGATGTCCTGACACAGGGCTTGTCTTCAGGGGGGTGGATGGACGGATTGAAGTTCGCAACGCCAAGACCCTGCTGAGAAGTTACCCCCTGAACCGACCTAAGAATTCTCGCCATATCGATACGGAAAAAACGAAACGGGACGGTATTGTAACGAAAAAGCACTGGTATGGACCCATTCGTAAAGAGGCGATACATGGTGTGACGGTTGCCGACCTTGATGGCGACGGACGCCTTGAGGGCGTTGCTCTGTTTTCGCACCATCTTGAGGTAGGCCGACTCACGAAGGGGGAGTGGCAGGCTGTCGCCGAGATTGGTCTTGGCGCCGCCCTAAACGCCATGGCGATCGACAGCGCTGACCTGGATCGGGACGGGAAGGACGAACTTTATATTACCGCAGCCTACCCCGAGAACCTTTCATCGCGAGTCTACGTTTTTGAGTCTGGTATGTTGAAATTGCGCGAAAAAGGGATACGCGCGTATTTCAAAAACGTCTCAGTTCCAGGAAAGGGGCGGCAATTGCTGGCGCAAAAAATTGGCGGTGAGGGTGTCGACTATTTAGGAGGATGGCATCAGGTAAGGGTTGTCGACGGCGAAGTCGACCTCGGGGATCCGATTGTTGCTGCAAGTGACGGGGTGCCGCTACGCAGTGCGACGGTCAGCGCAAAAGGAGAGATCATCCATCTGAGTCATCTTGATCATCTTGAGATTCTCTCCAGTGCCGGAGAGCGTCTTTGGCTTGATGAGGAGCAGCTTGGAGGGAGTGAGATTTATTTTGAGCGCAACGATCCAACTCAGCCGTTACAATCGCCGGATCATACCCGATATGTCTATCTTCCTACGCGGGTTGAGCGCTTGGCTGATGGAACGATAGTGACGATTGCCAACAGTGGCAATCGGCAGCTGCGTCGGGCACGTAATATGACCAGCGGGCTCTTGCGGGCGTTTCGTTGGGATGGTGTTGTGTTACGTCCGCTATGGAAAACGGTCGAAGAAGATGGACCGGTAAGTGACTTCGAATTTGCCGATATAGACAATGACGGTACCGATGAATTGATTCTGGCCGTGCAGATCAAGGGGGGAGGGTTCTTTGGGGGCAGCAAGGGACGTCTTGTGGTAAGAGAGTTGGTTCAGCCATGACAAAGGTTTATGCTGATGCGACAAAAAAGCCCCGTTTGCACGGGGCTTTTTTGTCGCATCAGATGTGGCGTGAAAGGACGGTTGTGATCGCCGTCAGCGCGGCGAGTTCGTCCTTGGTGAAGTCATTACCGGCTTCGTTGCTGCTTGGGCCGCGGCGCGAGATCTGAACGACACCATGCATCTCCTCTCCCTGACCAAGCGGGGCGCTGATAATCCTTTGAATAGGATTGGGAGCGTTTCCTTCGGGGCAGGTCTTGATGTGCTCAAAGATCGAGGCGTGGTAGGTATTTGAGAAACGGTTATTGACGATCGCTTTTTTCTCGGTGAGGGTACGGATTGCCAGCGAGTCCTTGCCGGAGAGGGGGATGGTGCCGGTCCCTGTTAACTTTGTTGGCCAGACAAAGCGAAGTACGTCAGCCTCACTGTCGACGGTGAAGAGCGCCACTTCGTCTGCCTTAAGGCGAAACGCCTGACAGAGGGCACTGGCAGCAACTTCATAACGCTCCGGCGCCGAGGCGCGCGTCGTGAGGTGTTCATCCAGCTTGCGACAGAAATCATCGACTTTCATGGGCCGTCTCCTTGCTCATGGGACACATGGCGTCTACACGCCGAAAGTTCTTTCTAACACAGGACGCCGGCAAGGTAAAGTGGGCTCTCCGGTCTACGGGCGAGCGAGTCGTAGCAGGTTCATGATTTCCTGAGGTGAGACGGAACCGATCCAGTGCCCGCTAAGTCGTCCGTAAAGATCGGCCAAAAGAAAGCAGCTGACCAACAGCAGTGCAAAGAGCCAAGGGGGAATGTTCCATTTCCCGCCCCAAGTCAAAGCCAGAGCCTCGGGGGCCGGACAGTTGCTGACGCAGTGGAGACAGGCGTAACACTCGCTGGAGCGGATCTGCTTTTTTTGCATCACCGGCAGCCACGCAGGGCAGCGGTTTGAGCAGTGGCCACAGCGAATGCAATGGGCCTCACGTCTGGCGATCCGGCTCGGGGAAAGCAGAGAGAAGATCCCGAGAAGAGCACCATAGGGGCAGAGATAACGGCACCACGGCATCTGGACAAAGAGGCTTGCCAGCGTGAGAAAGGCGAGGACCCCCAACAGCAGCGCCGAGGGTTGAAGAAAGAATTCGAGCATTCGCACGTCGGCAAGCTTATGGTAGGGGGCGTAGAGAAACTGCCGCAGCCCGGCAAGGGGCATCCCCCAAAGGAGCTGCCAGAGAAAAAAACCGAGGAGCAGATATTTGAGCCCCCGCAGCGGCAAATCAAGCCAGAAAGGGGGGGCAAAGTTACGGCCGAAGAGGCGACGTCCCAGCCGCCAGAGAGGTTCACTCAGGGTAAAAACCGGGCAGATCCAGGCGCAGAAGCCACGTTTGAGAAGCAGAGCGGTCGCAAGGGCGGCGACAAAGATCAGCACCGCTGCCGGGTGAATCGGGTTAAGGTCGCCCCCTTCGAGCCAGAGGCGCAGGCCGGCAAGGCCGCTGATGGGAAGAAATCCATCGACTGCTGCCGGGCGCGGAAAGCTTGGGAGCGAACCGCTGCGCAGAAGTTCAACCCAATGGTTGAAGCGCAGACCGAGATAGAGGTAAAAAAGAAGAAAGACAGCCTGAAACGAGTTGCGCAGAGTGAGCGGACGTAGCGAAAGAGACATGATCACCTCAAAAGAAAGAGACTTTCTGAGGTTAAGGCTTCGACATTGAAATTGTCAATGGGGGGTGAGGTTTACAGTACCCCGCAATCAGGAGAGAGTCGATGGAGCATCAGGCCGAACCGAAATGGAATTTACAACACCTCTATCGCGGCGTTGACGATCCTCAGTTGGAAAAGGATCTGAATCAGGCTCAAAAGTGTGCCACCGCGTTTCGCACGCGCTTCCACGGGAACATTGCCGGAGAAACTGAGGCGCAGGAGCTTGGTGCGGCCTTGTCGGCTTACGAAGCGATTCATCAACAGGCACTCAAACCGATGCTCTATGCTCAACTTCTCTTTTCCTGCGACAGCCGGGTTGCCGAGAGTGCGGCGTTGTTGGCGCAGGTTCGTGAAATGGGGAGTCGTATCGAGCAAGAGACGCTATTCTTTGATCTGGAATTGCAGAAGATTCCCGAAGAGATACTGGCAACCCTGCTGCAGAGCAAAGTGGTGAAGTGTTACGGACACTACTTGCGCCAGATCAGAATGCAGATTCCTTACGCCTGCTCTGAAGAGGTGGAGCAGACGCTGAGTCGTAAGAACCTTTCGGGACGTGATGGATTTGTCCAACTCTTTGATGAGTTGACCTCTTCGTTAAGCTTCTCTTTTACCATGCCGGAGGAGAGCGAAGAGCGTCTCTGCAGTGGCGAGGAGTTGCTCTCCCTGCTCTACCATCCCGAGGCGACCCTGCGTGAACGGGCCTTTGCGACCTTTCTCGAAGGTCACGCAGACCTCGCGATTCCGTTGACTGCCTGCTTCAACAACCTGCTGCTTGATCATGGGCAAGAGGCTGAATTGCGCGGCTATCCGGAGCTGATGACCCCGACTTTGATTGAGAATGAGACCGAAAGCGCCATGGTGACACAGATGATGGCGGTGACGGAGCAGAATCGCCCCCTTGCTCAGCGCTATTTTCGTCTAAAAAAAGAGCTGCTTGGTCTTAAGTCGATGAAAAATAGCGATCTCTACGCCCCGCTGGGGAGCGAAGGGCCGCGCTATCCATTCACCGCAGCACTTGAGAAGGTACGGGAAGCCTTCGCCGTTTTTTCACCCTCTTTTGTCGCGATGGTTGATGACCTTGTGACAAGTGGTCGGGTTGATGTTCCGGCGCGCCCCGGCAAGAGCCCCGGTGCTTACTGTATGGGGATGTGGCCCGGTGAGGCGCCGTATGTGCTGCTCAACCACACCGGAACTCTGCGCGATCTTTCAACGCTGGCACATGAACTCGGTCACGCGATCCATTATCAACTGGCAGAGGGGCAGCAGCTTTTGCACTATCATCCGACGTTGCCGCTGGCTGAGACCGCCAGCGTTTTTGGCGAAATGCTGCTGACCCGGCACATGCTCGACCATGAGCCGAAACAGGAGCTGCGCATCGGCCTGCTCTGCAGCAAGATTGAGGAGATCATCGCCACCACCTTCCGTCAGGATATGCTCACCCGCTTCGAGCTTGCCATCCACACCCGGCGTGGTGACGGACTCCTTAGTCCCGAGGCGATCTGTGATCTCTGGTGGGAGGAGAATGCCCAGCTCTTTGGCGAGGCTGTGTCGATGATCCCTGCTTACCGCTGGGGTTGGGCTTATATCAGCCACTTCATTCATGCGCGCTTTTATTGCTACTCTTATGTCTTTGGTGAGCTCCTCGTCCTCGCCCTCTTTCAGCGTTATCGCGAAGAAGGGGAAGCCTTCATCCCCCTCTACGAAGGATTGCTCAAGGGAGGTGGCGGGGCGTCGCCGCAAACGTTGCTGGAGCCGCTCGGGGTCAATCTTTCAGATCCTGATTTCTGGCAGAAGGGCTACGACTGTCTGGCGACGCTGATCGACGAATTGGAAGGGTTGTTGGTCGAGAAGGATCATTGAAAAAACCGGTGACAGGGGAGGCACCCGTCACCGGTAAAAAATTCCTTTGTGGGAAGAAGGAATCATCGTTCAAATCTTATGGTTCGATCTTAAAAGAGGAGCATATATAAAAAAAGAGGGCTTTGCGCAAAAAACAAGAGAGGCTCACGGAAGAGAGGATGTGCTTATGCGCAGTCGGAGGGTGAGAAGAGGGGAGCGTAGCCGCAGTGCTTGATCAGTCGCTCCACCTGTTCTTCACGCTTTTGGGGCCAGTTTTTAAGCAGGCGCTGCGCCAGTGTTTCGCCACTTAAGGCGATCTCCTCGGCCGGGGCGAGAAAGCGTCCTTCATCTCCGCCGTCCTCAAGGCGTTGCCGATTAAGTCCGGCGTGGGCAAGAGCGAGCAGGCGCAGGGCAAGGTCGCGTAGCGTCTGATCCTTCCAGCGGGTTTCAAGGCCAAGACGGGGAGCTTCACCATAAAGCCGATGTCGTTCGGCGTCGTCTTGGTCGGCAAAGAGAGCGAGAGCTTCGCGACAGGAACTCTCGTCGTAGAAGAGCCCCTTGAGCAGCGCCGGGGGCGCCAGAGCTAAGCAGTCGGGGAGGCTGTCAAAGGAGCGGATCTCGATCTGCGGCCTCAGCCGCACCTCAGGGAAGAGGGTCGAGAGATGCAGATCCCAATCACTGAGCAGAGCAACCTCGCCGTCGACTCCTTCGGCGAGGAAGCGACGAAAGGTAAAGCGGCTCTGAGTCAGGTCGATGTAGCGCTGCTGACGATGGAGAAAATACATTGGAACATCGAGAGCGTAATCGATATAGGTGTCGTAGCCAGCATCGTCACGAAAGAGGAAGGGGAGGATGCCGGTGCGGTCGCGGTCGGTGTTCTCCCAGATGAGGGCGCGGCTGCTGAGCAGGCCGCTTGCCTGACCATCGAGAAAAGGAGAGTTGGCAAAGAGGGCGTAAAAGACCGGAACGAGCGAGAGGGCGAGCCTCATCTTGGTGATGCAGTCCTCTTCGCTGGAAAAATCAAGATTGACCTGAACGCCCGCCGACTGTTTCATCATCCGTTGTCCCATGCTGCCACAACGCTGCATGTAAGGCCCCATAATTTCGTAGCGGGCCTTGGGGAGCCAGTCGATCTTGTTCAGGGGGGTAAAGGGCTGTACGCCAAGGCCAAGAAAAGCGAGGTCAAGTGGCGAGGCGGCTTCAGCGATCTGCTCGGCATGCTCCTTCAGGTCACGACAGCAGCAGTACATATCAGGGCAGAGACGGCCCGAAAGCTCAAGTTGTCCCCCCGGCTCAAGAGTAATGGAGGAATCGGGGCCGATCAGGGCCACCAGGTGGTCGTTGTCATAGATGCCGCGCCACCCCCCCAGCGCTTCAAGACGCTTCATGAAGGCAGCAATGCGCGGATAAGTGGCTGCTTCGCCGCTGTGGCGGTCGACCACCAGTTTTTCGGTCTCGAGTCCGATCCCCCATTCTGACGGCGGGCGTTCACCAGCAGCGAGATAATCGACAAGCTGCTGCCGGTTCGTGATTGGGGCGCTCAAGTGCTCTTTAGAGAGAGTTGTCATAAAACGTTCGTTAATACGTAAACGACGGGGCGGGCCGCAAGGCCCGCCCCGTCGTTTACGTCAGGAAGCGAGGTAAGCGCCGATACTGGCCGCCAACGACTCGAAGATTTGCGTGAATTCAGCCTCATCCCGTTCCAGTAGGGTGATGCGAAAGCCGCGCTCCGGAGTGCAGAAGGAAGAGAGGGGAACGGTACAGATCCCGGTGGAAGCGAGCAGGTAGTAGACGAAGCGTTTGTCGAGAGAGCAGCCGGGTTGATTGACCAACCCCTCAACCAGAGATTTGACCTCGGGATTGGCAATCGGCAGACTCTGTTTATCCGTCAGGCGACCCTTGTCGAAGGCGACCGCCATGTAGAAGGCGCCGTTACTTCGGTTCACTTTGAGTCCGGGAATCTTTTTGAGAATATCGTAGGCGATGTTCGAGCAGCGCTCATAGCGGCCCCGTCTCTCCTCAAGGTAGGCGGGATACTCGGGGTGGGTCATAAGTTGGGGAATCGCCTTTTGCGGCAGGGTGGTAGAACAGACTTCGACCATCTTCGAATTAAGAATGCTCGAAATATATTGTTCGAAGATTGGGTCTTTGTCAGCATTGTAGACCTCGATCCAGCCGCAGCGGGCGCCGGGCCAGGGGGCTTCCTTGCTGATCCCTTTCATGGCAATCGCCGGGACATCTTCGATAAGGTCGGAGATCGGCTTGGTCGACTGACCGTTATAGACGATGTTGTGATAGATCTCGTCACAAATGATGAAGAGGTCATACTCTTTGGCGATTGAAATAATCTCGCGTAAAATCCTCTCAGGATAGACGGCACCGGTCGGATTGTCCGGATTGATGATGAGGATTCCGGAGATCGCCGGGTTGTACTTCACCGAAAGGCGCAGATCGTCGAGGTCGGGGTACCAGTTGTTGTCCGGGTCGAGACGGTAAGAGACCGGCTTCTGTCCGCAGTGGGCTGCTTCCCCCGAAGAGTGGGTCGAATAGGTTGGGGAGGGGCCGATGACCCGGGCTTCGCGACGTAAAAAGCCGTAGACCTTCTGGATGGCGTCACCGAGGCCGTTGAAGAAGAGGATGTCGTCGGCGGTGATCTGGGTCTTGCCCCGCTTGTTGACCAGGTCAGCGAGGAACTCGCGGGTCTCAAGGACGCCCCGGGTCGGACAGTAGCCGTAGGCGCAATCCTTCATGGCCAGATCGGCAACGATCTTTTTCATCCACTCGGGGATCTTTTCTCCCTTGGCGATCGGGTCGCCGATGTTCTCCATATTGGTCTTGATGCCGAGTTCTTTGAGTTTGTCGGCGATATCGACAATGGCGCGGATTTCGTAGGTCAGTTCCCCGGCGCCGATATGGACGATATTGTTGCGCATCTCGATCTCCCCGTTGAGAATGGTGGTTCACGTTGTCGAAAAAAGATAAAGGCCACGGGCGCTCTGCCCATGGCCTTTTTCACTTTGGAAAAACGAAGGAGCTTAACAGTTCCTTCCCGGGCAGCAGGCACTCAACATTGCTGCGGCTGCTGCTGCAGCCGCGCTGCTAGCTCGTGCGGCGCTCGGGATGGTCTCAATGGTCTGCTGACAGATGGTCATGATTCATCTCCTCGTGTCGAATGGAGGTATCATAGCGCTCTGAAAAAGTCAATCACTTCATCCTGCTGGTGGGATCCGACCGATGAAGACCTCACGTGGTTTACTGTTTCCTTGTGCCGGTCCGACGATCCCCTCTTGCTCCATCCGCTCAATCATCCGCATCGCCCGGTTGTAGCCGACGCCGAGTCGTCGTTGGAGCATCGACCCCGAAGCTTGACGGGTCTCAGCAACGACGGCAAGAGCTTCATCCCACTTCTCATCATACCCCTCGTCGTCGTTGTCGCCTCCGCCCTCGCCGCCGGCAGGCGGGGTGAGGATGCTCGGATCGTATTCCGGCTCCCCCTGTAACTTGAGGAAGTCGACCACCCGCTGCACCTCTTTTTCCGAGACGAAGGCGCCGTGAACCCGCTGCAGTGCGCCGGTGCCGGGAGGGAGAAAGAGCATATCCCCCATGCCGAGGAGATTCTCGGCTCCCATCTGGTCGAGGATGGTGCGTGAGTCGGTGCGGGAGAAGACTTTAAAGGAGATCCGGGTGGGAAAGTTCGCTTTGATCAGGCCGGTAATGACATCGACGCTCGGACGCTGAGTCGCAAGGATCAGGTGGATTCCGGCGGCGCGGGCCATCTGGGCGAGGCGGGCGATTGCCTCCTCGATGTCACGGCCGGCGACCATCATCAAGTCAGCAAGCTCGTCGACGATGACGACGATGTACGGGAGATGCCCATGCTCAAGTTCTTCCCCCTCTTCAGGCGCGAAGGGGGGAAACTCCTCGTCGATATCGGGGGCGGCTTCGAGAACGACCTCATCGTTGGCGCGTCGGCGTGACTTCTCCGCCTCCTCATCGGCAAGGCGCTTGTTGTAGCCATCGATGTTTCGAACCCCTTTGTCGGCCATTAATTTGTAACGGCGCTCCATCTCCCGCACCGCCCAGTTCAGAGCGAGGGTCGCCTTTTTGGGGTTGGTCACCACTGGCAACAGCAGGTGGGGGATTCCCTCGTAGATGGAGAGCTCGAGCATTTTAGGGTCAACCATGATGATTCGCACATCCTGAGGTGAGGCGCGGTAGAGGAGTGAGAGGATCATGGTGTTGATTGAAACCGACTTACCGCTGCCGGTCGAGCCGGCAACGAGCAGGTGTGGCATCTTGGCAAGGTCAGAGACCACGGTCTTGCCGAAGATGTCCTTGCCAAGAGCCATCGGCAAGGCGCCGCCGGTCTTTTGGAATTCATCGGAGGCGAAGATCTCTTTGAGCCAGACCGTTTCGCGTTCGGGGTTGGGAATTTCAATTCCTACCGCACCGCGTCCGGGGATCGGCGCGACGATGCGGATCGAATGCGCCCGCAGGGCCATGCTCAGATCGTCGGAGAGACCGGCGATTTTGTTGACCTTGACCCCCGGCGCCGGGGCGAATTCGTACATGGTGACCACTGGTCCCGGTTTGACCGCCACAACCTCGCCGTCGATCTTGAAGTCGCGGAACTTGTTGCTCAACGTCTCGGCGTTGCGTTGTAGTGCTGCCTTGTCGACGTCGGGAGCCGCTTCACCATCGTGGTTAAGCAGGGAGAGAGAGGGACGACTCCCCGTTGTATCGGGAGGGTCCTGAATGTCGAGTTTGGGCGGCGTTGTTTTCTTTGCCTTCTCTTTCTTCTTTGCCGGGGGTGGTGACGGCTTTGGAGGGGAGGGCGGGGGATCTTTAGACGACTGTTTATCGAGAATCGGTGTGGTGGGAGTGGGCGCGGATTTTTGAGGTTTTTCCGTCGTGACGGCTTTCTCTTTTTTCTGTCGCTGGCGCAGAGAGGCCAGACTGGTCACAAGCCGCTGGCCAACGGCGGTGGCCAGAGCCGGGATCGAGACACCAGTCAACAAGGGGAGAAGGATCAGCAGAAAAATCGCAAGGACGAGAGTTGCACCGCTACGGTTGAGCCAGGGAAGCATGAGGTCGGCAAGAAGCCGGCCGCTCAGTCCTCCCGCCCCGTTGAGCGGGTGACCGCTCCACTGGACGTTCTGAAGCCAGAGTCCGAAGATCCCGTCGAGGCTTAAGAGCAACAGAGTCGCAAGCAAAGGGGTGAAGCGGGGAGGACGACGCTGGCGCAAGCGGCGCAGGGCGCTGGCAAAGAAAAAAAGGGGGAAGAGGAGCGCCGCAAGACCAAACCCCTGCAGCAGTGCATCGGCGAGATAGGCGCCAATACGACCGCCAAGATTGGCGATCTTTTGCGGGTCGTAGTTGTTGTTAAACGATGGGTCGGTCGACGAGTAGGAGAAGAGGGCCAGCAGTAAGAAGAGCCCGATCCCGCTCAAAAGGATGACAAAAATCTCGCGCTGCAACTTCTCGCGAGCAGTTGTGGTTGATATGTTACTCATGGGATCCTACTATAGCCGAGCCGAGAAGGCGCGACAAGGAGAAGAGCTGGCCGTCTAAAAGAGAGAGAACAGCAGAATTAGACTGCCGGCCAACCAACAGTAGATGGCAAAGCCGATGAGGCGGCGTTTACGGACGACCGCCATGAGAAAATGGATCGAGAGCAGGCCGACGATAAAAGCGACAGCGGCCCCGGTCAGATAAAGGGGGAGCTGTTCTTTGGCGACGGCATCAAGATGACGTAACGATAAGATCGCGGCGCCAAAGACCGCTGGCAGGGCGAGGAGAAAGGAGAAGCGAGCCGCCGTCTCCCCATCGATGCCACGCAGCAGCATCGCGGCAATGGTTGAGCCGGAGCGGGAGATCCCGGGGATGATGGCGCACCCCTGAACCAGCCCAGTCAACAGCGCATCGCGCAGGGTCAATTCCTCTTCTTTGCGGTTCCCGCGGTGTAGCCGTTCTGAGACGAAGAGGAGAGTTCCGGTGACCAGCAGCATCGTCGCAACCACCGGAATGTTCTCAAAGAGCCCCTCGAAGAAATCCTTGAAGGTCAGACCGATGATGGCGGTCGGGACCGATCCGGCAATCAGCAGCAGCAGCAGCCGGCGGTAGAGGGGGGCGTCCTCGGCTTTCGAGAAGGGGGCGGTGGCAAGTTTTTTCAGTTCGCGGTGAAAGTAGAGGATGACCGCGATCATCGTCCCGACATGGAGCAGAACATCAAAGAAGACACCCGGTTGCGAGAAGTCCGGCAGCAGGTGCTGGGCGATGGCAAGATGTCCTGAGGAGGAGACAGGAAGAAATTCAGTCGCCCCCTGCAGGGCGCCGAGGAAAATCGCTTCAAAATAGGTCATGTCGATCTCCGGCGTGCTTCGCCGTTAGAGTTCAAGGATCATTGGAAGAATCAGCGGTCGCCGCTCAAGGCGACGGTTGAAGAAGCGGCGTAAGGTCTTGCGCACCTCAACCCGCAGCTCTTCACTATCGGTCAACAAAGAAAGTGACTGCTCGGCGAGCATCTCGTGCAGCGCCACTGCCGCCTCGTCGAGAATTTCTTGTCCCTCCTCTTCTGGGACGAAGCCGCGGCTGAAGAGCTCAGGGCCATGCAACAGGGCGCCACTGCTGCGGTTGATGGCGAGGAGCACCATGACCAGACCGTGCTGGGCGAGGTGCCGGCGGTCACGCAGCTCCATCACCCCCACATCGCCGACCCCTTTGCCATCGACGAAGATTCGTCCCGCCTCGACCCTCTCCTCACGCCGCAAACCGTTTCTTGAGAGAATAAGAGGTTCTCCATTGTTGAGGACGACAGCGTTTCCTTCTTCGACGCCCATCGTCTCGGCAAGGCGAGCGTGTTTAACGAGATGGCGGTATTCGCCGTGCACGGGAACGAAGTAGCGTGGTCGCAACAGAGAGTGAACCAGCTTGAGTTCCTCCTGGCTGGCGTGACCGGAGACGTGGATCTCGCTCGTCGTCTCGTAATGGACCTCGGCCCCGCGGCGGTAAAGGAGGTTGATCAGGTCGGTGATTGCCCGCTCGTTGCCGGGGATAAATTTTGAGGAGAGGATCACCGTGTCGCCGGGAGTGATTTTGATCTGTTTGTGGTCGTCCATGGCGATGCGCGAGAGGGCTGAGAGAGGTTCGCCTTGGCTGCCGGTGGTGAGTACCAGCAGGTGCTCCCGAGGCAGGTCACGCATCTGAGCCTGATCAACGAAGAGTCCGTCGGGAGCACGGAGGTAGCCGAGTTGCCGGGCGATGGCAATGTTGGTGAGCATACTGCGCCCGCTAACGTGGACCCAGCGTCCGGCCTGTACCGCCGCATTGAGGATCTGTTGGATACGGTGGATGTTCGAGGCGAAGGTGGCGACGAGAATCCGCCCGGAGGCGGATCCAACGAGCTGTTGCAACGCCTCGCCGACCATCCGCTCCGAGAGGGTGTGCCCTTCTCGTTCGACGTTGGTTGAGTCGGCCATGAGCAGCAGCACCCCCTCTTCGCCGTAGGTGGCCAGGCGAGCGAGGTCGGTGATCTCACCGTCGATGGGGGTTGGGTCGAGCTTGAAGTCGCCGCTGTGGACGATCAGCCCCGCCGGGGTGCGTAGAGCGATTCCGACCCCGTCAGCGATGGAGTGGGTCACCCGGAAAAATTCTACCGTAAAGGGGGTAAGATCGATGCACTGGCGTGGCGTCAGCGTCTCGAGGGTTGTTCGCGAAAGGAGATGGTGCTCCTCCAGTTTCCCCCGCAGCAGGCCGAGGGTCAGGGCGGTGCCGTAGATCGGCGGGAAGCCGAGGCGCTCAAGTAGAAAAGGGATCGCTCCGATGTGGTCTTCGTGCCCGTGGGTCAGCAGGATTGCGCGGATGTCGTCGCGACGCGCCTCAAGAACCGAGACGTCAGGGATGACAAGGTCAATCCCTGGCATATAGGCCTCAGGGAACATCAGACCGCAGTCGATGAGAACCAAGGCTCCGTTGCATTCGACCACCATCAGGTTGAGGCCGATCTCACCAAGTCCCCCCAGCGGCAAGATGCGAATTCTGTCCTCGCCGTGAAGCGGGGTTAAAGGGTGTGTCTCCTCGCTCATCGACTCTCCTTCGCGGGAGGACCAAGAACGGACGCCAGTGATGTGCGAACTTCTTCCATAAGCCGATCGCGCTCGCTCATCGGCAGGTCGGCGGTCGGGATGGCAGGCTGCAAGGTCACGTGAATCTCCCCTCCGTAGAGACGCAACGAGTGTTTGGGATTGACCTTGCAACTCCCCTCGATCGCCATCGGGAGGATCGAGACTCCCGATTTGAGAGCGAGAACAAATCCCCCCTTTTTCAGCGGCAGCAGTTTTCCATCCTCGGAGCGTGTCCCCTCCGGGAAGATGATCACCGAGGTCCCGGCTGCGATGCGCTGAGCTGCGACATCCATACTTTTAATCGCTTTTTTACGGTCGCCGCGGTCGATGGAGATGTAGCCGGCACGGCGCATGGCGAAGCCGAAGAAGGGGATATGAAAGAGTTCCTCTTTGGCAATCCAGCGAAACTGCACCGGTAGGGCGATGAAGAGAGCAAGGATGTCAAAGGTGCTCTGGTGGTTGGGCATGAAAATGAGCGGCTCCCCCTGAGGGAGGTGCTCGCGCCCCTTTACGCTGAGGCGTACCCCCGCCAGCACCAGTAGCAGGCGGGCCCAGATACGGCAGTAGTTGTGCATCCAGTCGGGGTTGATCAGTGACAGAGGGGTGCCGGTGATAATGACAAAAAGGGTCCAGGGGATGAGCCCGGCCCAAAAAATCGTGGTTCGAAGCGTGGTCATGGGGTGATGAAATCCAGAATCAACCGATCTGTCGCAACGCCTCAAAGGCGGCATCCATCTCGGTGTCGGTACCGATGGTGATACGCAGACCGTGTTTCAGGGCCGGGTCGCTAAAATAGCGCACGAGAATCTTACGGGAGAAGAGGGCGTCGTAAACCCGTTTGCCGTCACCATCGGGGGGGGAGGCGAAAACGAAGTTCCCTTGCGAGGGGATGACCGTGTAACCGATCTGGCGCAAGGCGGCGCTGAAACGCTCGCGGGTAGCACGAATCGTTGTGACCGTTTGTTGCAGACAGGCCTGATCTTCCAGCGCGGCGCTGGCGGCGGCGAGGGCAAGACGGTCGAGGTGGTAGTGGTCGCGGATCTTGTCGAGGGCGGCGACCACCTCAGGGCGGGCGAGGGCGAGACCAAGCCGCATCCCAGCGAGGGAATAGCTTTTGGAAAGAGTGCGGGTGATGATCAGGTTCTCGTGTTTCTGCAGCAGCGGCAGGGCGCTGTGATCGGCAAAATCGACGTACGCTTCGTCAACCACCAGCATGCCGCGGCAGCGGTCGGCGAGGTCGGCGATCTTCTCAAGAGAGAAGGCGAACCCGAGAGGGGCGTTGGGAGTGGTGAGAAAGAAAATCTTCCCCTCGTAGACCGTGGGAAAGTCGGCCAATTTATGGTCGGGGGTGAGGCCGAATGTGCGGATGTTTGCCCCTTGAATCTCGGCGAGGGTGGCGTAGTAAGAGTAGGAGGGGTGGACGTAGGCCACCTCTTCCCCTTCGCCGGCAAAAGCGCGGATCAGGTTGTTGAGCAGTTCATCCGAACCGTTGGCCATGATCACCCAAGCTGGATCAACACCATAGAGCGCGGCGGCGGTTTTTCTCGCCGTCTGGCTTGAGGGGTCAGGATATTTGCGTAGAACCGCCCCGTCCCCGAGTTCGGCGAGGATTGCCTCGCGGACCTTGGGTGAAGGGGGGTATGGATTTTCGTTGGTGTTGAGCTTTATCCAACTTTCGCCATCGGGGGGCTGAAAGCCAGGGACATAGCCAGCCATGGCGGCGATTTTGGGGCGTAGGGGAAACATAGATCGATCTCCGCAGAGAGTTGTGACTATTTAATCTTCTGACTTCCTTTGAAGCGTTTGAGCCAAATTTGAAATTCGCTCTCCTCGTGCTCGAGCTCAAAGGCGTTGATCAGTCCGCGGGCAAGAGCGACGGAGACGGCACGGTTACGAAGGTTGAAGGCGTCACCGACCTTCTCACTTTGGAACTGTTCTTGATCGAGGCCGAGTTTGGTGTAGAGGGAGTTGAGGCGGCTTTGAACCCCACGGCGTGAGAGGTAGCGGCGTTGGGCGATGAGATTGTCGGTAAGGCCGAGAGTGATATCAATCAGAGCTTCATATTCGATGTCGGAGAGGGCGGTCTGGGCGTGCCCGGTGCGTCCCTGCACCTTGCGGACTTCGGGATCGATCCAACACTGGTCATCGAAGAGAACGGTTTGGATCGCCGAGGCGATACGTTCCTTGGCATTCGATTTGAGGACGTAGCCGTAGACCGTTTCGGGTGGAACGATGCGGGCCAACGCTCGAACATACATCTCGTCTTTGTGCTGACTCCAGAGAATGATACGAGCCTGAGGACGTCGCTCCCAGAGCTCTTTGGCAAAGTCGATACCGTTAAGCTCGGGCATCTGAATATCGCTGACCACCAACGGCACTTCGGAGGCGAGTCCCTTTTCAAGGGCGAGCAGGCCGTTTTGAGCTCGCTCGATCTTGGCATCGGGAGCGATGGTGCGAAAGATCTGCTCAAGAAACTCGAAATCCTTAGGATTGTCTTCGGCGATGAGGATCGTGGCGTTCTCCATGATACTCAGTCCTTATCGGCGCTCGCTTCGATGGCGAGCGGCAAGAGAAGTTCGAAACGGGTTCCACTGGTGAAGCGGGAACGGCTCCAAGTGACGCTGGCGCCGATGGTGCGGGCTCGCTCCCGAATATTGTTGAGGCCGCGGCCGGTTTTCGGGGTTGCGGTGGGGTTAAAACCGCGACCATTGTCTTCCACCGAGAGGAGGAGGTCGGATTCGCGGCGCTCTAGAGTAATTTCATAGCGGCTGCCGCCGGCGTGTTTGATGACATTGTGCATCGCCTCAAGGGCGATGCGATAGAAGGTCAGACTTGCCAGCTTCGGCAGTGAGAGTTCTTCGGCCGCCGGTGAGATATAGAGGTGGCATTCGGGGAGCTCCGGCTTTTGCAGGTGCCGAGTGACATACGATTCGATGGCGGCGGCAAGACCGAGGATGTCGAGAGTCTGAGGGTGGAGGTTGTCCATCACGCCCCGCAGTCCGCCGATCGCACGATGCAACTCTGTTTCGAGCTCACGGGCCTGCTGCTCTGCTTCGGGGAGTTGCTGCAGCTGCTGCAGGCCGCGCAGAATCGAGGCGAGGTCTGAAAGCGTCTGGTCGTGCAGGTCCATGGCGATTCGTCGCCTCTCCTCTTCGGCTCCTTCAAGCAATTTCTCGGCACTGACCACGTGGATCAGGCGATTCGTCATATGATTGATGGCGAGACCGAGTTCGTCAAGTTCGTCGCGGATCTTCTCCGGGGCCGGAGGGGGTGTGAGTTCTCCCTTTATGATCTGGGCGGCGCAGGAGGAAAGAGCCCCGATCCGTCTGAGGATTCGCCGAGCGAAGGTGAGAGAGAGGAAAATTCCGAGAAGAATTGCCGAGCCGAGAACGACGATCGAAACCAGCGCGCTTTGATAGACGATTTCGTCAATATCTTCATCATGAATATTACGCAGTGTCTCTCGGCGTTGTTGAATCAGCTCCGAGAGTTTGCTCATCTCGGGCCGCAGTTTTGATAAGGCGTTGAGGAAGCGATCAAGGTTGATCTCGATGTCTGGATCGAGATCGCTGACTGACTGGGTCAAGGCTTGTCGGGCTTCCGTGGGGAGGGGTTGGATTTCGACAATCCGGTTGATGGCTCCTTCAAGATGAGCATAGAGCATGGTCATCTCCTCAAGAGTTCGCGCATCAACCACCCCTTTGCGGCTGTTCAGGACCAGTGGGTAGTAGCGTTGAATCGCCAGTTCGGCTTCAGCCAGAGCGATGAATGTGCTTTTAAGCTCCTTGGCCTGCTGTCGTTTCTGGGAGAGGTCCCAGAAGGTGTACTGGAGAAAGCCAAGGAGAAGACTCAAGATGAGCAGAACCGTCGCTGGAGCGAGGATGATCTGTTGTTTAAGAGTCAGGCGCATAACGGCAAAGCTACCATACCGTCAGGGGAAATGCACTGTGTAATTACACATCTTCCACCGTTGATCCAGGGGGAGGAAGGAGTTTGCACGCCTTGCGATGGGCTCCGTGCAAGGGCGCTTCGGCGAGAGAGTTTCGAGGGATCCAGAAGCGTTGTGGTGTCAAAAGGGAGGAGGAGTTTACCTGAGTTAAAAAGATGTGCAGCTCAAGTTTGAAGTGGGAATAGGTGTGGGAGATTCTTCCTAAGGGAAGAAGTTGCTCCTTGCCCCCGAGCTGACCAAGGAAATTTGCGGCCTGCTGGGCCGGAGGGAGTGCCGCGATAAGGTCGGTGCCGGGGAATTCCCAGAGCCCGGGAAGAAGACCTCGGGACGGACGCTGCTGCAAGAGCAGGTTGCCCTCATGTTCAACAAGCAGGGCAAGTTGACGACGCAGAGGGACAGTCTTACGGGGGGGCGAGATCGGGAGTGCCTCCGCGATCCCTTGTTGGTAGGCAAGGCAGAGTGTTGATAAGGGACAGAGGGTGCAATTGGGAGCGCGCGGGGTGCAGATTGTGGCGCCGAGATCCATGATAGCTTGGGTGTAGTCGTGTGGATCTTTTTGCGGCGTCAGTTGTTCAGCCCAGCGCCAGAGCTGCTTTTCGCCGCGGCTGTTGCGAGGGTTCTCGCTAAAGGCGAAGAGGCGGCAGAGGATGCGACGGACGTTGCCGTCGAGGATCGGGAAGGGACGGTCAAAGGCAAGGGCGAGGATGGCGCCGGCGGTGGAGCGACCGATTCCCGGTAGTGCGAGCAGAGCATCAAGGTCGTCAGGGACGCGGCCAGCGTGTTGGTCGCGCACGATTATGGCAGCGGTGTGGAGGTGATGCGCTCGACGATAGTAGCCGAGTCCGGCCCAGAGGGCGATCACCTCATCGATGGCGGCATCGGCGAGGGTGCTGACGGTGGGAAAACGAGCGATGAAGCGTTCGAAGAAAGGGAGAGCGGTGGCGACGGTGGTCTGCTGCAGCATTACTTCTGACAGCCAGATTCGGTAGGGGTCGCGGATACAGCGCCAAGGGAGGCTCCGTCCTTGCGTTGCGTACCACGCAAGCAGACGCGGAGCGACGGNGCGACGGTTGCTGCGGTACGTTTCACGTCAGGAGGGGGCGGATCAGGGAGCACGTCGTTCGATCTTCGCCCTGCTGCGCAGGTTGTCGAGCCAGCCCTGCACACCTTGCTCCCCTTTCTCCTTGACAAGCTTTTGCCGGATCGATGCTTTGACTTCCTCCAGTGGTTTGATGCTTCCTGGGGTGCGCGAGAGAACTTGCAGCAGGTGGAGTGCTTTGGGTGTTTCGATCGGATCACTGACCTGACCTTCCACCAGCCCTTCGACGGCTTGACGGAAGGTCGGGGTTAAATCTTTGAGCGGAAGGTTTCCCATCTCACCGCCGTCAAGGCGGCCGTCCTTATCGGCAGCAAGAAGGTCGGTGATGGGGGTGCCGAGCAGGAGGCTGCTACGCAACGCTTCGACCTGTTTGAGCTGTTCGGTGTGTTCCTCAGGAGTGAGATCCTCAGCCAAAAAGAGAGAGAGTCGGGATAGAGAAAGGGTTTCGGGGAGACGAAATTCATCCTGATACTCGTCATAGTAACGTTCGATCTCAAACTGGCTGACGTCACGGTTCTGTTGCATGTCACGACCAATGACCTTGAAACGGAGGATTTGCCGGCGCAGCTCTTCTTCGTAGTCGGCAAAGCGAACACCTTGTTGTTCGAGAGCCGCTTGCAACTGTTCACGGCTGATACTGTTTTGGCGTAACACGTCGTCGATGGCGGCATCAACTTCGGCTGTTTCGACCCCAAGGCCAAGGCTTTTGCCGCGTTGGCCGATTAATTTCTCCTCTATGAGGGTGTCGAGCGCCTCCTGTTGCAGGGCTTTGTCAGATGTTCCGATAGGCGCGCTAGCACGACGTTGTTCGACAAGGCGGTCGCGTTGGATGCTGGTGATGATCTCACCGTTAACCACAGCGACGATCCGGTCAAGGACCTCAGCCGTAAGGGGGGCGCAGGTGAGCAGCAAGATGAGGACGGTAAAAACCAGACGCTTCATAGTGATCCGTAGAGAGGGGGGCTAGAGTAGAGCCCCGTTGACGTCGATGACCGCTTTAGCACGCAGCTGTTGCAGCCAGCGTTGGTAGGCAGCATCCTTCTTTTCACTCAGCAGGCGCTCGCGAATTTCGTCCTTCACCGCTTCAAGGGTGAGCTGGATCGCTTCGCGGCGCTCTTCAACACGAAAAACGTGGTAGCCGTATTCGCTTTTCACAAGGCCGCTCAGACGTCCGACCGGGAGAGTGAAGACAGTATCGTCGAATTCCTGCGGCATATCCCCCTTGGCGAAGAAACCGAGATCCCCTCCTTCTGCACTGTCGGGCGAAAGGGAGTGGGCCGCGGCAAGTTTGGCAAAGTCTTCCCCCCGGCGCAGCTGCCCAAGAAGGGTTTCGCCCTCTTCTTTGCTGGCGACGACGATCTGACGTGCTCTGACTTGGGCGGGTTGATCGAAGTTGTCACGGTTGCTTTCGTAGTAAGCGGCGATCTCTTCGTCACCGATCTCAAGTGGATCATAGACGATCTGTCGCACCACTTTCTCGAGGAGAAGACGCTTGCCCAACTCCTTTTTCCATTCATCGAGGGTGATCTTGCGTTTGTTGAGCATTTCGGTGAATTCGGCGTCGGGGTAGTCACGGCGGTGGTCCTCAAAGGCGGTTTCAACCTCCTGTGGCGTGACGTTGATCTTTAGTCGCTCGGCCTCGGCGAGATTTAGTTCGCGATCAATGATCTGAATGAGGAAGTCCCGCTGCAGGGCGCGGCGCTCTTCATCACTGAGAACCTGCCCCGCTGGCAGGGTCTGTTTAAATTCTTGATTGAAGTCCTCAAGCGTTAAGCTTCGCCCGTCGACTTGAAGTAGCGTCGGGGAGATGGTCTCGGGCGCGGGTGCCGAAGTCTCTGGCTTGTCGCACGCGGTGAGGATGAGTAAGGTGCAGAGGCAGAAGAGTTGGATGAGGCGCGTCATGACGGCAAGGTCCTTGGTCGCGGGAAAAAGGGTATTGTTAGCACAGCCGTTGCAGCGCTTTCAATTCTTTTCTCGCTTCAGTCAGAACCTCACCTGGAGCCATTTTGCCGGTGGCAATGTGGAGACGGTAGTCAGGGGTAAAACGATAGCGTTCTCCCTGCTGTAACAGGCCGAGGATCGCCTCGGGAGGGATCGGGGTGCCGGCGTGGATGCCGAAGACAAGCTGCCGCCCGTCGTATTCGGCCTGTTCAATTTGCAGCTCTTTGAGCAGGACCCGCAATTTCATCATTTCGATGAGGGTCTCGGCGGCTTCCGGGATCTCGCCATAGCGGTCGCGCAGCTCATCCGCCACGTCGTAGAGGGTCGCTTCATCGTTCGCGGCAGCCATTCTTTTGTAGAAGACGAGGCGCTGGTTCGGGTCGGCAACGTATTTTTCAGGGAGATAGGCCGAGAGTCCGAGGCGGATTTCGGGGTCGACTTGTTCCTCTTTCCCTTCCCCTTTGAGCTCAGCGATCGACTCTTCAAGGAGCTCGGTGTACATCTCAAAGCCGATGGCAGCGATCTGTCCCGACTGATTGGCACCGAGGAGGTCGCCGGCCCCGCGCAGTTCAAGGTCGTGGCTGGCGACGCGGAAGCCGGCCCCAAGTTCGGTCAGCTCTTGCAGGACCTTGAGGCGCTCACGGGCATCGCGGGTCAGGGTCCCTTCGCCGGGGATGAGGAAGTAGGCGTAGGCGCGCTGACGTGAGCGGCCGACCCTCCCTCGCAGTTGGTAGAGCTGAGAAAGGCCGAAGCAGTCGGCGCGGTTGATGATAATGGTGTTGGCGCGGGAGATGTCGAGGCCGTTCTCGATAATGGTACTGCTCACCAGCACATTGCTCTTCCCTTCGACAAAACCGAGCATCACCTCTTCGAGTTCCTTCTCTCCCATCTGGCCGTGGCCGACGGCGACCTTTGCTTCAGGGACAAGGTTGCGGATGAAATCGGCCATGGCACTGATCGATTGAACCCGGTTGTGGACGAAGAAGACTTGGCCGCCGCGGCGCAATTCGCGCAGTATCGCTTCGCGTACCAGGTCATCGTCAAAACGGGTGACGTAGGTACGGATGGCAAGGCGGTCAACCGGTGGGGTGTCGATAACCGAGAGGTCTCGCAGCCCCATCATTCCCATATGCAGGGTGCGGGGGATCGGAGTGGCGGTAAGAGTGAGAACATCGACCTCGGCTCGCATCTTCTTGAGCTTCTCTTTGTGGCGAACCCCGAAGCGCTGCTCCTCGTCGATGATTACCATTCCGAGATTCTTGAAGCGGACATCACGCTGAAGTAGACGGTGGGTGCCGATGAGAATGTCGATCTGGCCAGCGGCGGTCCGCTCGAGGCTCTTTTTCTGCTCGGCAGTGCTGCGGAAGCGTGAGACCATGTCGACTTCCACCGGGTACTGCTTGAACCGCTCGCGGAAATTTTCCCAGTGCTGGCGGGCGAGGATGGTGGTTGGGACGAGGACCGCCACCTGACGTCCGGCCAGAGCTGCCATAAAGGCAGCACGGATCGCCACCTCGGTCTTGCCGTAGCCGACGTCACCGCAGACCAGACGGTCCATAGGGCGCTCGGCCAGCAGGTCGTCAACGACGTCGTTGATGGCGGCGAGCTGATCAGGAGTCTCCTCGTAGGGGAAGGCCGCTTCAAATTCGCGGAAGATCCGGTCAGGGGGAGGGTGTTTGAAGCCGGGGGCCATCTCCCGCCGGGCGTAGACTCGCAACAGATCGCGGGCGAGCTCTTCGATGGCGGCTCTCGCCTTGACTTTCGCCTTCTCCCAGGCGCCTCCTCCCATCTTGTCGAGGCGGGGTGTGTGGCCTTCGCCGCCGACATACTTCTGCACCTTCTCGATACGGTCGATGGGGAGGTAGAGTCGGTCGCCGGCGGCGTATTCAAGATGCAAATAGTCGCCGGCGACTCCGCCGGTGGCGAGGTGGAGCAGGCCGCAGTAAGTAGCGATACCATGATCGGCATGGACTACATGGTCCCCCTCACGCAGCTGTGCCAAGGTCGAGAGGGCGGCGCGGGAGCGGGCGGCGCTCAAGCCGCGGCGGTGGACTCGCTCGCCGAAGATCTCCTCTTCAGTGATCACCGCCAACTTCTCATCGGGGAGGCGGAACCCGGCGCTTAGCTCGCCGAGGGTTAACACCATCTCTTTCGCTTTGAGTGTTGCAAGGGAGGGAGGGTGTTCCTCGAAGCGGGGGTGCAGGTCCGTTCCAGCAAGTAGTTCAAGCAGGCGCTCGGCCTGCCCCCGCTGACGGCAGACGATGAGCTGGCGCCACTCATGCCCCCTTGCCTCGCGCAGCTTTTCGGCCAGTGCCTCAGTTCCGCCGCCGGTGCTGAGGCGCAGGTTGTTGTTCCCTTTGGCCTGAATTCGGAAGCTGGGGTTCTCTTGATCAAGTTGGATGATCCGCAGGCCGCAAAGGTCGAGACGGCGTCCTCGGTGCGAGCGTTCCTCGACCTCGGTCGGGTCAAGGTAAAAGCTCGCTGCTGGCATGTAGGGTCCCTCTTGCCGCCTCGCCCGCTCTTCCCCTTCGCGGATTTCATTGGCAAAACGGTCGCCAGCCGCTTCAAGGGCCGGTGGGTCGTGCAAAACCCAGGTCGCGCTGCCGAGATAGTCGAAGAGGGTGTCGAGGTAAGGGTAGTTGCAGGGGAGAAGAAACGAGCGGCCTGGGGCGATAATCCCTTCGCGGATCTCTTCAAGGATCGCCTCGCGCTGGGTGCGGGGAATCTCTAAAGTATCGCAACGCTCTTTAAGTTGACGGGTGAAGGTCGTCAGGTGTTCCCCTGCCAGAACCATCTCTCGTGCCGGCAGTAGGGTCAGTTCGGGCAGTTCGGTTTCACCGGAACGCTGGGTTTCGGGATCGAAAGGGCGCATCCGCTCAATGTAGTCGCCGAAGAACTCGATCCGTACCGGGCGATTGTGCGAGGGGGGAAAGATGTCGAGGATGTCACCACGGATCGAGTAACTGCCGCGGTCCTCAACCAGAGGCCCGTTCTGATAGCCGAGGGTTTCGAGGCGACTCAGGAGTTGCTGTCGGGGGTACTCCTCCTCAACCTCAAGGTGGCTGGTCAGCTCAGCGAGAATCTCCGCCGGGATCACCCGTTGCATCGCGGCGCGCAGGGTGGTGACCACAGCACGGCCGCGCCCTTCGTGCAGGGCTGCGAGAGTCGAGAGACGGGTCGCTTCGATTTCAGGGTGGGGTGTGAGAGGTTCGTAAGGGCCGACCTCCCAGTGCGGGAAGAGGAGGATCTCTTCCTTTCGCCCGTGATAGAAGGCGAGGTCGGTCGCCAGCTGTTCGGCCTCACGAGCCTCGGCACAGAGGATCAGCAGGGTCTCACGGCTTTGGGCCAGGAGGCGAGCAAGAAGGCAAGCGGTGCTGCTCCCGACCAAGCCGAGGACTTCACTCCGACTGCCGCCGGCTGCGACCCCCTCGCAGATCGCCCGCAGGGTTGCGTGAGCGATCTCGGGGGGATTGAGGTCGTGGTTTTCCATGATCTGGATCCGTACGGCGCTTGATCAGGCAGGGGCAGCCTTGTTCAGAATCAGTCGCGGGGGACAGCGAGCATCCGGTCAAGGGTGATGCGGGCCTTGGCGGCGATCTTTTCCGGGACAGTGATCTGCGGGCTCATGGTCTGCAAGCAGTGAAGGAGGTCGTCGAGGGAGGTTAGTTTCATGTTGGGACAGATCAACTGCGCGGTCGGAAGGATGAACTCTTTGTCGGGGTTCTCTTGGCGCAGGCGATAGAGAATTCCCGCCTCGGTACCGACAATGAAGGTTTTGGCGCTGTGGCTGCGCGCATAATCATACATCCCGCTGGTGGAGCAGATGTGGTGTGCCAGTTCGAGAATCTCAGGGGGGCACTCGGGGTGAGCCATGAAAATGGCGTCGGGGTGTTCGTTGAGAGAGCGCTGAACGCTTTCAGCATCAAGGCGGTCATGGGTCGGACAGTACCCTTCCCAGAGATGACAGGTCTTGTCGGTGCGAGCGGCGATGTAGCGACCGAGATTCCGGTCGGGAACCAGCAGGACCTCATTTTCGCTCAATGAGTTGACCACCTTGACGGCATTGGCGCTGGTGCAGCAGATATCACTCTCGGCCTTGACCGCTGCCGTGGAGTTGACATAGGTAACCACAGGAGCGTCGGGGTAGCGGGACTTCATCTCACGCAGACCTTCGGCAGTGACCATGTCGGCCATGGGGCAGCCAGCATCAGCACGAGGGAGAAGGACGGTTTTCTCTGGTGAGAGCAGGGCGGCGCTCTCTGCCATGAAGTGAACACCGCAAAAGACGATGACGTCACACTCGGTGCGGGCGGCCTCCATCGAGAGCCCGAGGGAATCGCCGGTGATGTCGGCGATCTCCTGAATTTCGTCGCGCTGATAGTTATGGGCAAGGATCAGGGCGTTGCGTTGACGTGCAAGAGCCCGAATCTCTTCCTTGATCTGTTCTTGAGACATGGTCAGTCTCCCTTTCCCGTACCGTTGAAATTGCGGAATACTAGAATAAAAACCTTTTAGTGTCAAACTCTTATCGGTCTTTTTAGAGTTCTTGACAGGCGAAGTCCAATAGAGCTATTCTCAGCTGGATTTAGTGACGGTTTTCTCTTTTTTTGCGAGGTGTTGCGTCTATGTTCGGAATTGGTATGCCCGAACTTATTTTGTTGCTGGCGTTGGCGTTGATGATTCTCGGCCCAAAGAAGCTCCCTGATCTGGCGCGGGCTCTCGGGCGGGGTTTTGCCGAGTTTCGTCGCGCGACCGACGAACTTAAAGGGTCGTTTCAGGCAGAGGTGCGGACCTCTGAAACCCGAGATCGTCTTGAACGCGAAGGCAAGATAGCCGGTGATGCGGCCTCTGATCCTTATCCAGGGGCGGAAGAAGATTCTGGTTCTGTGAAGGAGACGTCATCTGTAACGTCGGACGAAGCCAAGGAGTCGCCGCGTGTCGAGTAGTGAACAGCTCCCCTTTACGGCCCACCTTGAAGAGTTGCGCCGACGATTGGTGATTGCGGCTGTCGCTTGGCTGGGGGCTTTTATTGTCTGTTACGGTTTTGCCGAGCGAATCTTTCAGGAGATTGCAACGCCGGTTCGGGACGCCTTGCCTGAGGGGAGTTCGCTCGTCTTTATCAATGCGACTGAGCCATTCTTTACTTATTTGAAGATAGGGGCGCTCGCGGCGGTGGTTGTGGCGCTTCCGGTGATTCTCTGGCAGGTATAGGGATTTGTCGCTCCTGGGCTCTATAAGCATGAAAAACGTTTTGCAATTCCCTTTGTCTTTGCCAGTTGCCTCTGCTTCTTTGTTGGGACGTGGTTCGGATACACCTTCGTCTTTCCGACGATCTTCACCTTCTTGGTGAAGTTTGGGACGAGCAGTGGTGAGATTAGTGCCATGCTCTCCATGGGGGGCTATCTCACGCTCTCGAGTAAGCTGCTTCTCGCCTTTGGGCTTGTCTTTGAACTCCCGATCGTCATCTTTTTTCTTGCCCGGATGGGGATCGTTGATCATCGCTGGTTGTCCCGTAATCGCAAATACGCTCTGCTGGTCGCTTTTCTGATCGGTGCTATGTTGACGCCGCCCGATGTCTTTTCACAGACGGCGTTGGCTGTCCCTTTTGTTCTTCTTTATGAGGTTGGTATTCTGCTTGCCCGTCTCTTCGGGAAGAAGAAGGGGGAGGGTGCCGATGCTGCAGAAGAGGCGTCAGTCGACTGATTTTTTATGCCCGCCCTTATTTGAGGGCGGGCATTTTTTGTTGCTTTTGTATTAGCCCTTATTCATGGGTGTCGTTTTTTTGATTTTGTCCAAGTGGTGTTTCGCGTTGTTGTTCCGGTGTTGGGTTGAGCCAATGCAAAGGTAGAGCCAAACGACGTAACTACAGGAATAGACCAGCTTTATCTCCGAGTCAAGTGCATACAGTATACTGTATTTTTTCCTTGACACAGGGGGGCTTTTGTCCTAACTTGCGTATGCCGGAAGCCGTAAACGGTATCCGGGGAAGCGTATTATGCAAACCACCATCGTGGGAGGAGTCGACTTCATGTTAGAGAGTTATCTTCCAATTCTTGTCCTGATCGGGATCGCACTGGCATTTGCCGTGGGCTCAACGGTCATGTCCGGCATCGTGGGGCAGAAAAAGCCCAGTGTTGTCAAGCTTGCCCCTTATGAGTGCGGTATGCCCCCTGTCGGGACGGCGCGCGAGCGTTTTTCCGTCAAGTTTTATATTGTGGCGATGCTGTTTATCCTCTTCGACATTGAGGCGGTTTTCCTTTACCCCTGGGCGGTCATGTTTAAGCGCCTTGGGGTTTTTGGTTTTGCTGAAATGGGTGTCGTTATCCTTATCCTCCTTTTCGGTTATGTCTATGTCTGTAAAAAAGGAGCGCTGGAATGGGAGTAGATCATAAGACTCTTGGCGACAACGTAATTGTCACCTCGCTTGACAAGCTGGTCAACTGGTCGCGGTCCCGCTCTCTCTGGCCGATGACTTTTGGTTTGGCTTGCTGCGCCATCGAGATGATGGCGACCGGTGCTGCACGCTTCGACCTTGACCGTTTTGGGATCATCTTCCGTGCCTCGCCGCGGCAGGCCGATTGCATCGTCATTGCCGGCACGGTCACGAAAAAGATGTTGCCGGTTATCAAGACAGTCTATGAGCAGATGCCTGAGCCGAAGTACGTCGTTGCGATGGGCGCCTGCGCCTGTTCCGGTGGTGTTTTCGACACGTATAGTGTTGTTCAGGGGGTCGACGAGGCGCTGCCCGTTGATGTCTATATCCCCGGCTGCCCTCCGCGTCCGGAAGGTCTTCTCTACGGTTTGATCAAGCTGCAGGAGAAGATTATGAAGGAGAAGAACTCCTTTGGTGCGGCGATCGGTGTTGGCGAAGTCATTCGCGAGGCGTAATCCGGCAACGGGTAGAGCGAAGGGATAAGGATAAGAGTCATGAGCGTACAGACGACAGTCGAAAATCTGAAGGCCAAGTTTGCAGCAGCCGTTGAAAGCGTCACCGAGTTTCGTGGTGAGACCACGGTCGTTGTCAAGAAGGAGGAGATCGTTGCGATCTCCACTTTTTTGCGGGACGAGGAAGGGTTTAATTTCCTGACGGACCTTTGCGGAGTTGACTATCTTGGTCAGTCGCCTCGTTTTATGGTGGTCTATCAACTCTATAATCTCGAGACCAAGGAGCGTTTGCGGGTCAAGGTTGGAGTTGCTGAGGATGATACCCGTGTCGACACTGTGACCGGTGTCTGGGGGACGGCCAACTGGCATGAGCGTGAATGTTGGGATCTCATGGGGATCTCCTTTAACAATCACCCCGACCTGCGCCGCATTCTGATGCCTGCCGACTGGGAAGGGCATCCGTTGCGCAAGGATTATCCCCTTCAGGGCCCCGGCCGCGATCCTTATCAGGGGCGGCTCTCCTAGGGCATCGACCGGTTCCGTTACCGTTTTTCTTTAAAGAGGCTTGATATGGCTACGACTGAAACGATGACCATCAACATGGGCCCTCAGCATCCCTCGACACACGGGGTGTTGCAGTTGGTGCTTGAGCTTGACGGAGAGACCATCCTCAAGGCGGTCCCGCACATTGGATTCCTTCACCGGGGAACGGAGAAGCTCTCCGAGAACCGTACCTATCATCAGGTTTTGCCGCTGACGGATCGTCTTGATTATCTGGCGCCGATGCACAACAACCTCGGGTACGTGCTGGCGGTGGAGAAGCTTCTCGGCATTACCGATCAGATTCCTGAGCGTGCCCAGACGGTGCGTGTCATTATGGCTGAGTTGACCCGTATCAAGAGTCATCTGGTCTGGCTTGCCTGTCATGCTCTTGATATTGGTGCGATGACGGTCTTTCTCTACTGCTTCCGTGAGCGCGAGCATGTCATGGATATGTACGAGAAGATCTCCGGTGCACGTATGACCTCCAACTACTTCCGTGTTGGTGGTCTCTCGGCCGATCTCCCCGACGGGATCGAAAAAGAGATGCGCGACTTTATCGCGGCGATGCCGGGACATGTCGACACCTATGAAGGGCTTTTGACCGGGAACAAGATCTGGCAGAAGCGAATCATGGGCAATGGTGTTATCAGTAAGGAGGCCGCGATCGATATCGGTCTTTCCGGCCCCTCGCTGCGAGGTTCCGGTGTCGACTGGGATTTGCGGCGTGATAATCCTTACTGCGGTTATGACAGTTACGACTTCGAAGTGCCGGTTAGCGATGGCTGCGATACTTGGGCACGCTACCGCCTGCGTCTCAAAGAGATGCGTGAATCCTGTAAGATCATCGCTCAGGCTCTCGACCGTCTTGAGCCGGGCCCGATTCTCGCCGATGTTCCTAAGGTTTGTCTGCCTCCTAAAAAGGATGTGGTCAATACCATTGAAGGCCTCATTCACCACTTCAAAATTATCAGCGACGGTTTTAAGCCGGAAGCTGGCGAGATCTACCAAGGGGTCGAGAATCCGAAGGGCGAGGTTGGCTACTACCTCGTCTCTGATGGCTCGGCCAAGCCGTACCGGATGAAGATCCGTCCGGCGTCTTTCGTCAATCTGCAGGCGCTGCCGCAGATGTGTGAAGGGAGTCTGATTGCTGATCTGATTGCCGTCATCGGGACGCTTGATATCGTTCTTGGTGAGATCGACAGGTAATTCACACCGGAAAGGGTACGGGTATGAGCAATACCGTAGAAGAGACGCCAGAACAGGAAGTCGACCTGGCAGCGGCGAACAAGGTCATCGACAAGTACATCGATATGCACGGGGCCCTGATGCCTGTTCTGCAGGAGATTCAGGAGGAATACGGCTATATTCCCGAGCCGACAGTTCATCTGGTCGCGGAGCGGCTGAATGTCTATTCAAGCCAGATCTTCGGGGTGTTGACTTTTTACGCACAGTTCCATTTGGAGCCGCGTGGCAAGTACATCATCAGGGTCTGTATGGGGACTGCCTGTCATGTTAAAGGGGCTGGGCGTCTGGGCGACACCATCAAGGAGCGTCTCGGGGTCGGTCATGCCGAAACCACCGAGGATCTCAAGTTTACGGCTGAGTATGTGGCCTGCATCGGAGCCTGCGGTATGGCGCCGGTCATCATGGTCAACGATGCAACCTACGGTAGCCTCTCGGTGCAGAAGCTTGACGAGGTCATCAACAAATACATAGCGATGGATTAGGCGTCGGAGCCACGAACAGACGAACCTCCAATTGCAGGGATAAAGAGATATGGCCGCAAATGCAGAAGCAATCAAAGTCCTCATCTGCCAGGGAACGGGCGGGCTCGCCTCGGGCGCTGCCGCTGTTGCCGATGCTTTTACTGAGGAGTTTGCCAAACAGGGTGTCGAGGCAAAGGTCGGCAAGCGTTGCGACGTCGTCGGAACCGGTTGCCGTGGACTCTGCGCCAATGACGTACTGGTGGATATTGTCCTCCCTGGGCAGGACGCTGTCACTTATGATTTTTGCACTCCCGAGATGGTTCCGCAGATCATTGAGGAACATGTTCTCGGCAACGAGCCGGTCGCCAAGAAGGTTGCCGGCCCTTATTATGAGAAATTCCTCGAGAAACAGCAGCGTGTCATCTTCTCTCGCTGCGGAACTGTAAACGCTGAAAGTTTGCAAGACTTTCTTGATCACAAGGGGTTCACCGGGATCAAGAAAGCCCTCACGATGACTTCAGATGAAGTCGTGGAAGAAGTCAAGAAGTCGGGCCTGCGCGGTCGTGGGGGCGGTGGCTTCCCGACCGGCGTCAAATGGTCCTTCTGTAAGGCGTCTCCGGGTGAAACCAAGTACCTGATCTGTAACGCTGACGAAGGGGATCCAGGGGCCTTTATGGACCGCTCGATCCTCGAAGGCGACCCGTACGGGTTGATCGAGGGGATGATGATTGGCGCCTATGCCATCGGCTGCACCTTTGCCTATGTCTACGTCCGCGCAGAATACCCTTTGGCGATCAAGCGCCTGCAGATGGCGATCGATAAATGTTACGAGATGGGGTATCTCGGGGAAAAGAACGCTCTCGGCTTCCCCCGCCCGCTCGATATGCGGATCAAGGCGGGTGCCGGTGCTTTCGTCTGCGGTGAGGAAACCGCACTGATGGCGTCGATTGAGGGTGAACGTGGGATGTCTCGACCCCGTCCGCCGTTCCCGGCGGTTAAAGGTCTCTTTGGCAAGCCGTCGAACATCAACAATGTTGAGACTTTCGCCAATGTCTCTTACATCTTCTACAACGGTGCTGACTGGTACTCCTCTATCGGGACCGAAGGGACCAAGGGAACCAAGATCTTTGCTTTGACCGGCAAGGTCAAACATACCGGTCTGGTGGAGGTTCCGGCTGGTACGACGATGAAAGAGGTTATCTACGACGTTTGCGGCGGGATCCTCAATAACCGTAAATTTAAGGCGGTTCAGGCTGGTGGCCCTTCGGGGGGCTGTCTCCCCGCGGACGCCCTTGACGCAGAGGTTGATTACGATTCGTTGATCAAGGCCGGGGCGATGATGGGTTCTGGTGGTCTGGTGGTTATGGACGAAACGACCTGTATGGTCGACATCGCCCGTTTCTTCCTTAACTTTACCCGCGTTGAGTCGTGTGGCAAATGCATCCCCTGCCGCATCGGTCTGAAAATCATGCTCGAGATCCTGGAGCGGATCACTCAAGGTAAGGGACGAGAGGGTGATCTCGAACTTCTCGAGGATATGGCTTATGACATCAAGAAGAGTTCACTCTGTGGACTTGGACAGACGGCTCCCAATCCGGTTCTCTCGACCCTGCGTTACTTCCGACATGAATATGAGGCTCACATCAAGGAGAAGCGTTGCCCCTCGAACAGCTGCAAGGAGCTGCTCAAGTTCGAGGTGGTCGAGGCGGCGTGCAAAAAGTGTGGGCTCTGCTACAAGGTCTGCCCAGTCGACGCGGTCATCTGGGAGAAGAAGCAGCTGGCCGTCATCGACAAGGAGAAGTGCACCAAGTGTACCTCCTGTTACGATGCCTGTCGCTTCATGGCGATCGAGTAGCCGACGTTCTTAGCTGATTAGATACGAGGTCAAGATGGTAAATCTTACGATTGACGGTAAGCAGGTAACAGTTAAGAAGACGGCTACGATCTACGAGGCCGCTAAAGAAGTCGGGGTTGATATCCCGGTTCTCTGTTACGCCAAAAAACTTCTCCCCTACGGGGCGTGCCGGGTCTGTTTGGTCGAAGTCCAGCAGATGAAAGGGCGCTTGATCCCCGCTTGTACAACCCCGGTGACCGAAGGGATGGTGGTTACCACCATGTCCGACGAGATCCGTAAAGTGCGTAAAACCGTGCTTGAGTTCCTTTTGGTCAACCACGTCATTGAGTGTCCGGTCTGTGACAAGGGTGGCGAGTGTGATCTGCAGGATTTAACCTACGAGTACGAGGTTGTCACGAATCGCTTTGAGGGCGAGAAGTTCGATCTTGAGACCGACATTGTCAATCCGCTCATTGAGCGCAACATGAATCGCTGTGTTCTCTGCGGTAAATGTGTGCGTGTCTGTGACGAGATCGTTGGTTACGGTTCCTACTCCTTCATCAACCGTGGTTTCGAGACCAAGATTGCTACGGCCTATGATCGCGATCTGAACTGCGAATTCTGCGGTCAGTGTGTGTCGATGTGCCCGGTCGGGGCGATTTTGCCGCGACCTTTTAAGTACAAAGCTCGTCCTTGGCAGCTCAATGAGGTCGATACGGTTTGTGGCTACTGCGGTAACGGTTGCACCGTAACCCTCGGGGTTCTCGACGACAAGGTTGAGACAGTTCGTTTTAACGACAAGACCGGTGTGAACGACGGCAACCTCTGTATCCGCGGCCGTTTTGGTTACTCTTATATCCACAGTGATGAGCGTCTGACCAAGCCGCTGCTGCGTAAAAACGGCCAGCTGGTTGAGGTGGAGTGGCAAGAGGCGATTGACGCCGTTGTCACCGGTTTTAAAGCGGCCGGTGAGAAACTCGGTATTCTTGCTGGTGGTCGACTGACCAACGAAGAGTACACTCTGCTTAAGCAACTCGCTTCAGCGACTGGGACCAAGAGCCTCGATCACTCCGGCGGCGTCTGTTACACCG
Source organism: Desulfuromonas sp. (assembly GCA_002869635.1). GTDB lineage: Bacteria > Desulfobacterota > Desulfuromonadia > Desulfuromonadales > BM515 > BM515. The sequence continues at coordinate 2,598 of PKUF01000007.1, read as the reverse complement.
GTGTGACCGAAGGGGTCAAAGGGGCACTTGGCGTTGCAGCGTCGACTGGAACCTTCCCTCAGGTCGAAGAGTGTGAAACGATCCTGGCGATCCGTTCTGATTTCTACGAGACCCATCCGGTTTTCGGGATGGTCGTCAATCAGGCGGTGAAGCGGCACAATGCTGAACTCTTTGTTGTCAGTGACAAAAAAGGGAAGCTGACCAAGCAACCCCACGCGTCGACTCTGCTTACCAAGCCGGGGCTCGAGGTTCATATCCTTAACGCCATGGCGGCGACTCTCCTTGAAGAGAACCTCGCTGTGACGGAAGGAGTTGACGATCTCGATGCATATAAAGCGTCTCTTGCAGATGCGACGCCCGAAAAAGCCAGTGAGCTGACCGGGGTGCCGGTCGAAACGATTCGTCAGGCGGCCCGCTCTTTGGCCAAAGCTGATAAGGCAGCGATCCTTCTCGCCTACGGACTCCCCTACAGCGCGCAAAGTCTTGAACTCGGCAAAGCCGCAGCCAATCTTGCGATTCTCGCCGATGTGGCAGGTAAGCAAGGGAGTGGCCTCTACCTCTGCGGTGAGAAGGCGAACAGTCAAGGGGCGATCGACCTTGGTGTGATGCCAGCAGCGGGTGGTTCCGGGGCGCAGGAGATGCTCAACGGTGAGATGGCTGCCCTCTACATTGTCGGCGAGGACCCCCTTACATCTTATCCCGACCGTGCCAAGGTCGAAAATGGTCTCAAGAAATCTCCCTTTGTCGTGGTTCAGGATCTCTTCCTGACCCCGACGGCGCAAGAGGCTGACGTGGTCTTGCCGGCCGCGAGCTTTGCCGAGAAGGAAGGGACTTTCACGAACGCTGAGCGGCGTCTGCAACGGTTGCGCCACGGTGTTCCTTCTCCGGGGGAAGCAAAAAGCGATTTCACCATCTTCTCTCAGATCCTCTCCACTTTGGGCGCGATCGTGAGCTACACCGGACCTGCCGCGGTTTTTGCTGAGATCGCCCAGAGTGGTCCCTATGCAGGGATCGCCCTGAGTGATATTGGGCCGCAGGGGGTCGTTTGGGGTGGTGAGACTCTTGCCGTAACTAAGAAGAGTCTGCAGCCGGTTATAGGTGCGACACCGGTGGAGGGAGAGTATCTGCTGGTGACAGGCAGCTGCCTCTATCATAGCGGGACTCTCTCCACCAAAGCTTATGGTCCTCAATCAGTTGTCGATGCTCCTTATGTTGAACTGAATGCGGCTGACGCTGAAAAGCTCAAGGTCGTCGAAGGTGACACGATCAAGGTCAGCGCGAACGGAACAGAGTTGGCACTGAAAGCGAAAGTCGGCAAGGTTGTTCCCTCCGGGGTCGTTTTTGCACCTAACCATTTCGCCCAAGGTGGCGTGAATCGCCTCTACAAAGGTGAAACCGCTGTCGCAGTTCAACTGCGTAAGTAAGAGATAGCTGCAGCTGGCACGGCGCTGTCTGCGGATTCGATAGAGAACCCGGTTTCAGTAGCGAAGAAACCTAGACACAATACCGAGCGAGGAAGAGGTTTGTTATGACGCCTGAACTGTTGAGCTTGTCCAACGCGCCATTAGAGTTTGTTGTCGCGATGATGACGAAGATTCTCGTGGTCTTTCTGGTTGTGATTCTCATGGTTGCTTATGCGACCTGGGTTGAGCGCAAACTTATCGGCCATATGCAGACTCGTCTCGGTCCGACACTGACGGGGCCTTTCGGTCTTCTGCAGCCGATCGCAGACGGTCTCAAACTCTTCTTCAAAGAGGACATCATTCCTGCTGAGGCGAGCAAGCTTCCTTTCCTTCTCGCGCCGATGATGATTCTGGTTCCGGCCTTCATTACTATCGCGGTTGTCCCCTTCGGGCCAGACCTGACAATCGGAGGTTATCTGATCCCGATGCAGATCACCGACCTCAACGTCGGCGTCCTCTACATCTTGGCGATGGCCGGGCTCGGTGTTTATGGGATTGTTTTGGCCGGTTGGGCATCGAACAGCAAATACTCCCTGATGGGGGGCTTGCGTTCCGCCGCTCAGGTTGTCTCTTACGAATTGGCTGCTGGCCTGACGATCGTCTCGGTCTTCATGCTTGCTGAGAGTTTGAGCTTACGCGCTATCGTTGAAGCCCAGATGGAGCCGCTCTACGGTATCTGCTCATTCATGCCGAACTGGTATGTCTTTACACAGCCGCTCGCTTTTGGCCTCTTCGTCATCTGCGGACTGGCAGAGATTAACCGAACTCCCTTTGACCTTCCTGAGGCTGAAACTGAGTTGGTCTCCGGTTTCTGTACCGAGTACTCATCGATGAAATACGCCCTCTTTTTCATGGCTGAGTACGCCAACATGATCGTGATCGCGGCGATTGCTGCGACCCTCTTCCTTGGGGGCTGGTCCGGTCCTTTCTACGGCGCGATCAACCTGCTGATCAAGATCGTCGCTTTCATGCTCTTCTTCATGTGGCTGCGTGCGACCTTCCCGCGTGTTCGCTATGACCAGCTCATGTTTCTCGGGTGGAAGGTCTTCCTTCCCCTCTCACTGGCGAACATACTGGTCACCGGCATTGCGGTGCTCCTCTTCTAGAAAATAACCTTCATAATACGAGGACAGAC